>DASSQZ010000287.1:0-6259 GCA_035702105.1 Myxococcales bacterium | reverse complement strand
CCCCAGAAGCGGAGAGAGGCCAGCGCCATGCGCGTGTAGATCTCGTCCTTGCCGTACCCGAGGCGGATGACGCGCGACTCCCCGCCCGAGCTGGCGCGGGCGTTGGCCGGTCCGTACGCGTCGACGATGAGGACGCGGCGGCCCGCGCGCTGCAAGTGCCAGGCGGTCCAGGCCCCGAAGACGCCGGCGCCGATCACCGCGACGTCGTAACCGCCGGAGCGGCGAGCGGCCCGCGTGGGGAGCGCGGCCACTGCGGCGAGCTTCATCAGATCGCGCCGCCGGATCACGGGATCGCCGCGCTGCGCAGGGAGGGCGGCAGGAAGGCGTTGGGGAAGTCGTCGTGCTGCACGCCACTCACCTCGCGTTGCCGCAAGCCCGGTCGCCAGAGGCCGAGCCGCGCGCCGGCTCCGCTGCCGGCCCCCTGCCCGGGCACGCATCATCGCACGAAGAGCGGCCGCGCGCAGGTGACGGACTACGCGTTCTCTTGCGCGACGTGAGCGCGCGCAGCGTGGAGGCCGGTGTCCCGCGGCGAGGCTTGGATCTCGCCCAGCCTTGAACCCCTCCGCATCCTGGAACACAGTCCGCCCCATGGGTCTCCTGACTTTCGCCCTCAACGTGACGCTGGACGGCTGCTGCGACCACCGGGCGGTGGTCGCCAACGACGAGATGCTCCGCTACTGGACGCGGGTGATGGACGGGGCGGGAGCGATGCTCTTCGGGCGCCGCACCTACGAGCTGATGGAGGAGGCCTGGCCCCAGGTAGCGCGAGACCCGAAGGCGTCGGCATCGAACCGCGACTGGGCGAGGAAGCTCGAAGCCAAGCCCAAGTACGTGGTCTCGACCACCCGCCGCGACTTCCCGTGGAGCAACACGCATCACCTCGAAGGGGACCTGACCCGGGCGGTGAAGGCGTTGAAGAAGGCCACGCCGCGCGGGGTGCTGGTGGGCAGCCCGCAGCTCTCGGCAACGCTCCAGCGCCTGGGCCTGGTGGACGAGTACCGCTTCGTCGTCCACCCCGTGGTGGCCGGTCACGGCCCGTTCCTGTTCTCCGGCCTGCGGGAACCATTGCGGCTCAAGTTCGTGGCCGCGAAACGGCTCAAGTCGGGCATCGTGGAGCTGCACTATCGCCGCCGGTAGCGATGCCGCGCGGAAAACGGCGCGCGCCGCGCAAAGGCGCCTCGCCGGGCGAAAGAGGCCGTAGAGTTACCTTCATGGCGCTCGTGGTCTTCCTCCGGGGCGTGAACGTGGGCGGCCACCGGACGTTTCGTCCCAGCCTGCTCGCCCGCGCGTTGCGGAAATACGACGTCGTGAACGTGGGCGCCGCCGGCACGTTCGTCGTGCGGAAGCCGGGCCCGCAGGGGAGGTTTCGCGCGGCACTGCTGAAGAAGCTGCCCTTCGAGGTGGAGGTGGCGCTGTGCGAAGGGGAGAGCCTCGTGCGCCTGGCCTCGGAAAACCCGTTCGGCGCGAAGCCTGCCGCGCCGGACGTGACCCGATTCGTGAGCGTCCTGGTGACCGGGGCCACGCTGCAGGCTCCGCTTCCGTTTGCGCTGCCGCGCGAAGGCAAGTGGCTGGTTCGCGTGCTTGGCGCAAGCGATCGCTTCGTCTTCGGCATGTATCGCCGCCACATGAAGACGATCGGCTACCTGGGGCAGATGGACCGGCTCCTCGGCGCCCGCGCGACGACGCGGAACTGGAACACGATCATGACGGTCGCGCGGATCCTGCGGGCGCCGCCCTCGCCTCGCGGAGGGTAGCCCTGGATCAAGCCTGCGCCGTGAACGCCTCGCATGCCTTGGCGCACTGGAGGCAGGCGTCCCTGCAGGCCTGGCACTCGGCGTGATGCTCCGCGTGCGGCTCGCAGGCCTTGGCGCAGGTGCGGCAAAAGGCTGCGCAAGTGCTCGCCAGCGCCTTCATGTTCGCGGAGCTCGCGTTGCGGTAGCCCGCCACGTCGGCCGTGGCCTGGACCACCGCCAGCATGTTCATCACCGCGCGCTGGCACTCCGCCATCAGCGGCGTACCCGCGGCGAGGTGATCGGTGCAGCGCGCCATGCAATAGCGCCCGTCGCGCAAGCAGTTTGCAGTGGCGTCGGCGACAGCCTTGAGGGCTGGGGAAGTTGGCGCAGCCCCCGCAGCGTCGAGGCCATGCCCAGCGTGTCCCGCATGCTCCGCCTGCGCGCGCAACTCGCCGGCGATGAGGACGGTGCCCAGGCCGGCCAGGCCGGTGAGGATCTCGCGGCGATCGAGCGTTCCCGACATGAATGCCTCCATGGATGATTCGAGTCTGTTAAACGGCCCCGCGGCGCCCCGGCGCGGTCCTTTTGTCGCACCTCGACGCTTCCAGGCGGATGGGCCCCGGTGACCGGGCGACCACCATTCCCGCAGTGACCACGCCGACCCCTGCCAGCGCGGCGGCGGTGGGGACTTCCGAGAGCAGGGGGATGGCGGCGAGCGTGGTGATGCAGGGAACCGCGGCGGCCAGGAGCGCGGTCTCCGCCGCGCCCAGCGCCGCCACCGCGCGCGTGTAGACGAAGATGGAGACGGCGCCGATCAGCGCGCCCTGGACCACGGCCTGGAGCAGCAGCTCCCCTGGCGCCGCCTGAAGAAGCGCCTTGCCCGGCAGGAGCGCGTAGAGCGGGAGGAAGCCGCACATCGAGAGCACCGCCACCGCGGCGGCCCCGACGGCGGGCGGCAGCCCCGAGCGGCGCGACAACGCGCCGTACGCGGACCAGGAGAGCGAGGCGAGCAGGAGGAAGCCGTCCCCCGCGAGCTGACGGGCACTGGCCACGGAGAGGCTGTCGCAGGCCATCAGCGCCACGCCGGCTGCGATGAGGACGATGCCGGCCAGGCGCCGCGTGCGTCCTTCCGCCCCGGGAGCCGGCGCGAGCAGGTGCGAGAACAACGGCAGCGTGCCGTGCAGGAGCACGGCGCCGTGCGCGGCGGGCGCGAGCGAGAAGCCGGTGTAGGCGAGCAGCGCGAAGCCGAGCCCGCCGAGGAGGGCCAGAGCAGCGGCCCGGCGCCAGGGCAGACGGCGAAGGCCGTGGCGGAGGAGCACCGGCAGGAGCAGGGCCCCGCCGATCCCGAACCGCAGCGCGGCGAGGTCCGGCAGCATCAGCGAGGAGCGGAGGCCAAGCCGGGAGGCGAGCGTGAAGCTGGAGAAGAGGAGCACCGAGAGGATCGCACAGCAGATCCCCACGGCGCGATCGCTGGTGAGCATGGACGAGCGCGGGGCGCGACGTTACCCGGCCTCCGCCCTCCCTCGCTCCAGGCATTCGAGCAGGCGGCGCCTGGCGCGGTGGAGCAGGACCGCGACGTGGCCGGTGGTCAGCTTCAGGGTGCCGGCCACGTCCTCGGGGGTCAGCTCGTCGAGCACGCGCATGGTGAGCACGTGGCGCTGAAGCTCGGCGAGCTGGTTCACGCACCCGAGCAGGGCGACGTGCTCCTCGGCCGCTGCGATCAGCGCGTCGACCCCCGGGGTGTCGCCGGCGACTTCCGCCGCGCCCTCGAGAGGCTCGTGGGAGCGCGCCCGCTGGCGCCGCCGGCGCATGTTCCGCGCGGCGTTCCGGACCAGGACCGCCATCAGCCTCGCCGCGCCCTCGTCGTCGAGCGACAGCTCACGCGCCTGGGGCAGCGCCAGCAGCGTCGAGAACGCCTCCTGCACCGCGTCCACCGCCTCGAACCGGGCCAGCCCTTCGCGCACGGCCACGGCCGCGAGCGGCCGCGTGTGCGTCCGCGCCAGCGTCGAGATCCAGCCGACGAAGTTGGTCTTCACGCCGCGGTCCCTCGCGCTGGGGAGTGCGCCCGGTGATACTCGACGAAACCGAGGACGTCCTGCCAGACCAGCCGGCCGATTGCGCCAGAACTGTACACCGCCGTCAGCACCACGCCTCCGGGACCCAGCACGAATCCCGCCGACTGGAGGTAGGGCGCGGTGAAGTCCGGCCTGGGGTCGTAATAGGCGCCCAGCCTTTGTGCGACCTCCTCCACGGAGACGCCGTACGCAACCGGAAAGGTGAGCCCGTTCGCCGCCACCATGGCGGCGGCCCTCTCCAGGGGATCCGCCGAGAGGCTGAACACCCCGATCCCGGCCTGGGCAAGGCGCGCCAGCCCCGACTGGAAGGCCCTGAGCTGGGCATTGCAGAAGGCGCACCAACTCCCGCGGTTCACGAGCACGGCGGCGTACGGGGTCGCGATTCCGCCGGGCAGGGTCAGTTGCCCGCCGCCCGTGAGCGCCAGCTCCAGCCTGGGAAAGGGGTCGCCGGCGTCGAGGAGCCGGGCGGTCGTCATGCGCGCCATCCGTCGTAACCTCCGGGAGGGAAGGTCGCGAGGGCGGCCGCGATTACGGCGCCGCCGCAGAAAGGCGGGAACCGAGCGGAGAGCGGCTTTGCGCACGGTTTCCCGGAACTCGCCTGCGCGCGCAGCGTCCCGTATATGGTGGCGGAATGACCTTGGATCGCAGGCGGGATCTGGCGGTGATCGCAGGACTCTGTTCGCTCTCCCTGGCCACGTCCGTCCTGCTGGACTGCGGGCTCGTGTGCTCCAACGACGGCTCGCATTACGCGCTGATCCTGGCGATGGCGGAGGATCATTCGGCCGTGATCGATCGCTTTCTTTCCTACACGTACAACACCGATCTCTCATGGAGGGGTGGCCACTACTACTCCGACCGGCCTCCCGGGACGGCGTTGCTCTCGCTGCCGTTGTACCTCTCCGGAAGGGCGATCGGAGCCTCCGGGAAGCAACTCCAGACCATCGCCGCCCTTCTCCCTGCGCTGCTCGGCGCGCTCGCCGTGGGGCTCGTCTTCGCGACCGGGCGGAAGCTGGGGCTTGGCCGGAGCGCGGCCGCGCTCGGAGCTGTGGCCCTGGAGCTGTGTACGCCGCACCGGACCTACTCGAGCTCGCTCTGGAGCCACGCTCCCTCCGCGTTCTTCGGCATACTCGAGCTCTGGCTGGCGCTCCTCGTGATCGAAGAGCGGGCACTGGAAACGGCGCGGGCCAGGCGGCTTCTCCTCGCTCTCGGTCTCGCCTGCGGTTATGGCGTCGTCATCGATTACTCCGCCGCGGTGTCCGGTTCGGTGATCGCCGGCGTCGCGGCGGCAGCTGCGTTCAAGAAGGGACCGTCGCTCATCGCGCGGGCCAGCGCGTTGTGGCCGCTTGCGGTGGGGATGGCAGTGGGCGTGCTGCCCGGCATGATCTACTCGGCGGTCGCGTTTGGATCGCCCTTTTCGACGCCGTATCGCTACCACGTAGGCTGGGAGGTCACCCGAAGGATCTCGACGATGTACGGCGGTCGTTTCTCGGAGGGTCTCGTCGGCTTGCTCCTGCGCCCGGAGGCGGGATTGCTCCTCTACAGCCCCGTGCTCGCGCTTGCATTCTGGGCCGTGCCGTCGATGTGGAAACAGATCGGCGCGCGGCGTGGGGCTGCGATTCTCCTCCCGGTACTGGCGATGTTGCTGCTCACCTCCAAGCACGCCACCTGGGGCGGCGGCGCCGCGCACGACGCGCGCTACCTGATGCTGGTGATGCCGCTCTTCTGCCTGCCGCTGGGGTTCTTCTATTCCTCCGCGCGAGGCGGTCCGGCGCGCAGCACGAGCGGCGCCGCGCTGGCCCTCTTCTGGGGGCTGTTCTACCTCTCGGCGCTGATCCAGATCGGCAAGCACGCCGCCGGCTGGATGCGCTCGGCGACGCCCTTCGTGCTGCAGATCCTCGACGCGGCCAGCAAGAGCGCTCCCGTGCAGGTCGGTCCGTTCCTCGAGTGGCTGTTCCCGCACCCGCTCGCGGCGGCGGCAATCCTCGCTTCCGGCGCCGCCGGCGCTGCCGCGCTCTGGCCGCGCAGGGGAGCGCGGGTTGCGGAGGCTTCCGAATTGCCTCGTTACGCGGAGGGTTGAAGGCGGATGGCGGGCTACTCCGGGACTCCGCTGGTGGACAAGCTCGGGATCAAGGCCGGGCACGTGGTCGCGCTGGTCGGCGCGCCCGCGGACTTCGGGAAGACGCTGGGTGGGCTGCCCGGGAACGTCCGCGCGCAGAAGGGGATCTCCGGCAAGGCCCCGCTCGACGTCATCGTGGCGTTCGTGTCCAGGCGGGCCGAGCTCGAACGGCTGCTCCCCTCGCTGCGGCGGCGGATGGCTCCCGCGTGCGGCCTCTGGATCGCCTGGCCGAAGAAGGCTTCCGGGGTCGCGACCGACGTGACCGAGAGCGTGGTCCGCGAAGTGGCCCTTCCCACCGGCCTGGTCGACAACAAGGTCTGCGCCATCGACGAAAC
>DASSQZ010000286.1:0-29778 GCA_035702105.1 Myxococcales bacterium | reverse complement strand
CAGGGAACCTCCGGCTGCTCTGCCGTTTCCACAACGATCTGGCCGCGAGACGGGCATTTGGCGACCAATGGATGAACCGGTACACAGGCGACCGCGCGAGTCCGAAGCAACGATCGTGACACCCCACCCAGCCGTTCACGGGGTCGTCGTCGTCAACGTCACCGTACCGTCTTCGGTCATGCCAACGTGAAACGTGCCACGCCATCTTGACCGAGTGGCATTGGAGCTAGCGCCTCGCCGCCTCGGACGGATTCACCACCGCGCCGGGAGTGGGCCGCGGCGCGTCCACGCCTGCGGGCGCGCGCGCCGGCTGCGAAGGGGCGCCCGCGCCGGCCTTCTCGCGCCAGAGCGCAGCCAGCATCTGCTGTCCCTGCCGCGAGTAGTCCAGTGACAGCCCGAGGATGCGGCTGCCTTCCTGCGGCGCATGGAACCCGGTGGAGTTCTCCGCCTCCGCGAAGTCGAGCAGGAACGACGCCTTGCGATGGAAGTCGCGCGGCTTCTTCAATTGCTCGTCGGTGAGGCCTTTCTCCTTCGCGTCCTTGACGTCGCGGATCAGGTCCATGAGCGCGTCCATGGCGTGGTTGCGCAGCTCGTAGTGGCGGTTCTGGATCTGGTCCACCCGCTCGCGGATCTCCGACTCCGGATAGCGGTGGCAGGTCTGGCAGGCATTGGCGATGTTGAGCAGCGGGCTGCGCACGTGGTGATCGCTGATCTTCTGCGCGCCCACCCGGATGTAGGGCATGTGGCAGTCGGCGCAGGAGACGCCGGAGCGCGCGTGCACGCCCTGGCTCCAGGTCTCGAACTCCGGGTGCTGCGCCTTGAGCGAGGGCGCCTCGGTCTCCTTGTGCACCCAGTCCTTGAAGCCGGCCTCGTCGTAGTAGGCGAGGATCCGGTCCGCCTGCAGCCCCTTGTCCCAGGGGAAGGTGAGCCGCTTCTCGGTGCCCTTGAAGTAGTACTCGACGTGGCACTGCCCGCAGACGTACGCCCGCATCTCCTGGCGGGTGGCCATCTTGTTGACGTCGTAGTTCTGGATGCCGGCGGACGCCTTCACCTTGGCGATGCCCTCCAGGAACGCGGGCCGCGTCACCCGCAGCGCCATCGTCTTCGGGTCGTGGCAGTCGATGCAGGCCACTGGGTGGCTCACCTGCTTGCGCGCCTCGACGTAGCTCATCTGGTTGAGCGCCTCGAACCCCTTGGTGAGGTCGCCGTTGCCCAGCCGCTTCATCGGCAGGTAGACCGAGGCGTGGCACTGGATGCAGGTGCCGGGCTGCTTCACCACCACCTGCCGCTGGGTCAGCTCCTGGTCGGTGAGCATGTACGCGTGGCCGCGCTCCTCGCGGAAGTCCTTCGAGAACGCGTAGCCCGCCCAGAGGGTGACGAGGCGCGGGTCCTCTTCCAGCTTGCTCTGCGAGATCACGCTGCGCGGGTCGGCCTGCGTGGGCGTGTGCGGCACCGCCTCGCTGCCGCCATAGCGCGTACGCACCTGGTCGACGGTCTTCTTGTACTGGTCGTACTGCAGCGGGAAGTCCTTCCCCCACACCGCGGGGTCCTCGACGTCGTCGCCGATCTCCACCACCCGGAAGAACGGGTTCTGCGCCTCGGTCTTCTTCTCGAAGATGTTGACGAGCAGCGCGGTCACCAGCGCCGCGGCGGCGGCGGCCACGACGGCCACGATCACGGCCACCCGGAGCAGGGACCGGGGCGGCGGGTTCGGAGTTGTTTCGGACATGGAGGACTCCTCAGTGGGCGTGCCCGACGTTCCAGTGGCACTTCAGGCAGGCGAGCTTCTGCGCGGCGCCGGCGTTGCCGGGATGATCGATCGCGGCGGTGAGCTGCGCGTGGCAGGACCTGCAGGCAGCCTCGGTGACGGCGCGGTTGCGCGGCCCGATGCGGATGGGCTCCTCGAACCTGCCGGTGGTGAAGGCGAAGGAATGGTTCCAGCCGTTCATCGCCTTGGTGAGCCACTTGCCGGCGAAGTCGTGCGGCGTGTGGCAGTCGTTGCAGACGGCGACGGCGTGGTGGCTGGAGCGGCTCCAGCCTTCGAACTGCTCGCGCATGATGTGGCAGTTGGCGCACGCCTTCGGGTCGTTGGTCAGGTAGGAGGCGCCGCGCGCATAGGTGAAGGTGAAGCCGCCCACGCCGACGAGGACGCCGAAGCCGAGCCCGACGGCAACCCCGAGCATGGTGATGAGGCCCTGCGGTCCGCGCGCCATTTCGCGACGGTTCTTGCCCGGACCGCGCCGCGGGGGCGAGCAAACCGCACCGCGATCTGTTGCCGCGCGAGCGCATTGCGCGCGCACCGGCCGCGCGGCGCATCGGTTGCGCCCGGGAGAGGCCGGGGCGGCCCGGCTTCAGCGCTTCTTCCGCTTCGCAGCCTCGAGGAGCGCCTCGACGAACTTCTTTCCCTGGCCCTCGGCCCGCTGGCGCAGGCGCGTCGCGAGTTGCGGAAGCGCGGCGCCCGCGCGCGCCGGCGCGGAGATCTCCTGGAGGTCGCCATCCTGCGACGCGCGCTCCTTCTCCAGCAGATCCTTCGCGGCGTGCGACGCCGCCTCGCACGCCTTCTGCGCGGCGCGGATGGCGTGCTGCGGATCGCCGGAGAGATACGTCTCGAGCGCGTCGTGCGCTCCCGCGGCCAGCAGCTCCAGGTAGATCGCCGGCACGCGCGGCGCCGGCTCCACCTCCACCAGCGACCAGCATGCGTTCGACAGCTCGGCGAGGCGGCGTGGGTCCGGGCGCTCGGCCCCTTCGAGCACGCGCCAGAGCTGCGTGAGCGAGACGCCCGCCACCAGGACCGGCGCGCCCGACGGCACGTGGTCGAGGAGCGGCCGCAACCGCTCGATGCAGCAGATCGCGAAGAGGCCCGCGCCCGAGCGCCCCGCGGCGCGCAGCCTGGCCAGCGCTTCCCTGTCGCGATCGGCCGGGCCCATGGAGGGTGCGATTCTACCCCCTCGGAACGGGTATGCGTGTCGCGTGCGTACGGGATTTACCCGCGGGTGTGCCTCGCGTACTCCATCGTCGCGGTCCTGTGTCGTGATCCCCCCCCCAGCGACGCTCGATCGTCCCCCGCCACGGTCGCAATGGCCTGGCGGGGTGTTTTCCGGGGACTGGCGCCGGTCACTTCGCGGGCTGGCCGGCGCCGCCCCTGCCGAGCTGGCGGACGTACGCGATCACGGCGTCAAGCTCTGCCTTGGAGAGCTTGGGAAACGCGGGCATCGAATCGGAGAGCCCCTTGGCCGGTCCGCCCTTTGCCACCACCGCCGCCAGGAACTCGTCGCTGCGCTTGTCGAGGGCGCCGCTCCTGAAGTCCTTCGGCAGCGTCGTGAGGTATTGCGCCTCCTCGCCGTCTCCCTTGCCGCCGGCGCCATGGCACTGCGCGCACTCGCGCTCGTAGACGGCCTGGCCCGCGCCGGCGGCGTTGCCCGCGGGAGCCGCGAAGAGCGCGAGCACCGCCACCAGTCCAGCCTGGAACCACCTCGTGCGGATTTGCATGGGACCACAAATACGAAGATGCGCCGGCGCTGGCAACGCCCGGCAATTCAGCCCAGCGCGAGCAGGGACCGTGTCGCCACGTAGATCGCCGCGGACACCGCGGCCGCCGCCGGAATGGTGAGGATCCACGCCCAGACGATCCTCCCCGCCACTCCCCAGCGCACCGCGCGCGTCCCCTTGGTGGCGCCCACGCCGACGATGCCGCCGGTGATGGTGTGCGTGGTGGAGACGGGAATGCCCAGCCGGGAGATGGCGAGGATGGTGACGCCGCCGCCGGTCTCGGCGCAGAAGCCGCCGATGGGTTGCAGCTTGGTGAGGCTGTGGCCCATGGTCCGGACGATCCTCCAGCCGCCCAGGGCGGTGCCCAGCGCGATGGCGGCGTGGCAGATGAGGATCACCCAGAAGGGCACGTGGAAGGGACGGTCCGCCCAGATGGTGCCGTAGAGCACCACCGCGATGATGCCCATGGTCTTCTGCGCGTCGTTGGTGCCGTGGCTGTAGGAGAAGATGCCGGAGGAGAGGATCTGCAGCCGCCGGAACCACTTGTCCACCTGCGCCGGCGTGCGCTTGCGCACGAACCAGGTGGTCACGACCATGGTGGCGGTGCCCAGCACCATGCCGATGAGCGGCGAGAGGACGATGAAGAGCGCGATCTTGCCGATGCCTTCGCCCACCAGGCCGTGCAGGCCGAGCGCGGGGAGCGTGGCGCCGATCAGCCCGCCCGCCAGCGCGTGCGAGGAGGAGGAGGGCAGGCCCCACCACCAGGTGAGCAGGTTCCAGACGATGGCGCCGCAGAGCGAGGCGAAGATGACCGTCAGCACCATGCTGGTGCCCTGCGCCTTGAGCATGGGGAACTCGATCACGCCGGTGCCCATGGTGTTCGCCACCTTGACACCGCCGCCGAAGGCCGCGACGAAGTTGAAGAAGGCCGCCCAGACCACGGCGAAGCCGGGCGCGAGCACCCGCGTGGACACGACGGTGGCGATGGAGTTGGCCGCGTCGTGGAAGCCGTTGAGGAAGTCGAACACCAGCGCCAGCGCGATGAGCGCCACGACGATCCCGATCATCTACGCGTGCTCCAGGACCACGCCCTCGATGACGTTGGCCACGTCCTCGCAGCGATCGGTGGCCGTCTCCATCAGGTCGTAGACCTCCTTCCACTTGATGATGCTGAGCGCGTCGGCGCCGCTCTTGAAGAGTGCGGCGATGGCGGCGCGGCCGAGCGCGTCGGCCTCGCTCTCGAAGGTCTTGATGTCCCGGCAGGCCTTGAGGATCTGCGCGGGGTTCTTGATCTCGCGCAGGGCGCGCACCGCTTCCTGCAGCTTCTCGGTGCAGGGCACCAGCAGCTTGGCCAGGTCCTTCGCCGCCTGCGGCACGATGCCCACCTCGTAGAGCAGGAGGCGCTCGGCGGTGGCGTCGGTGAGGTCGAGCACGTCGTCGATGCGTCCGAGCAGGCGGTGGATCTCGGCGCGGTCGAAGGGAGTGATGAACTGCTTGTGCAGCCGCTCGAAGGCGCGATGGGCGATTTCGTCTCCCTGGTGCTCCACCGACTTGATCTCGGCGACCTTGCGCTCCACGTCGCGGAAGTCGGCGAGCAGCGAACAGAGCAGGCGGGCGCCGCGGACGGTGGCGTCGGCCTGGGCGTCGAAGTCGTCGAAGAACTCGTCCGACCTGGGCATCAGTTTTTCGAGCATGCGGCCCTGTACACCGCCCGTGTGACAGGCGTGTGACATCTGCCGCGGCATGCGCGCGCGGAAGGCCCGCGGGGCGGAGCCTCGGAGCCCTCAGGCGGACTGCAGCTTGACCCAGAAACGTGAGCCGTTCTGGGTGCTTTCCACGCCAGCTTCCCCGGCCATGGCCTGGGCGAGGTGCTTGACGATGGCCAGCCCGAGGCCGGTGCCGCCGAGCTCGCGCGAGCGGCCGGCGTCGGCGCGGTAGAAGCGCTCGAAGATGCGCGCCTGGTGCTGCGGCGGAACGCCGGGGCCGGTATCCACCACCGAGATCATCACCGTGGGACCGAGGCCGTCGCCGAGCACCGTCACCCGGCCGCCCTCGGGCGTGAACTTCACCGCGTTGTCCACCAGGTTGGAGAGGATCTGCTCGAGCGCCTGCCGGTCGGCGTTGGCGCGCAGGCGCTCGGGCACGTCGGCGGCGAGCGCGATGCGCTTGCTTTCGGCGCGCTCGCGGAAGAGATCGATGATCGCCTCGGCCACCTCGGCGAGCTGCACCGGGCTGGTCTGCAGCTTCCACGCGCCCGTCTCCAGCCGGGAGAGATCGAGGAGGTCGTCGGTGAGGCGGGAGAGCCGGTCGGCATGGCGGGCGATCATCTGCACGAAGTCGCGGGCCGGGTCGGGCAGGGCGAGGCCGCCCTCCAGCAGCGTCTCGGCGGCGGCGCGCACCGCGGTGACCGGGGTGCGCAGCTCGTGCGAGGCGTTGGCGATGAAGTCGCGACGCACCCGATCGGCGCGCCGCTCGGCGGAGAGATCGCGCAGGACCAGGAGCGCGCGCGCGTGCGACAGCGGAGCCACCACCGCCTCCACCTGCGCGTCCTGGGCGGGCAGGGTCAGGTCGCGCCGGTACGGCCAGCCGGCGAGGCCGCGCGCGCAGAGTTCTTGAAGGTCGGCGCTCCGCGTCGCCTCCAGCACGGTCTCGGCGTCGCCGGCAAGCTGCGCCATGGCCGCGTTGCGGGCCGCCATCCGCCCGCCCACCTCGAGCAGCGCCGCCGCTCCCGGAATGGCCTCCAGCATCTCCTGCAGCCCGGGCGGCTCCAGCCCGCCGGAGACCAGCGGCTGGTCGCGCCGCCGCAGCTCGTCGAAGACCTCGGGAGAGAGCGTGCCCGCGCGCAGCTCGGCGCGCACCTTCTCCAGCGCCTGCTCGAGCGTCGGCTTCCCGCCGAACAGCGGCATCAGCCCTCCGCCGGGTCGGACATGCGGTAGCCCAGGCCGCGCACCGTCTCGATCAGGTCGCGGCCGCTGCCCAGCTTCTCGCGCAGCCGCTTCACGTGCGTGTCCACGGTGCGCGTCTGCAGATCGACGTTCACCTCCCAGACGTCGCGCAGGAGTTGCTCGCGGGTCTGCACCCGTCCGAGCCGGGCGATGAAGGTCTCGAGGAGCTTGAACTCCAGCGCCGTCAGCTCCACCTCCTGCCCGTCGACGAACACGCGGTGCGCCTCGCGGTCCAGCCGGATCGGCCCCACCTCGTTCGCAGGGGGCGACTCGCCGGGCGCTCCGCGCCGGAGCACTGCCTTGAGCCGCAGCACCACCTCGCGCACGGAGAAGGGCTTGGTGATGTAGTCGTCGGCGCCCAGCTCGAACCCGACCACGCGATCCAGCTCGTCGCCTCGGGCGGTGAGCATGATCACCGGCACCGCGGCGGTCTTGGGATTGGACTTGAGCTGGCGGCAGATCTCGGTGCCGGGCAGGCCCGGGAGCATGAGATCGAGCAGCACCGCGTCGGGGGGCCGTTCCCGGATGCGCGCGAAGGCCTCGGTCGCGTCGCGCGACGCAACCGGATCGAATCCGGCCTGCCGGAGCGCGAACTCCAGCACCTGCACGATGTCCTTCTCGTCCTCGACGATGAGGATGCGGGGGTGCACGTCGCGCGTCATACCCCCGATTTGTGGCGGGGATGTGACGCCCGCGCAACTTCACAACCGGGTGCGCAGCGCCCAGAACGCCTTCTTCGCCCCCCGGAAGGCGGCGGAGTTCGCTCCCAGCCGCGAGCGCAGCAGCGAGGAGGCCGATTCTTGCAGCGGCATGAGGAAGCCCACCTCGAACCGGTGCTTGAGGTACGCGGCGGGCGCCCTGCGGAAGTAGGCGCGGTGGTACTCGCGCAGCTCCTCCATCGTCTTCGCGCGCCCGTTGTCGCCGTACTTCGCCACCCAGGGGCTGAAGTCGGGATAGAGCCGGCCCGGGCCCCAGTCCCCGTGCAGGGTGACCTTCATGAAGTTGCCGATCAACAGGTCGTCGAAGATCTCCCAGCGCACCGCGCTCATCAGCGAGCCGCGCGGCACCTCGAAGGTGAGGCCGCGGCGGAAGTCGCTCGCGCGCAGCTCCACCAGGGTCTCGTCGCCGCCCACCACGAAGCGGAGGAAGTCGATGTTGGCCCTGAGCGCCTCGAAGGAGAGGAAATAGCTGCGCAGCCGCGCCTTGTCCTCCGGCTCCAGCGGCTCCTTCCAGTCGTCGCCGAACTCTGCCGGTTCGTGCAGCGGCTCGCGGCTGGGCGCGGGGCAGAGCGGGGTGACGTCGTCGGTGACGCAGTCGTAGCGCAGGTAGGCGGGGAAGAGCTCGCAGCTCGAGTCGTCGAACCCGTCGGAGTAGTCCTCGAGCGTGGCCGAGACGCGGTTGGCCCAGGCGCTGTCGGTGCGCTGGAAGCGGTGCATGGCGCTGAAGGGAATGGCCGCGTTGGCGCCCCAGTACCGGGCGCGGCTGCTCAGGGTAGCGCCCAGTGGCGTGCGCGGGGGCAGGGGCAACATGCGGCCGTCCTCGCCCCAGAAGTTGATCATGTCGGCGTCGCCGAATCCACACAGGTTGAGCAGGAAGACGCGGGCGTAGCCCCTGGCGAGCTTCTTCACGAAGCCGCCCCAGCCGCGGTCGCCGGCGTCGTTGAGGTTCAGGACCAGCCGGCCGTTCACGTCGCAGATGAGCACGCCGTCCTGGTTGTAGTCGGCGATGCAGAGCACTTTGACGCGGGGGCTCAGCTCGAACCACTGGCGGTCGGGCAGCACCTGCACGTCGTAGCCCTGCGCGCGCAGGTCGTTGCAGACGCGCGCGCCACGATGGTCCGGCACCAGGATGGTCTTGTCCTTGAGAGCTGCCAGCGAATCGCCGCTCAGGTGGTCGGGGTGGCCGTGCGACACCCAGAGGTACTTGCAGCGGCGCACCGCCTCCAGTTGCTCCGCCGGGATCTGGTGCGCGAGGCCCCAGCTCCCGAAGTAGGCCGGCCCGGTGATCCACGGGTCGGTGGCGAGCAGCGGCTCGCCGTCGTGGAGGATGATGGTTGCATTTCCGATGGTGTCGAACCCGCACTCGAACGGCATGCGCCCGCCCCTTTGCCTGCAGATCAGGTGCGATCTGGTGCTGCAGGGGGCCGCTCGCAAGCCGGAAAAGGTTTTCACACCGCCGCGCCGCCGGCGCCGGGCCGCTGCCGCCGCCGGAGCTGCGCGTCAGTTCAGGTTGCCGGGCTGCATCAGCGCGAACGGCGCGATCTCGGCGTCGAACTGGCGCCCGTCCTCGGTGACCATGCGATAGGTGCCCTGCATCGAGCCGTGCGGGGTCTGGAGCACCGCGCCGCTGGTGTACTCGAACTTCTCGCCCGGCCTCAGCACCGGCTGGTTGCCCACCACGCCGTCGCCCCTCACTTCCTCGCGCTTGCCGTTGCCGTCGGTGACGATCCAGTGGCGGCTGCGAAGCTGCGCGCTCACCGTCCCCAGGTTCTCGATCCGCACGGTGTAGGCGAAGGCCCAGCGGCCGGTGGAGGACTGCTCGGGCAGGTAGCGGCTCTTGACGGTGACGCGGATGCCCTGGGTCACGGCGGTGGACACGAACGCCATAGTTGCCAGCAGCGGGGCATTCGGGCAACTGAAAGCGCGTGAAGAGGTACATCACCCGGGCGGGGTTCGACCGGCTGCGGGAGCGGTTCCACCGCCTGCTCCACGAGGAGCGGCCCCGCGTGACGCTCGAGGTGACGGTGGCCGCCGCGCACGGCGACCGCAGCGAGAACTACGAGTACAAGCTGGGCAAGAAGAAGCTGCGCGAGATCGACGCGCAGCTCCACCGGCTGCAGAAGCAGCTCGAGTCGTACGAGGTGGTGGACCCGGCGCAGCGGCCCAGGACCGACCGCGTCTTCTTCGGCGCCACCGTCACCGTCGAGGACGAGGACGGCATCGCGGCCACCTACCAGATCGTCGGCGGCGACGAGCTCGACGAGTCGCTGGGAAAGGGGCGCATCAGCTATGAGGCGCCGCTCGGGCGCGCCCTGCTGGGAAGGCGCGAAGGCGACAGCGTCACGGTGCGAAGGCCCGCGGGCGAGGTGGAGCTGACGGTGGTGAAGGTGGAGTGGAAATGACGCCGGGATGGAAAGGGCCCAAGGGGTGCAGGGGCGCTCAGGCTTGACGCGGCGAGCCCATCCGAAGCAGAGATCCCTGATGCGCTCCTGGGTCGCCCTCGTCACGGCACTCGCGCTCGGATGGTCCTCGGTGGTGGACAATCCCGGCGTGTGCCCGGACGACTGGCCGGGAACGGCATCCTCGCATCCGTGCAATGACGATGGCGCGCCGGCGACTCGATGCGCCTCGTGCCCCTGTCATCTGCCTTCGCTGCGCTTCCCCTCCGACCCTGCGCTGGAACCGCCGCTACGCATCGCGGCGCAACCGGGCAACTGGCCCGAGCAGCAGGTTCACGCCGAGGACCTCGCCGCACCGCCGACGCCGCCTCCCCTCGCCTAGGACCTGGGTTTCTTCCGGGTCCGGTTTCCCTTTCTGGCGAAGGAGAGTCTTCATGCGAGCTCTTGCAGCCGTGCTGGCGGCCATTGCAGTCGTATCGGACGTACATGCCCAGGAAGCCCCCTGTCCGCCCGTCGCGGACGTCACGCTGCTGGTGCGCTGCGCGCAGGGGTCCAGCGAGACCCTGGTGCGCGCCCGAGCGGGGCTGGACGCAGCGCAGGCCCGGCGGGACATCGCGTCGCGCCTCTTGCCGGCGAATCCCTCGCTGGAGGTCGGCGCCGGTCACCGGACCATCGAGGGCGGCGCGACCGACGTCGATCGGTCCATCGAGCTGTCGCAGCAGATCGAGATTGGCGGACAGCGAGGCGCCCGCGTCGACGCGGCGGAAGCGGAGCTTCTGGCGGCGCGCGCATCTGCCGATGCTACGGAGCGGCTCGTCGCCGCTGAGGTGCTCGCGGCGGCGGCGCGGGTGGTCGAGGGCAGGCAGGCGCTCTCGCTGGTCCGCGAGCAGCGCGATGCCGCCGCCCGGCTCGCCGAGGTGAGTCGCGCCCGGGCCGGGAAGGGGATGGCCGCGCCGTTCGAGAGCGAGCTCGCCGAGGCGGCGCGCATCCAGGCGCTGCGCGAGGAGCGAACCAGGGCCCTGGACCTTTCGGAGGCGGAAGGGCTCCTCGCCGCCGCCGTCGGCTCCGACGTCCAGCTCGCCGCCGGCGCACCGCTTCCATCCGTCGCGCAGCCGCTGCTGGCCATCTCCGAGATGGAGCGGAACGCGATCGAGCGCCAGCCCGAGGTCGTCGCCGCCAAGAGCGAGGTCGAGGCCGCGCTGGCGCGCGCCGCCCTTCTCCGTCGCGAGAGGATTCCCGACCTGACCATCGCGGCCGGCTACAAGCACGAGGAACAGGCCGACGTGATCGGCGGGCGGCTCAGCATCCCGTTGCCCCTGGTCCGCAGGAACCAGGGCGAGATCGCCGAGCAGGAGGCCCGCACGGCGCAGGCCGCCGCGCGTTTCCGACAGGCAGAGCTGCGCGCCCGCCTCTCGGTGAGGGCTGCTTACGCGTCATGGCAGCGTGCGCAGGACGCGGTGAAGGGCATCCCGGACGATCTGGAGTCCCGCCTGCGCGCCGATGTCGAATCGCTGCGCCAGGCGTACGAGCGCGGGACGTTGCAGCTGCCTCTGGTGCTCGCCTCCCTGCGCGAGGTCCAGGCTGCGCGCCGGACCGTTCTCGAGGCGCGGACCGAGGCGGTGCTGGCCTCCATCGAGCTGGCGCGTGTCACGGCGTCGTCCCCCTGCTCCTCGGGAGGATGCCGATGAACCGCTTTGCGGCGTTCACAGTCCTGGCGCTCGTCGCCTGCCACCGGACTCAAACGGAGCCTGCGCAAGCCGAGAAGGGCGCCTCGACGCCGAAGGAGCACGGCGACGAGGAGCAGCACGAGGAGCTGCCGCGGCTGGTCAAGCTCTCGCCCGAAGTGATCCGCGACGCCAGGGTCCGCACCGCTTCTGCCCGCAAGCAGCGCCTGACCGCGACGGTGGAGCTGAACGGCCAGATCGTCCCCGATCCCGGCGCCTACGCCATCATCGGCGCGCGGACGAGCGGGCGCCTCGACCGCGTGCTGGTGCGCGAGGGCGACCGCGTCCGTGCGCGTCAGGCCATCGCGGTGATCAGCTCGCCGGAAGTGGGAAAGCTGCGTGGCGAGCTCGCCGGCGTCAGCGCGAAGGCCGCGGCGGCGAGGCGAAATGCGACGCGGCTGCGCGAGTTGTTCGGGCAGCGGCTCGGGTCGGAGCAGGAGGCCATCGCCGCCGAGGCGGACGCGACCGCCGCGGAGGCGGAGCGGGATGCCCTTTCGCGAACCCTGCGCGGGCTGGGAGCTACCGTGGGGGCGGGCCCCGATTCTTCGGCGGTGGTGCTCAGCTCGCCCGTCGACGGATCGGTGGTGCAGCTCGACGCGTCGCTGGGCCAGATGGTGGAGCCGTCGCACAACGTCGCGATCGTCGCCGATCTCGCCCGGGTCTGGTTCCAGGCGCAGGTTTTCGAGAAGGACCTGCCTCGCGTCGCCGAGGGCGCCGCCGCCGAGGTCCGCCTCAACGGCTACCCCGACCATGTCTTCACGGCACACGTCTCGCGCATCTCCGGCCAGGTCGACCCGCAGGCGCGCACCGTCACCGCGAGGCTCGCGTTGCGCGACCCGGACCGTACCCTGAGGCTGGGCCTCTTCGGCACGGCTCGAATCTCGGTGCCGGGCGAGGTGCAGGGCGAGCAGATCGTCGTGCCCTTCTCGGCGGTCACGGAGATCGGCGACGTCAAGGCGGTCTTCGTTCGCCACCCCGATGGCGACTTCGAACTGCACGAGGTCCGCCTGGGCGAGAGCGCCGGCGGCCTCGTCGCGGTCATCTCCGGGCTGAAGGACGGCGAAGAGGTCGCGGTTTCCGGGGTCCACACGCTCAAGTCGGCGGTGCTCAAGGCAACGATGGAAGAGGAAGAGTAGCCGTGCTGCAATCCATCGTCCGCGCCAGCCTCCGCAACCGCGCGCTCGTCCTGGCCGGCACCGGCCTGCTCATCGCCCTTGGCGCCATGGCCATCGTCCGGCTGCCCATCGACGCCGTACCCGACGTCACCAACGTCCAGGTGCAGATCATCACCCCGGCGCCCGCGCTCTCGCCGCTCGAAGTCGAGCAATACGTCACCTTCCCGGTGGAGCGCGGCCTCGGCGGGATTGCGGGCCTGAAGGAGCAACGGTCGGTGTCGCGCTACGGGCTCTCGGTGGTCACCGCCGTCTTCGACGACCGCACCGACATCTACTTCGCGCGGCAGCAGATCGGGGAGAGGCTCCGCGAGATCGCCGAGTCGATTCCAGCCCGCTACGGACGGCCCGGGCTGGGGCCGATCTCCACCGCCCTGGGCGAGGTCTACCAGTTCGTGGTCCGCGGCAAGGGCCACACGCTGATGGAGCTGGAGACGCTGCTCGACTGGACGCTGATGCCGCAGATGCGCATGGTGCCGGGCGTCGTCGAGCTGAACAGCTTCGGCGGGGAGGACAAGCAGTACGAGGTGCTGCTCGATCCGCGCAAGCTCGCCGCCGCCGGTCTCGGGCTCTCCGACGTGCTGGACGCCCTCTCGCGCAGCAACGCGAACGCGGGCGGCGGCTACATCGAGCGCAACCGCGAGGCCACGCTCATCCGCGCCCAGGGGCTCATCTCCAACCTCGACGACGTCCGCAACGTCGTGGTGGCGGCGACGCCGAGGGGCGCTCCCATCACCGTCGGCGCGCTCGGCACGGTCGGCTTCGCTCCGCGCATGCGGCGTGGCGCCGCGACGATGAACGGTGAAGGCGAGGTGGTGGTGGGCGTCGCGCTGATGCTGCTCGGCGAGAACAGCCGCGTGGTGACGCAGAAGGTGAAGGCGCGCCTCGAAGAGATCAAGAAGACGCTGCCGGAGGGCGTCTCCATCGAACCGTACTACGACCGCAGCGAGCTGGTGGACCGGACCATCCGCACGGCGACCAAGAACCTCGCGGAGGGCGCGCTGCTGGTGATCGGCGTGCTCTTCCTCCTGCTCGGGTCGCTCCGGGCCGGCCTGGTCGTCGCGACGGCGATCCCGCTGGCGATGCTCGCGGCGGTCATCGGGATGTACGTCACGCGAACGAGCGGGAACCTCATGAGCCTCGGCGCCATCGACTTCGGCCTCATCGTGGACGGCGCCGTGATCATCATCGAGAACGCCTCGCGCAGGCTGACGGAGAAGGCCGCCGGGATGAAACGAGCGCTCGGCCGCGAGGAGCGCGACGCGGTGATCGCCTCCGCGACCTTCGAGGTGCAGCACGCGGCGGTGTTCGGCGTCTTCATCATCGGGATCGTCTACGTGCCGGTGCTCCTGCTCACCGGCATCGAGGGGAAGCTCTTCCGCCCGATGGCGGCCACGGTGCTGTTCGCGCTGGCGGGCGCGTTCCTGCTCTCGCTCACGCTGATGCCGGTGCTCGCCAGCCTGTTCATCCGCGGCGAGGCGGAGCGCGAGCCCCGGCTGCTCGCCTGGGCCCGCAGGCTCTTCGAGCCCGCCCTGGGGCGCGCGCAGCGCCATCCGGTGATCGTGATGGTCGCGGGCGCCACGATCCTCCTCGCGGCGGTGGTGGGCTTTCGCTTCCTCGGCGCGGAGTTCGTGCCCACCCTCGACGAGGGCTCGCTGCTCATCGAGGCCCGGCGCCTCCCCGGCACCGCGCTCTCCACCAGCGTCGAGACGGACCTCCGGCTCGAACGCGCTCTCCGCGAGAGGGTCCCGGAGATCACCGACGTCGTCAGCCGCATCGGCGCGCCGGAGGTCGCCAACGATCCGATGGGGGTCGAGCAGAGCGACGTCTACATCCTGCTCAAGCCGCAGGAGGAATGGCGCAGGGGCAAGCTGAAGGCCGACATCGGACGCGACGTGGCCGATGTGCTGGACACCTCGGTCCCCGAGATCGCCTACCGCATCTCGCAGCCCATCCAGATGCGCACCAACGAGCTGATCGCCGGCATTCGCTCCGACGTGGCGGTGAGCATCTACGGCGACGACCTGGGCGAGTTGCGCCGGCTCGGCGATCGCGCTGGGGAGATTCTGAGGCGGGTGCCGGGCGCGGCGGGGGTCAAGATCGAGCAGGTCGCCGGGCAGCCCTACCTGACCATCCTGCCCGACCGCGTCCGCCTCGCCCGCTACGGCCTCGCCATCGAGGACGTGAACGCAGCCACCGAGACGCTGGCGGTCGGGTATGACGCGGGGCCCATCTTCGAGGGACAGAAGCGGTTCTCGCTCGTCGTCCGCCAGCGGATGGCCGGCAGCGACGACGTGGAGGCCATCCGCTCGATCCCCCTCAAGGCGCGCGACGGCCGCATCGTGCCGCTGGGCGACGTGGCGGAGGTGAAGCGGGAGACCGGGCCGGCGCAGATCAGCCGCGACAAGGGCTCGCGCCGGCTCACCGTCGAGACCAACGTCTCTGGCCGCGACACGGTGGGCTTCGTCGCCGAGGCGCAGGCGGCGCTGGCGCGGGGGTTGAAGCTTCCCGCCGGGTATCACCTCGAATGGGGCGGCCAGTTCGAGCACTACACCGAGGCGCGCAACCGCCTGCTCCTGGTCGTGCCGCTGGCGCTCGCGCTGATCCTCCTGCTCCTCTACATGGCCTTCAAGGAATTGTCGCCGGCGGTGATCATCTTCCTCAACGTCCCCTTCGCGATCACCGGCGGCGTCGCCGCCCTGCTCCTGCGGGGGCTGCCCTTCAGCATCTCGGCAGGGGTGGGGTTCATCGCGCTCTTCGGAGTCGCCGTCCTCAACGGGCTCGTGCTGCTGTCGGTCGCGCACCGGCACGAGGAGAACGGGATCCACGTTGGCCAGGCCGCGTTTCGCGCGGCGCACGAGCGGCTGCGGCCCGTGCTGATGACGGCGCTGGTCGCCATCCTGGGGTTCGTGCCGATGGCGCTCTCCACGGCGCCGGGGTCCGAGGTGCAGCGCCCGCTCGCGACGGTCGTCATCGGCGGCCTCGTCTCGTCCACGCTGCTCACGCTGCTCGTGCTTCCGACGGTCTACAGCCTCGTCCGCGGCCGCCTCGTCGCGAGGAAGGGCGCGTGAGTCACTCCAGCGTGGGCGCCTGCACGCCGACCAGGTGCGGCTCGCGGAGCGCCGGCCGGTAGATGCGGTCGGACGGCTCGGGCAGCCGCTTGCGCGCGGGCCAGACCAGGTTGAGCGGCCGGTTCTCGCGCGCGCTCTTCAGCGCCGCGAGGATGATGCGCACGTCGCGCAGGCCCTCGCTGCCGTCGGGCTCGATGGGCCGATCCTCGATGATGGCGCGCGAGAAGGCGAGGATCTCCGGCCCGAACTGATCGCTGGGGCGGAAGCGCCTGCGCCGCTCGCCGGCGTGGGTGGAGAGGACCAGCGTGCGGGGCAGGGCATATTCGTAGCCCTGGTCGAGCGTGATCGCGCCCCGGGTGCCGACGATCCGGTACTGGTCCTGCTCGAAGGAGCCGAAGCTGACCGTGAACTGCGCAGCGCGGTCGCCGGGGAACTTGAGCAGCACGCTCATCCCTTCGTGGATCTCCTGGAAGCGGCCGTCGTCGGGGCGGTCCATGCGCAGGGCGAAGACCTCCTCCGGATCGGCGCGGAAGAGGTAGCGGGCGGCGTTGACGCAGTAGACGCCCAGGTCCCAGATGGCGCCGCCCCCGCGCTCGGCGGAGGTGCGGATGTTCCCCGGCTTCACCTGGTAGGCGAAGGTGCTGGAGAAGAAGCGCGGCTCGCCGATGCGGCCGTGCTCGATCAGCCGGATGACCTCCAGGTTGGCAGGCTCGAAGTGAAGCCGGTACGCGGTCATCAGCTTGACGCCGTTCTCGCGAGCGGCCTCGATCATCCGCCGGCACTCCTCCTCGGTGATGCCGAGCGGCTTCTCGCAGAGCACGTGCACGCCCTCCCTGGCGCAGCGCACCGCCAGGTCCGCGTGCTTGTCGTTGGGCGTGGCGATGTAGACCGCGTCCACGTCTGGGCGGTCGAGCACGTCGTCGACGTCGCGCATGTCGTAGGCGTCGCAGTGGTACTTGCGCGAGAGCTTGCGCCTCTTCTCCTCGTCGCCGGACACCAGCGCCACCACCCGCGAGTTGCGGGCGTGCGCGAACGAGGGCAGCACCGCCGCCTGGGCGATGTGCCCGAGCCCGATCACCGCATAGCCGACCTGGCGGTCGCTCTTCTCCCTGCTGCTCGTGGAGGCCATGCGGGAAAGTTACGCACGGGCAGCATGCATGGCGGGGGCCCAGCGCAAGCTGAGCGCGTCGGCGAGCACGAGCTGGGTCTCGCCCGAGAGCAGGAGCTGGCGGAAGGGGCCGCCGCCGGCGGCGCGGGTGCCGTTGGTGCTGGCGGTGTCGACGGCCCAGACCTCGTCGTCCACGCTGAGCAGGACCAGGTGGACCCGGCTGAGGTTGCCTTCGTCCACGCCGCCGTGGCTGCAGCGGTCGTCGCGGCCCACCAGGATGCCCCGCTCCAGCTGGTCGCTCCAGACCGCGTGCGTGGAGGTGAGGTCGCCCGCCTGCTGCGAGCTGGACTGGATGGTGATGGTGGCCAGGCGCACCGAGCCGGGCGCCGGCGCCGAGCGCGACTTGAGCGGCTGCGGCGGGGGCATGATCTCCTGCGAGCGCGGGGCGAAGCCGCGCCAGGTCCCGTCGGGGTCGCGCGTCCACGGCCGCACCGAGGGGCCGGTGGGCAGGAGGAACACGGCGTAGCTCGCGATCTGGAGGAACAGCGGGCCGGCGCTGGCGATGGCCTCGCAGCGGCGGCCGTCCTCGCTGAGAAGCCCGCAGCGCGAGCGCAGGTCGATGGCGCGCAGGTGGATGCGCCCGTCCCGGCCGCGGGTGGCGCGCAGGAGCAGGTGGCGCAGCGACACGTCGTTGTCGCGCGAGAGCACCACGTCGCAGCGCTCGTGACGGCCGACGATCAGGTGCGCGATGCCCGAGGGCGGCAGGCGCAGGTGCGCGTGCGCGTCGAAGACGCCGTTGCCGTCGACGGCGGCAATCAGCACGCCCTCGTGCGGCTGCGCCTGGTGCGCGGCACGCAAGCCATTGAAGTGTTTACGGAAAACGGCGGCGAATGGCTCGGCCGCGAGATCGCGCGTCCACAGTTGCCGGGGAAGCGTCTCGTCGTCCGTCGCCACGCCCGCCAGTCTAGCATGCGCGGCCGGGCCGGCCCTCCCCGGCATGTGCCGCGGCGCGGCGCGGTTTGATAGAGGTAATCCCGGGAGGACGTCGTGGTGCTTCGCGAGATCGCGGATCGGATGGCTGCCGACGGCGCGTCCACCAGGGACGCGGAGCTGAGGATCGGCTACCAGGGCGAGCAGGGCGCCTATGGCGAGATCGCCGCCGCGGCGCACGGCGGCATCCCCTACGGCTTCGCCAGCTTCGAGAAGGTGCTGGAGGCGCTGCGCGACGGGGGCATCGACGAGGCCGTCCTGCCGATGGAGAACGCGGTGGTGGGCGCCATCACCGAGGCGCTGGAACCGCTCGCGGACGCGGTGACCGGCGGCATGGACCTGGTGGCGGTCTCGCTCACCAGCCTGCCGGTGCGGCTGGCGCTCGCGGTCCGGCCGGGGACGCCGCTGCGGGAAGTGAAGCGCGCCTGGTCGCACCCGGCGGCGCTGCGGCAGTGCACGCACCGGCTGGCGCAGATGGGGATCGAGAGGGTGGTCTGCTACGACACCGCCGGCGCCGCGCAGATCGTGGCCGCCGACGCCTCCACCGACGCGGCGGTGTGCTCGCAGCACGCCGCGGAGCGCTGCGGCCTGGAGGTGCTGGTCGAGGACCTCTCCGACAAGGAGCAGAACGGCACCCGCTTCGTTCACCTGCGCATGGCCGATCACGCCCGCGCGCAGGTCTCGCTGGCCTTCCTGCGCACCTCCTCGATGACGGCGACGGGCAAGCTGGACGTGCTCACCGGCGCCACGCTTCTGCCCCTGGCCGGTACCGCCGAGTTCCCGGTTCGCATGTGGGTGCTGGGCGCGGACGCGGCGCGGCTGCAGGCGCTGGCGCCTGCGCGCGACGTGCAGGTGATCTCGCTCGGGCAGCCGGCGGCCCACGCGGCGCGGATCACGCCGCCCCGCCAGGGCACGGAGCCGGTGGTGAAGGCGCTGCCGCACGCCACCGCCCGCAAGGCGCCCACCGTGGTGGAGGTGGGTCGGCTGCGCCTGGGCGGCGGGGCGCGGGCGGTCATCGCCGGGCCCTGCTCGGTGGAGAGCGCGGAGCAGGTGATGCGCATCGCGCAGCAGGTGGCCTCGTGCGGCGCCACCGCGCTGCGGGGCGGAATTTTCAAGGCGCGGACCAACCCGTATGCCTTCCAGGGGCACGGCCTGGAGGCGCTGGACTGGCTGATCGCTGCGGGCCGCGCCACCGGTCTGCCGGTGGTCACCGAGGTGATGGCGGTGGACCACGTCCCCGCGGTGGCCGGGCAGGCCGACCTGCTGCAGATCGGCGCGCGCAACATGCAGAACTTCGATCTGTTGCGCGCGGCGGGGCGGGCGGGACGGCCGGTGCTGCTCGAGCGCGGCGCGGGCGCCACCGTGGACGAGTGGCTGGGCGCTGCCGAATACGTGATGGCGGCGGGGGAGGCGCGCGTCATCCTCTGCGAGCGCGGCATCCGCACCTTCGAGACCTCCACGCGCAACACGCTGGACGTGGGCGGCATGCTGGCGGCGCGGCCGCTCACGCACCTGCCCATGATCGCGGACCCTTCGCACGCGGCGGGACGCGCCGATCTGGTGGAGGGCCTCGCCCGGGCGGCGTGGGCTGCGGGCGCGGACGGGCTCCTCGTCGAGGTGCACGACGACCCGGCGCGCGCCCTGAGCGATGCGGAGCAGGCGCTGGTGCCGGCGCGCTTTGCCGAGCTGGCGCGCGCCCTGGGACTGCTCCCCGACTCGCGGCTGCCGCTGCAGCAGTTGCGGGCCTGGGTGGACAAGATCGATCACGACCTCGGCGTCCTGGTGCAGCGGCGGCTGGAGGTCGCCCGGGTGATCGGCGAGTCGAAGCGGCAGACGGCCAGGGCGGTGCTCGACCCGCGCCGCGAGGCGGCGGTGCGGCGCACCTACCGCGAGGCGCTCCAGGGCGCCCCCGGGCTCGCGAACAAGCTGGTGGATCTGCTGCTCGAGGCGGCGAAGGCGCAGCAGAGCATCGACGACGAATGAGATTGCTGGTCCGCGGCCGGCGGGATCGCGCGGCGCCCCGGGGCATCTACTGCGCATGATGAAGACCGACCGGGGGCGAATCCTGCTCGCGATGGGGGCCTTGTACCTGATCTGGGGTTCGACCTATCTCGCCATCCGCTACGCGCTGCAGGGGTATCCGCCCTTCCTGCTCGCGGGAGTGCGGTATCTCGCGGCCGGTCTCATCGCCTATGCCATTGCGCTGGCGCGCGGCGCGGCGCATCCCACGCGCACGCAGTGGAGGTCGGCGCTCGTCGTCGGCACGCTGCTCGTGTTCGGGAACGCCTGCGTGGTGCTGGCGGAGCAGTGGGTCGCGTCGGGAATCGCCGCGGTGGCCATCGCCTCGGTGCCGCTCTGGGTGGCGCTCTTTGCAGGGCTCTTCGGGCGCTGGCCTTCCCGTGGCGAGTGGGTGGCTCTCGCGGTCGGGCTGGGAGGGGTTGCGCTGCTCCAGTCGGGTGGCGAGATGAGGGCGAGCCCCGCCGGCGCGATGGTGCTGACGCTGAGCTGCGTGACCTGGTCGCTGGGCTCCATCTACAGCGGCCGGCTGCCGCTGCCGAAGGGGCTGATGTCGAGCGCCGCGCAGATGCTGGCGGGGGGCGCGGTGCTGACGGCGGTGGCGGTCGTTCGCGGCGAGCGCATCACGCAGGCGCCGCCTGCGCACGCCACGCTCGCGCTGGCCTACCTGTCGGTTTTCGGATCGGTGATTGCCTATACGGCATATCAATTCCTGCTCCAGCGGGTGCGCCCGACCTTGGCGACGAGCTATGCGTACGTGAATCCGGTGGTGGCGGTGGGCCTCGGCGCCGCGGTGGCAGGAGAGGCGGTTGCGCCGCGGGCCATCGGCGCGCTGGCGCTGATCCTCGGCGGCGTCGCCATGCTGGCGGTGGTCACCTCGCGGCGGCCGGCGTGAGAGAAAAGCGCAGCAGGGCCCCGCTGAAAAACTTCGTTTCTCGGCGCCCTGCTCTAGAGTGCCCCGGACGGAGGGGCACACATGAAACGAATGCTCGCTGTGATGGCCTGCGCGGCCTCGGGCTGCATCTACGCCGACGTGAAGACACCGCTCGCGTACCGCGCGCCGACCACCATGGAGGCAAAGGCGGCCGGCGCTGCCGACGTGGAGGGCATCGCCTGCAACCAGGCGGTGCTCGGGCTGGTGGCGTGGGGAGACGGCGGCTACGCCGCCGCGGTCGCGAACGCGAAAGCCAGGGCGGGCGCGTCGGAGCTCGCGGACGTCCGGGCCGACACCACCTTCTTCAACGTCCTCTTCCTCTACGACAAGGCCTGCACCCGCGTCACCGCGAAGGTCGTCCGGTGAGAGCGCTCGTTCTCTGTGGGCTGATCCTCGCCGGATGCGCGGGGTCGGTCATCCGCGGCCGGCCCGCCCTCGTCTTCGAGGACAGCTCGGCGCCGCTGGAGTGGCGCGCCGACAGCGGATCGGCGGCGCGGGAGGTCCACGGCGAGTCCTGCCGGAACTCCTTCGGCCTGCCGCTCTTCCTCTGGGGCGGACCGGACCTCGTCGGCTGGGGCGAGGCCGGGTACCGCGACGCGGTGGCCAGCGCGCAGGCGCAGGCGCCGGGCAGCCAGCTCTCCGACGTCCGCGCCGACCTGCGCTTCGTCAACATCCTCGTCTTCCGGAGGGAGTGCCTGGAGGTCACCGCCGCGGCGAGATAGGCGCGCGGCCCGATCCAGGAGCGACATGATCTTCCACGCAGTGGTCGGCACCCGGGGGAGGAGGAGCACCGAGGCCGGCTGGATCCTGACTCGGGCAGAGGCACCGCACGGAGTCCCTCTCGGCTTGCCGCTCGAGCTCGTCGTGGATCTTCGGCACGAACCGCGGCCGGTAGGCCCCATGCTTCGCCTGCTGGACGATCGTGTACGGAGACACGACGATGTCAGCGATGAAGCTGAGCGGCAAATCCAGCAAGCACAGAGCTGAATCCTGCTTGCCGTGCGCGATACATTGAACGTCTGAAGCGGAGCCCGAAAGCGCCCTTGGAAGGGAGGGAGTTCCTTTTTCAGGTAGACACAGTTCAACCTCGTACATGTGTCCTTCGACCTCGTCTGCGGAAAGCGTATGGATCGTCGCGCACCCGCTGTGGAGGACTGCAATCGCGAGCCACCACGAGCGTGACTTCGCGGTATGCAGGTCATCGTTCCGGATCCGGGGGCGGCGGCATGTAGGAGTCACTGCCATCTTCCGGGGCGTCCTTGTGAAACCGCTCGAAACCTTCGTCCACGTCGCGCATGCGCTGATCATGAATCTCCTGGACGAACCGTGGATGGAAGTTGCCATGGCGCACCTGCTGGACGAGCGTGTATGGCGAAACGAGGACGTCGACTACGAAGCTCAGGGGCAGGTCGAGGATGCAGGGGATGCCCTGGGGCTGCGTTCCGATCACGCACCTGGCGTCTGCAACGGAACCGGAGAACAATCGCGGCAAGGAAGTGGCTCGGCTGCCGCCCGCATGGACTTCGGCCTCGTACATTCCCCCTTCCACGTCGTCGGCGCTCAGCGTCGAAAGCGTTGCACATCCCGACGAGAGGATGGCGATGCAGGCACACCATGCAGGCAACGGTCTCATGGCTATCGGTCAGGAGGGGGCGTTGACAGCGCCTTTCGTACATGGTTTGTGCTCAAACCGTCAATGCATCCTTATTCGCTAGCTTGGGCTCACAACCGGCCCGGGCGCCTTGCCGCGCCGGCGAGCGCGTGCGAAGGATCGGCCGCACCGCCAGCCGGGAGGAGACATCGATGGGAAAGTTCGTCATCAGCCCGCATTTTCGACTGCACGAGTGGGTTGCCGAGGAGAAGGGCTACTTCCAGGCGGAGGGGCTCGATTACGAGTTCCATGGAATCTGGGAGGGCAAGGACCTCGACAAGGCGCACCAGACGCCCGACAAGGTGGGCGCCTTCCAGAGCTTCGAGAAGGGCCGCGACACCAACGTGAGCTGCGCCTGCCACTGGACGGTGAACGTCGCCGCCTCGCGGGGCCACGGCAAGATGTTTGCCGACGCCTACTCGGTGTCGCCGGCGGCGGTCTTCGTGCCGCCGGAATCGGAGATCCGCAATCCGGAGGACCTGCGCGGCGTGCCCATCTCGGTCGGATACCAGTCCGGCAGCCACTACTCCACCATCCAGGCGCTGGAGCAGTACCTGCCGCCTTCCGACATCAAGCTCTCGTTCGCCGACGGAATCCTCTTCTCCCGCCTGGCGAAGCTGATCGATCGCCAGGTCCCCGCGGCCTCCCTCTTCAGCGGGCCCTACTACTTCCTCGAGCAGCTCGGGTTCCGCAAGATCATCGACACCACCTTCATGATGGCCACGATGCTCACCGCCGAGCCCGATCCCGAGGACGTCAGGAAGTACTTCCGCGCCCTGCGGCTCGCCCAGCGCGACATCGATCTCCGGCCGGAGCTCCATACGAAGCATTACCGCAATGAGTTTCCCAAGCGCTTCCTCTCCCAGGTGGACACGCGGCGCTGGGGCCCTGGCGAGCGCATCGTCTTCGAGCCGTACACGAAGGAGGTCTTCGAGCGCTCCTTCAACTGGATCCGGGAGCGCAACCTCTTCGACGGCCAGGAGATGGGCCGCGGCTGCTACGAAGACGCCTGCGTGTCGGTCGCCTGACAGCGCGGAAGCCGCCGCCGCTGGCGCCGGCGTTGCCGATGCGCCATTCTCGCGCCGTGCCCTCCTCGCGCCTGTTGCGAAAGCTCTTCAGCGTTCCCTGGGCCGAGGAGTGCCTGGGCGATCTGGCGCGGCTGCAGGGAATGCTCGACTTCGAGGCGGCGCTGGCGCGCGCGGAGGCGCGGGTCGGACTGGTTCCGGCCGACGCGGCCGAAGCCATTGCGCAGAAGTGCCGCGCCGGGCTCTTCGACCTGGATCGCCTGGCGGAGGCCGCCGCCAGGGCGGGCAATCCGGCCATTCCGCTGGTCTCGGCGCTGACCGCGCTCGTCGCCGCGGAGAACGCCGGGGCCGCGCGCTACGTGCATCTCGGCGCCACCAGCCAGGATGCGATGGACACCGGCCTGGTCCTGCAACTGAGGCGGCTCTGCGAGGGGCTTTCGGGCGATCTCGGCCGCCTCTCGGCCGCACTGGGCCGGCTTGCAGCAGCACACAGGGAGACGGTGCTCGCCGGGCGGACCTGGCTGCAGCAGGCGCCTCCGGTTACCTTCGGCCTCAAGGCCGCCGGCTGGCTCGACGCCGTCGGGCGCCACGCGGCGAGGCTGTTCGATCTGATGCCGCGCACGCTCGTCCTCCAGTTCGGAGGCGCATCGGGCACGCTCGCGTCGCTCGGCGGGCGCGGCCTCGAGGTGGCCGAGGCGCTCTCGCGCGAGCTTCGCCTGCCCATGCCCGCGCTCCCCTGGCACGCGCACAGGGACCGGCTGGCGGAGCTTGGCGCCTTCCTGGGAATCCTCGCCGGCACGCTGGGAAAGATGGGCCGCGACGTCTCGCTCCTCATGCAGACCGAGGTGTCCGAGGCGTTCGAGCCGGCCGGCGAAGGCCGCGGCGTCTCGTCGGCGATGCCGCAGAAGCGCAACCCGGTCTCCTCGGCGGTCGCGCTGGCTGCCGCGGCGCGGGCGCCCGGCCTGGTCGCGACGCTGCTCTCGGCCATGGCGCAGGAGCACGAGCGCGGCCTGGGCGGCTGGCAGGCGGAATGGGAGACGCTGCCCGAGCTGGGCGGGCTGGCGGCGGGGTCGCTCGCAGCAATGGCGGAGGCGATGGAAGGGCTGGAGGTCGACCCCGAGCGGATGCGCAGGAACCTCGCGGCCCGGGGCGGGGTCGCGCTGGCGGAGGCGGCGTCCTCGGCCCTGGCGCAGCGCATCGGCCGCCCGCAGGCAACCCGGATCGTCGCGCGCGCGAGCCGCCGCGCGCTGGAAACGGAGCGGACGCTCCTCGAGACGCTCTGCGCCGATCCGGCGGTGACGGAGCACCTCTCGCCCGCCGATCTCGCGGTGATCCTGGAACCGCGCGCATATCTGGGAGTGGCATCCAGCTTCATCGACCGGGTGCTCGCCGCAGGCAAGGAGGATCATTGAATGGCGCGCCTCTTCCATCGTTTCGACGGCCCCGAGAAGGCCCCGGTGCTGCTGCTCTCCAACTCGCTCGGCACCGCGCTGGAGATGTGGGACCCGCAGATGCCGGTATTCACCGAGCGCTTCCGCGTGCTGCGCCACGACACGCGCGGTCACGGCCGCTCCGAGGTCCCCGCCGGGCCGTACTCGATCGCGGAGCTGGGGAAGGACGTGCTCGCGCTCCTCGACGAGACCGGAGTCGGGCGCGCCTCGTTCTGCGGTCTCTCGATGGGCGGAATGATCGGCATGTGGCTCGGGATCAACGCCCCCGACCGCATCGACCGGCTGGTGCTCTGCAACACCTCGGCGCAGAAGATCGGCACGCCCGAGCTGTGGGCCCAGCGCATCGCCATCGCGCAGACGAAGGGCATGACCGCGCTCGCCGAGGGCGTGATCGAACGCTGGTTCACGCCCGAGTTCCGCGCCCGCGACCCGGAGGCGGTGGACAAGGTGCGCAAGATGCTCCTCGCCACACCCGGCGCGGGGTACGCCGCCTGCAGCGCCGCCATCCGCGACCAGGATCAACTGGAGTCCATCTCCGCCATCCGCGCGCCCACGCTGGTGATCACCGGCTCCCGCGATCCGGCCACGCCGCCCGAGCACGGCCGCGCCATCGCCGGCAGGATCCGCGGCGCCAGGGTGGTCGAGCTCGAGGCGGCCCATCTTTCCAACATCGAGGCGCGCGACCGCTTCAATGCGGCGGTGTCCGGCTTTCTCGCTTGAGGAGGTGACCATGCCCAGGACTCCCGGCCTCTACGAACGCGGCCTCGCCGTGCGCAGGCAGGTTCTCGGCAGCGCCTACGTCGACGCGTCGCTGAAGAACGCCACGCCCTTCAGCAGCGACTTCCAGGATTTCACCACCGAGGTGGCCTGGGGCGAGGTGTGGTCGCGGCCCGGGCTCGACCGCAAGACGCGCAGCATGCTGACCATCGCCATGCTCGCCGCGCTGGGATGCGAGGAGGAGCTTCGGCTTCACATCGCCGCGAGCCGCAACACCGGCGTCTCCGCCGACGAGCTGAAAGAGGTGCTTCTTCAAGTCTGCGTCTATGCCGGCGTTCCCGCGGGCAATACGGCGTTCCGGATCGCGCGGTCGGTCCTGGAGGAGAAGGCGCCGTGAGCGGACCGTATCAGCGGCCCGAGGCCGGTGAGCAGCCGCCCTATCTCCACGAGGCGTATCGCAGCACGCTGCGGCGCGCGCCGCGCCGGCCGCTCATCCCCCTGCAGCAGACGGTCAGCGAGATCACCGGCCCGGATTTCCGCCCCGGCCCGCCCTTGACCGACCTGACGCGGGCAGGAAAGGGCGAGGCGCTGGGGCAGCGCATCATCGTCGCCGGGCGCCTGCTGGACGGAAGCGGCCGCCCCATTCCCCGGTCGCTCGTCGAAGTGTGGCAATGCAACGCTGCCGGCAGGTACCTGCACGAAGAGGACCAGCACGACGCGCCGCTGGACCCCAACTTCACCGGCGTGGGGCGGGCCTGGACCGACGACCGCGGCGAATACCGCTTCCTCACCATCCGGCCGGGCGCCTATCCCTGGCGCAATACGGACAATGCCTGGCGGCCGGCGCATATCCATTTCTCGCTCTTCGGCAACGCGCTCGCGACCCGGCTGATCACGCAGATGTACTTCCCCGGCGACCCGCTGCTCGCGGCCGACTCCATCTTCAACTCGGTTCCGGACGAGGCGGCAAGGCGCAGGCTGATCTGCGCCTACGACGCCGGCCTGAGCGAGGCGGAACATGCCCTCGGCTACCGATTCGACATCGTGCTGCGGGGGCGCGGTTCGACCCCGATGGGGCAATGAGGATGCCCGGCACGCCTTCGCAGACCATCGGCCCCTTCTTCGCGCCGGCGCTGGGGCCGGGGCGCACCGACCTGACCGCAGGCGGCCACGACGGCGAGCGGATCGCCATCGCCGGGCGCGTGCTCGACGGCGACGGCCAGCCGGTGCCGGACGCGATGCTGGAGATCTGGCAGGCCGACCCGCAGGGCAGGTACGGCGGCGATGGCTTCACCGGTTTCGGGCGGGCGCTGACCGATGCGGATGGCGCTTACCGGTTCACCACCCTCAAGCCGGGCCGGGTCGCGGGGCCGGGCGGCACCCTGCAGGCTCCGCACCTGTGCCTGACGATCTTCGCCCGGGGACTGCTCCGGCAATTGAATACGCGGATCTATTTCGCCCGCGATCCGGCCAACGAGACCGATCCGGTCCTCGCCTCCATCTCCGATCCGGCGGCGCGCCGCACCCTGCTGGCGCGCGCCGAAGAGGGGGGCGGGTATCGATTCGACGTCGTCCTGCAGGGCGAGAACGAGACCGCCTTTTTCGATCTCTAGCGCGTCGTCGGCCGCCGCGACGCCCGGGCGATCACGGGCGTCCGGGCAGCTTGAGGATGGAGGCCAACCAATCGGGCAGCGCCGCCACCGACGCGCTAAGCTCCGGGCCATGGCGATCGATCCTCGCGGTGCCGACCTCAAGCGCTTCCTGGCGGAAGATCCTGGGGGTCCGGTGGTGATGCTGAACCTGCTTCGCTTCGTCGACGGCGGACGCGAGCGGTATCGCTCCTACGTCGAGGCCTTCTCCACCTTCGCGCGCAAGTACGGGGCGGACCTCCTCTATGCGGGCGACGGTTCCACCGCGCTGGTGGCAGAGCCCGGACAGTCCTGGGACGCCGTGCTGGTGGTGCGCTATCCCTCGCGCGCCTCCTTCTCGAAGATGGTGGCGGATGGCGAGTACCAGAAGATCACCCACCTGCGCACCACCTCGCTGCGCGAGGCCGTGCTCCAGGCCACCGTCCCCTGGAGCTGACGGTGACCGCGGAGCGCCTGTGGACGCCCTCGGCGGAGCGGGTCGAGCGCGCCGGAATCACCCGCTACCTGCGCTGGCTGCGGCAGAACCGCGATCTCCACTTCGCCGATTACGAGTCGCTCTGGCGCTGGTCGGTGACGGATCTGGAGGCGTTCTGGGCCTCGATCTGGGAGTTCTGCGGCGTCATCGCGCACGATCCGTACCAGCGCGTCCTCGACCGCCGCGTCATGCCGGGCGCACGCTGGTTCGAAGGCGCCACCGTCAACTACGCCCGCCAGTCGCTCTGGCGCGCGGAGGACCCGGCCTGGGGGGGCCGCACCGCGCTCGTCTTCCAGTCCGAGTCGCGGCCGCGTCTGGAGCTGACCTGGGCCGAGCTGGCGTCGCAGACCGGCGCGCTGGCGGCCACGCTGCGCAGGCTCGGCGTGCGCCAGGGCGACCGCGTGGCGGCCTATCTTCCCAACGTCCCCGAATCGGCCATCGCCATGCTCGCGGCCACCAGCCTCGGCGCGGTCTGGTCGAGTGCCGCTCCTGACATGGGACCGCTGGGCGTCCTCGATCGCTTCCGCCAGATCGAGCCGAAGGTGCTCTTCTCCGTCGACGGCTACCGCTACGGCGGAAAGGCCTTCGACCGCCGCGAGGTCCTGCGCGAGATCGTCCGCGAGCTGCCCAGCGTCGAGGCGCTCGTGCTCGTCCCGCACCTCGACGCCGGCGCGTCGGTCGACGTCCCGCGCCGCGTCCTCGGCTTCGCCGAGGCGGTGGCGACCCCGGCGCCGCTCGAGTTCACGCCGGTGCCCTTCGCGCACCCGCTCTGGGTGGTCTATTCGTCGGGCACGAGCGGCATGCCCAAGCCCATCGTCCACGGCCACGGCGGCACCATCCTCGAGAACCTCAAGACCGACGCCCTGCACCTCGACGTCGGCGAGGGCGACCGCTTCCTCTGGTTCTCCTCCACCAACTGGATCATGTGGAACCTGTGGGTGGCGACGCTGATGTCCGGCTGCACCATCCTGCAGCTCGACGCAAACCCCGGCCATCCCGACCCGGGAGGCCTCTTCCGCTTCGCCGCCGCCGAGCGCGCCACCTTCGTCGGGACGAGCCCTGCCTATCTCTCCGCCTGCATGAAGGCGGGCATCTCCCCGGGAAAGGACCACGATCTCTCCGCCGTCCGCACCCTCGGCTCGACCGGCTCGCCGCTCACGCCGGAGGCGTACCGGTGGGTGTACGAGCACGTCCACTCCGACCTGCTGCTCGCCACCATCTCCGGGGGCACCGATCCGGGAGCGGCGTTCCTGACCTCCTGCCCCACGCTGCCCGTCTACGCGGGCGAGATGCAGTGCCGCGGCCTCGGCGTGGCCGTGCGCGCGCTCGACGACGGAGGTCGCGAGCTGATCGACGAGGTGGGCGAGTTGGTGGTGGCCGAGCCGATGCCGTCGATGCCGCTCTACTTCTGGGGCGACGAGGACGGCCGGCGCTACCAGGAGAGCTACTTCGAGACGTACCCGGGCCTGTGGCGCCACGGCGACTGGCTGCGCCTTCTCCCGCGGCCGGAGTCGGTCACCGGCATCATCTACGGCCGCTCCGACTCGACCATCAAGCGGCACGGCATCCGCATGGGGACGAGCGAGCTGTACCGCGTGGTCGAGGAGTTTCCCGAGATCGTCGACTCGCTGGTGGTGGATCTCGAGTACCTCGGCCGGGAATCGTTCCTCGCGCTCTTCGTCGTCCTCCGCGGCGGGAGCACGCTCCTGCCGGGCGAGCTGCGCTCGCGGCTCGTCCAGGCCATCCGGACGAAGCTCTCGCCGCGCCACGTCCCCGACGACGTCTTCGCCATCCGCGAGGTGCCGCGCACGCTCTCGGGCAAGAAGATGGAGGTGCCGGTGAAGAAGATCCTGCTCGGGCAGCCGGTCGAGCGGGCCGCCAATCGCGACGCGATGGCGAACCCGGCCTCGCTCGACTGGTTCGTCGCCTTCGCGCGGGAGCGGGAGCGCGGCCGCTGACCGTTGAGCGCACCTCCCGGCGCTGTGGCATCACCTCAGCGCCGCGAGGACGTGCTCGTGGACCCGGCCGTTCGAGGCGACGCAGTTCCCCGAGGCGTGCGTCGCAGCGCCGCTGAAATCCGTGAAGGTCCCGCCCGCCTCCTCGACGAGGATGCGCAAGGCGGCGATGTCCCAGATCTGCACGCCGGCCTCGACCCACGCCTCCGCCTTTCCCTGCAGCACGAGCGCGCAGCCCGCCAGGTCGCCATGGCAGCGGGCCACCTGCGCGGAAGCGGCGAGCGCCGC
>DASSQZ010000285.1:0-15622 GCA_035702105.1 Myxococcales bacterium | reverse complement strand
GAGCGAGATCTTGCGCAGGACGAAGCCGGGCTCGCGCGCGAGCAGGCCCAGCGCCGTGCCCAGGTTGCCGAGGCGGTCGCCGAGGTTCGAGCCCAGGCCCACGAACGCCTCGATCACGGGGCCGCCTCGCGCAGAAAGCGCTCGAGCATGGAGCAGGCGCGCTGCAGCGCCTCCTCCCCGCAGCTCTCGTCCTTCCGGTGCGCCTGCGCCTGCTCTCCCGGCCCGAAATTGGCGGCGGCAATTCCTGCGGCCGCGAGCTGGGCCACGTCGGTCCAGGCTTGCTTGGGCTCCACCGGCGCCGCGGTGAGCGCGCGGAACTCCTGGAGCAGCGGATTGTCGAGGATCACCGGCCCGCTGGGGGCGCGGTCGGTGACCGCCGCCGAGGCGCCGAACTGGCGGGCCAGCGCCAGGACCTCGGCCTCCGCGTCGGCGACGGAGCGGCCCGGGGCGAAGCGGAAGTTCAGGTTCAGGTCGCAGCGCGCCGGCACCACGTTGCGTCCGGTGAACCCTCCGATTCTCGTGACCGTGAACACCTCGCGGTAGCAGAGCCCGCCGATGCGTACCTCGCGAGGCGGAAGAATGCGCAGGTGCTCGAGCAGCGCGCCGGCGTTGTGGATGGCGTTGTCGCCCTGCCAGGGCCGCGCCGAGTGGGCGCTGCGCCCGGCGAAGGTCAGCGTCGCGTGCAGGGAGCCGCAGCAGCCGACCTGGAGCGCGAGGTCGGTGGGCTCGAGGCACAGCGCCAGCGCGGCCTGGCGCAGGTCGGGACGCGCCTGCAGCAGCGGCGCGAGGCCGTTCTCCGCGATGGGCCCCTCCTCGCGGTCGTAGAAGACCAGCACCAGCTCGACGGGCAGCGCCTCGCGCGGCAGCGCGCGCCAGAGCTCGATCATCACCGCCAGCGCGCCCTTCATGTCCGAGGCGCCGCGGCCATAGACCCGCCCCGCCGAGCGCCGCGCGGGGAAGTCGCCTTCCTGCAGCGGCACCGTGTCGAGGTGCCCGGCGAGGAGGACCGCGGGCCTCTGGCCCGTGACGCGGCCGCAGACCACCGCGTTGCCGATGCGCTCGCCCCCGGTCTCCGACGCGACGTACGCCGCCAGCTCCCCTTCCTCGCCGATGGGGCTGCGGATCTCGCACAGCCGCAGCGTCCGCTCCGCGAGCTGCATCAGGCCGACACCCCGAAGTCGCGCAGTGCCGCGTTGAGCGAGGTCTTGCGGTCGGTGCTCTCCTTGCGCACGCCGATGATCAGCGCGCAGGGCGTCAGGTACTCGCCGGCGGGGAACTTGCGCGGCCGCATGCCCGGGATCACCACGCTGCGCGCCGGCACCATGCCCTTGATCAGCCGCTCGGAAGGGCCGGTCACGTCGTAGATGGGCGTGGTGGCCGTGAGCACGGTACCCGCGCCCAGCACGGCCTCCTGCTCCACCAGCACTCCCTCGACGACGATGCAGCGGCTGCCGATGAACGCGCCGTCCTCGATGATGACCGGCCGCGCGCCGGGCGGCTCGAGCACGCCGCCCAGCCCCACGCCGCCCGAGAGGTGGACGAACCGGCCCACCTGGGCGCACGAGCCCACCGTGGCCCAGGTGTCGATCATGCTGCCGGACCCGACGCGCGCGCCGATGTTGACGTAGCCCGGCATCACCACCGCGCCCTTCTCCACGTGCGCGCCGTAGCGGACCACCCCGGGCGGCACCACCCGGAACTCGCCCAGGTCGCGCTTGGGAGGCACCTTGTCGAAGAACTGGAGGTCGCCGCACTGGTAGCGCTCGCTCTGCATCAGGCTGAAGAAGAGGTTGATGGCCCCCTGGATCCAGCCGTGGATGAGGTAGCCCTGCGGCCCCTTCTCCGCCACGCGCAGGACCCCGCGGTCGAGGCGGAACACCACCTCGCGCACGGCGTTGGCGTGCTGCTGCAGCAAGGCCGGCTGCGCCTGCGCCGCCTCGACTGCCGCGCGCAGATCGTCGGTGGACGCGCGCGGCAACCTCAGGTCTTCTGCTGCGGGATCGTGCATGCGCGCGAGACGCTAGCACAAGCCACGGCGGGCAACGCGCCGCAAGCGCCCGGGCGTCAGGTGGGCCAGACCCCCACCGCGGCGCGGCAGTCGGCAAGCGTGGGCACCATGGCGAGGCGGATGAAGCCCTTGCCTTCGGCGCCGAACTGGGTGCCCGGCACCACCAGGATGTTCCGCTCGGCCAGCCGGGCCGCGTAGCTCTCGCTGGTCTCGCCGCCCGGGACGCGCACCCAGAGGTAGAAGGCGCCCTCGCCGCCCACCTGGAGCCCGAGCTTGCGCAGGTGGGAAAGGAGCACGCCGCGCTTGTCGGCGAAGACCTTCCTGCGCTCCTCCACGTGGGCGTCGTCGTTCCAGGCGGCGATGGCGGCGTCCTGGATGAACGACTGCGAGGCGACGCCGAAGTTGGCGCGCGCGTCGCGCAGCCAGCGCATGATCTCCGCGTCTCCGGCGATGAAGCCGCTGCGGTATCCGGTCATGCCGCTGCGCTTGGAGAGCGAGTGGATGACGATCAGGTTCTCGCGCGCGACCTGCAGGGCGGAATGGGGCGGCGCGCCCACGTAGAGGTCGACGTAGGGCTCGTCGCAGACGACGAGGAAGCCGTGCTCCTTCGCCAGCGCGGCCAGCTTCTGGTGGTGCGACCGCGGCGCGCCCGCGCCGGTGGGGTTGTGCGGATAGCAGTCGAACCAGAGGCTGGTCCGCCGCCAGTCGGCGGCAGGGATGGCGTCGAGATCGGGCAGGAAATTGCGCTCGGCCCGCAGCGCGTAGGTGCGCGGCGTGGCTCCGGCGAAGAGGATGGCGCGCTCGTAGACGGGATAGGCCGGATCCGGGTACCAGCAGAGCGGCCGGTCGGGATGCGCGGCGCAGAGCGGCAGGTGGAAGAGCGCCTCCTTGGCGCCGGCGCAAGGCAACAGCTCGCGGTCCGGATCCACCGAGACGCCGAACCGCCGGGCCAGGTAACCCGCGGCCGCCTTGCGCAGCGCAGGCGTGCCGGCGATGGACGGGTATTGCGACACCTCGGGCACCGCGTCGCGCAGCGCCTTGCGGATGAACTCCGGCGTGGGCTCGCGCGGATCGCCGATGCCGAAATCGTAGACCGGCTTGCCCGAGCGCGCTGCGGCCTCGCGCTGGACGTTGGCCTTTTCCTGCAGGTATCCCGCGAGCCTGGGGAGGATTGGATTCAACGGCGGTTTCACTCGGCCCTGACCTCGTTCCGGAGCACGCCCACGCCTTCCACCTCGATCTCCACCGTGTCTCCTGCGCGGATGGGCCCCACGCCCGCGGGAGTGCCGGTGGTGACCACGTCGCCCGGCTCCAGGGTCATGCCGGCGCAGATGAAGGCGAGCAGCATGGGGAGCGGGAAGACCTGGTCCTTCGTCCGGCCGTCCTGCTTGACGGCGCCGTTCACGCGGCACTGCACGCGCAGGTTCGACCAGTCGAGCCCCACCGAGACCCACGGGCCCACCGGGCAGAAGGTGTCGAATCCCTTGGCGCGCGTCCACTGCACCTCGCGGCGCTGCATGTCGCGCGCGGTCACGTCGTTGAGGCAGGTGATCCCCGCGATGCCCTTCCTGCACTCCGCCTCCGAGGCGCGGCGCAGGCGCTGGCCGATCACCACCGCCAGCTCCGCCTCGTGGTGCACCTCGCGCGAGACCGACTGCGGCGGCAGGATGATGGGCTGACCGCTTCCGATCAGCGCGCTGGTGGGCTTCATCAAGAGCAACGGCTCCTTGGGCACCTCGCTCGCCAGCTCCTTGGCGTGGTCGACGTAGTTCTTGCCCACGCCCACGATCTTGCGGCCCATGCCCCAGGGCATGAGCTGCACCTGCGCGACCAGCCGCTTCTGCCCGACCCTGCGGCCTCCCTTGAGCATGGAGTCGAGCCCGGAGATCTCCTGGATCTCCGTGCCCTCCACCACGCCTTCGAGGATCTCCCCGTCCTGCCCCAGATAGCGCGCGATCTGCGTGGTCATGTGCGGAACCCCAGTACGTCCTGCATGTCGTACAGCCCCGGCTTTCTGCCGGCGATGAAGCGCGCGGCCCTGACCGCTCCGCGGGCGAAGTTGTCGCGGCTCGTCGCCCGGTGCGTCAACTCCAGCCGCTCGCCGTCGGCGAGGAAGTAGACGGTGTGGTCTCCGACCACGTCGCCGCCGCGGAGCGCCTGCACGCCGATGGTGCCCGTCCTGCGGGCTCCCGTGTCGCCCTGGCGCTGGTAGACGGAGGCGGAGCGCGGGTCGAGCCCCAGCGCGCCCGCGGCCACCTCGGCGAGGCGCAGCGCGGTGCCGGAGGGCGCGTCGCGCTTCATCCGGTGGTGCATCTCGACGATCTCCACCTCGTAGGCGCTGCCCAGCACCCGCGCCGCCTCGGAAACCAGCCGGAAGAGCACGTTGACGCCGACGCTCATGTTGGGCGCGAGCACGACCGGAATGCGCCTCGCCGCAGCGCCCAGCTCCGCTCTCTGCGCCGGCGAAAGACCGGTGGTGCCGACCACCAGGCCCACTCCCCGCTCTGCGCAGACGCGGGCGTTCTGCACCGACGCGGCGGGAGCGGTGAAGTCGATGACCACGTCCGCGCCTGCCTTCAGCGCCTGCTCGATGCCGGCCGACACGGTCACGCCCTCGATGGAGCGGCCCACCTGCTCGCTGTCGGGGCGCTCGAAGGCTCCGGTCACGGCGAAGTCCTTCTCCGCGCGCAGCGCGAGGAGGACTTGCGAGCCCATCTTCCCTGCCGCGCCGGCGACGGCAGCGCGAATCAAAGGAGCCCGCCGTACGCGCGCAGCGCCGCGTCCACCTTCGCGGCGCCCGCTTCCGAGATGGGCACGAGCGGCAGCCGCAGCTCGGGAGCGATTCGGCCCATGCGGAAGAGCGCGTGCTTCACCGGCAGGGGGTTGGTCTCGCAGAACATCGCCTTGACCAGCGGGCTGAACTTCACCTGCGCCTGCTGCGCCGCCGCCAGATCGCCCCTGAAGAACGCGTCCACCAGGCCGGCCAGGCCGCCGGGCGCGACGTTCCCGACCACGCTGATCACGCCGTCGCCGCCGGAGGCCAGCGTGGGCAGCGTGAACATGTCGTCGCCCGCCAGGATGGAGAAGTCGCGGGGCACGCCGGCGGCGAGGATGTCGGCGACGCGCACCACGCTGCCGCTGGCTTCCTTGACCGCGACGATTCCGGGCACCCGCGCGCATCGCGCGATGGTTTCCGGCAGCATGTCGATCGACGTTCGCGAGGGCACGTTGTAGAGCACCACCGGCAGCCCGCCCTGCTTCGCCACCGCCTCGAAATGCCGGAAGAGTCCCTCCGGCGGCGGCTTGTTGTAGTAGGGCGTGACCACCAGCGCGTAGTCCGCGCCGGCCTCCTTCACCCGCTGCGCGTTCTCGATGGTCCTGCGGGTGTCGTTGCTGCCGCAGCCGGCGATCACCGGGACGCGGCCGCGCGCCTCCTCCACGCAGGCGCGCACCACCTTGAACTGCTCCTCGGCGGAGAGGGTGGCTCCCTCGCCCGTGGTGCCGCAAGGCACCAGAGCATCGGTGCCCTTCTCGATCTGCCAGCGGACGAGCGCACGCAACGCCTCTTCGTCCACGGCGCCGTTCCGGAACGGAGTGACCAGGGCCACCATCGACCCACGCAGCTTGCCCATCGGAGTGCCTCCCATGCTACGGGCTACGCCCTTCGCCCGGCCCCGGGCAAAGCCCGGAGCCTCCTCCAATGCTACGGGCTGCGCCCTTCGCCCGGCCCCGGGCAAAGCCCGGAGCCTCCTACGGCGATTCGCCGCGGACCAGATCCTTATAACTCTCGCGCGAGCGAATCACCCGCCAGGAGCGTCCCGAGACCAGCACCTCCGCCGGCCGGGGACGCGCGTTGTACTGCGAGGCCATCGACATGCCGTAGGCGCCGGCGGTGCGCAGGACCAGGAGCTCGCCCGCTTCCAGCCGGGGGAGGCGGCGCCGCCGCGCCATCACGTCCGCGCTCTCGCAGACCGGGCCCACCACGTCCACCACCTCGGTCCCGCGCCGCGGCTTGCCCACCGGTTCCACGTCGTGGTGCGCGCCGTAGAGCGCGGGCCGCATCAGGTCGTTCATGCCCGCGTCGATGACCACGAACCGGCGCGCGCCGTGCCCCTGCTTGCGCAGCAGCACGCGGGAGAGCAGCACGCCCGCGTTGGCCACCAGGAGGCGCCCCGGCTCCAGCAGCACCTGCACCGACAGCCCGCGCAGCGCGCGGACCAGGGCCTCGCCGTACTGCTGGGGCGAGGCGGGCTCGGGGCCCGTGCCGTAGGGCACCCCCAGCCCGCCGCCCATGTCCAGCCGCTGGATGTCGTGGCCGTCGCCGCGAAGCTGCACCACCAGCGCCCGCATCTTCGCCGCCGCGGCGACGAAGGGCGCGACCGACCGGATCTGCGAGCCGATGTGGCAGGCCACTCCGGTCACGCGCAGGTTCGGCAGCGACGCCGCCAGCCGGTACGCCTTGCGCACGCGCGCGGAAGGCACGCCGAACTTGCTCGTGGAGAGGGCGGTGGCGATGTACGGATGGGTGCGGGCGTCCACCGCCGGATTCACCCGCAGCGCCACGCTGGCCACCGCCTTCTTCCCCGCCGCCACCCGCGAGAGCTGCTGCAGCTCTTCCTCGCTCTCGCAGTTGAACATGAGGATGCCGGCGTCGAGCGCGGCGGCCATCTCCTCCTGCCGCTTGCCCACGCCGGAGAAGACGATGCGCCCCGCGTCGCCGCCGGCCTGCAGCGCGCGGAACAGCTCGCCGCCGGAGACGATGTCGAAGCCGAAGCCCTCGCGCGCGAAGAGCGAAAGGATGGCCAGGTTCGGGGCGGACTTGACCGCGAAGCAGGCCAGCGCGTCGAGGCCGCGCAGCGCCGAGCGGAAGACGTGGGCGTGCCGCAGCAGCGTCGCGGTGGAGTAGACGTAGGCGGGCGTCCCCACCTCCTCGGCCAGCTCGGAGAGCGGGACGTCCTCGCAGCAGAGCTCGCCCTTGCGGCGCTGGAAGTGGTTCACGGCGTTCCCCCGTCGGCGACGCCGGCGTCGGCGCGCTCGGCGGAGGGCGGCCGCGGCGGACCCCTCACTCCGCAGACCACCAGCGTGGAGGTGGCGAGAAGGAGCAGGGCGCGAACGAGGCGCCGGATCATCCTTGTGCCTCCCTGGCAGGTCGTGGAAGAGCGGAGCAGGGTCTAGTGGAAGCGCTTCGGGGTGCGACGCCCGCTAGAAGGGAATCGCGAGGATCATCCGCACCGCGTGCGCGATCGACGGGTTGGCGCCGGTCGCCTGGTTGCGCAGGCCGTCGAAGGGAACGAGCAGGCCGTAGGCGAGCCCGGCGTGGAAGCGATCGGAGGTGTCGTAGGTGATGCCGGCGTTGAACTCGAGGCCGAGCGGGCGCGCCTGGCCCGGCGTGTTCTCGATGTACCAGGCCTGCGAGTAGATCATCGCGAGCAGGAGCTCGAAGCCGGTGTCGTCGCCCCCGCCGGTCTTGCGGCCGGTGGGCCGGTAGCGCATCGACGGCTTCACGTACCAGGCCGAGGTCACGGACGTGATCAGGTTGCGGAAGAGGATCATGTCCACGTTGAAGGAGCGGTTGAAGATGAAGTTGTTGATGCGGCCGTGGGTGTGCGCCGGGTCGGAGAAGTCGAGGTGGGTGCCGTCGATGTCGCCCAGGCCGGCAGTGCGGAACGGCTGCTCGCCCGCCGCGACCCGCTGCAGCGCGCCGGAGCCGCTGCGCCACGGCCGCGCGCCGAAGCCGAAGGCGCCCTTGTCGCCGGACGCGGCGCCGTACTCGAGCCCGAAGAGCAGCGCGTCGTTGGAGAGCAGCGCGATGTCGGTCTGCAGCGCCCCTCCCACCTGGAAGAAGTTCACCGGCGCCGTGATCAGCGCCAGGGTGGCGGCGTCGAGGCCGCTGGTGGCGGGGTCGAAGTCGGTCTGCTGGTGCCGGGCCACGCTGCCGATGTTGAAGGCGAGCTCGGCGTCGAGGCGCCACTTCTTCCGCTTGAGCGAGAGGAAGCCGTCGGGCTGGTAGAACTTGGCGCCGCGCTGCACGACGTTGGCGCGCGGGTTTCCCCCGTCGAGCACGGTGACCGGAGTGTCCCACGCCTGGACGCGGTAGTCGCCGACGACGCCGTAGTTGATCACCCACTGGTTGTTGTCGAGCTTGCGCTTCACCTCGTCGGGCGTGTCCACCTTGGTCACCTCGAGGGCGATGCGGTAGCCGTCGTCGAGCGTGTCCAGGTCCACGCTGCGCCCCAGCTCTCCCTTGGCGCCGGTGGTGGTGGCGCCCTTGTCGAGGATGTCGAACATGAGCGCGAAGTGGTGGCCCTTGAACTCGCGGGGGGCAAAGGCGATGCGGTCGTAGGTGTCGCCGAAATCGCAGTCGAGGCAGTTGCCGTCGTTGTGGAGCAGCCCCAGGCCCCAGTGGTAGCCCATGCGCCCGAAGAGGAGCTCGCCGAGCTGCGTGTTGACGCGGCCCCAGACGCGCTTGACGTTGACCACGCCCGCGCCGCGCTGGGTGGAGAGCACCGAGAGCGGGGTGAACGGGTCCAGGTACTTGTCGGTCACCGGCGAGGACCCGAGCAGCACGTTGTCGAGGATGTCGGCCTGGAAATGGATGGAGAGGTCCTCGCTCACCTCCAGGGTGGGCTCGAAGCGGAAGCGGAAGTTCGCGTCCGACTGGCTGTTGTTGCCGCCCGTGCCGATGAAGGGGCCGGGGAAGAGGAAGTTGCCCGACGGATCGGGCCCGCGGCCCAGGCTCATGCCGTGGAAGAACTCGCCGCGCATGCGCAGGTAGCCGTGGGGCTGGAAGAGGTTGACCCGCTGCTTGAGCGATTCCACCGCCTCGCTGTCCTGGACGCGCGCCTGCGAGTCCTGCTCCACCCAGGCGGTCTCCTGCTTCACCTCGTCCTTGGTCTTCTGCAGCTCGCGCCGCACCTCTTCCATCACCTGGCGGCGGAACTCCTCCTGGTCGAACTTCCCCGCCGCCGTGGGACTCGCGGCGGGGGCGGGAGCCTGCGCCGCGGGCGGCGTCGCGCCCTGCGCGGCGGCGTCCGCCGGAGCCTGCGAGGTTGCCGGAGAGGCCGCCGTGCCCTGCTGGCCCGTGCCCGCGGAGGTGGCGGGCTGCTTCGACTGCGCGGCGGACGGATTCTGCGGCGGGCGCCGGGTCTTCGTTTTCGGTTTCGGAGCGGGCGGGGTCTGGGCAAGGGCGCCGGCGGAGACGCTGAGCGCGGCGGCAAGGCAGAGCGAGCGAAGCATGCCTGTGGGCTCCGGGGAAAATCGACAGAGAGGGCGCGCGAGTAGCATGCGCTGCCGCATGGGGTCAAGGAGCGGAAACCTTCCCAAACGGCGTGCGCGCGGTATCAATTGCCGCCATGAACCTCGTCTTCGTGCTGCTGCTGGTGGCCGCGGCGCTCGCTGGCGCCGTGCGCGGCGACGTGAAAGCCGTGGGCCAGGGCGCCTTCGACGGCGCCTCGCAGGGAGTGACGCTGGCCATCGGGCTCATCGGCGTGATGGCGCTGTGGCTCGGGCTGATGCGCATCGCGGAGAAGGCCGGGCTGGTGGAAAAGCTCGCCCGCGCGGTGCGGCCCATCTTCCGCCCGCTCTTTCCCGGCATCCCGGCGGACGCAGCCGGAGACCGCGCGCTCTCGGCGATGCTGCTCAACATCGCCGCCAACATGCTCGGCCTCGGCAACGCCGCCACGCCCTTCGGAATCAAGGCGATGGAGGAGCTGGAGAAGTTCAACCCCGTGCCGGGCACCGCCACCAATGCCCAGGTGCTCTTCCTCGCCATCAACACCGCCTCGCTGCAGCTGGTGCCCACCACCGTGATCGCGCTGCGCGCCTCGGCGCATTCGTCCGACCCGGCGGGCATCCTCCTCCCGACGCTCATGTCCACCCTCTGCGCGCTCTGCGTCGCCATCCTCTCCGCCAAGCTGCTCGAGCGGGTGTGGAGATGAGGCACGCTCTCGAGATCGCCTCGAGCTGGGTGGTCATCCTGCTGCTCGTCGGCATTCCGCTCTACGGCTGGGTGAAGGGCGTCAAGGTGTACGAGGCCTTCGTGGAAGGAGCCAAGGAAGGCTTCAACGTCGCGGTGCGCATCATCCCCTTCCTCGTCGCCATCCTCGCGGCGGTGGGCGCGTTCCGCGGCGCCGGCGCCATGGACGCGCTCGCCAAGGTCCTCGCGCCCATCACCGGGCCGCTCGGGCTTCCCGCCGAGGTGCTGCCCATGGCGCTGGTGCGGCCGCTCTCCGGGTCGGGAGCGCTGGGGCTGCTGGGAAACATCTTCGCCACGCCGGGGCTCGGGCCGGACTCCTACGCAGGCAGGCTCGGCTCGGTGCTGCAGGGATCGACGGAGACGACGTTCTACGTGCTGAGCGTGTACTGCGGGTCGGTGGGCATCGTGCGCTACCGCCACGCGCTCGCGGCGGGGCTGCTCGCGGACTTCACCGGGCTCGTGGCCTCGGTGATCATCGCGCACGCCCTGTGGGGATAGCGGGCTCGCGAACGTGCGCTCGCGGGGCCGCGCGCGTGTGCGCGGATGCGCGACCCCGGACCCGACCCGCGCGGCGCTTCCTCGTTGCAGCCGTGCGAGGCGGTCGGTAAGTTCCCGCCCCTCATGCGCAGAACCGCGTCGGTCCTGGCCCTCCTCTGCCTCCTCTCCTGCAAGCGCAGCGAGGAGGACGAGGCTGCCCGCCAGCGCATCTTCTCGCAGCAGCACGAGTCCGCCGCGGCGCCGGCGCAGGGCCGCGACGCGCTCGACGCGACGGCGCTGGCGAGCCAGCCGCAGCTCGCCGAGCGGGTGCTGCAGATGCCGCAGGCGGAGATCGCGCAGCGACTCGGTCCCCACAAGGCGCAGCAGCGGGTGCAGTTCGCCTGGTTTCGCGGCCCGGGGTTGCCGGACGGCGGCTCGGAAGTCTCGCTCTCGGAGGAGACCACCCTGCTCGACGGCCCCGAAGACGAGTTCTCCGTCCGCCTCGCCAACGACCACAACCAGGGACTCGAGCTCGTCTGGGTGAAGGGCGAGGTGTTCGTGAAGAGCCTCTACGGGCCCTTCCACAAGCGCCGCACCGACCGCACCGATCCGCCCCGCGTGCGCGAGCAGGCCATGTCGGGCCTCGCCACCTTCGACCGGCTCGCTCGCGGGCTCCAGTTGAAGAACGCAGGCGAGACCACCTTCGAGGGACGGCGGGCGGTCCGCTACCAGGTGACGGGGTTCGGCGCGCGCCCCTCCCAGCAGGAACGGAGCGACCTGCCGCCCGTGCAGTATCCGGAGGACAAGGTGGACCCCGATACGGCCCGCAGGCTGGAGCTGTGGGAGAAGGAGCAGCCCTCGAAGGTGTCGGGCACGCTGATGGTGGATGCCGCCACCGCGGCACCGCTCGCCTGCGACCTGCAGGGCCACTTCAAGGTGCCCGGCAACAGCAACGGACCCGCCGCCGAGCTGGATCTGCACACCGTGCTGGTGACCACGGCGGTGGGCAGGAACCCCGGGATCAAGGCGCCGCCGTTCGAGCCGGAGACCACCGTGCCGCACGCGGTGAAGGACCCCCTGCGGTTCCTGGGCAAGGGCGCGACGCCGCCGCCGGCCGCCGAGGAGCCGGACGAACCCGACGAGGAGGAGCCGGCGCCGCCGAAGTGAGGGTGGAGGGAAAAGCAGGCGCTTTCCGCAGGCCTGCGCACAGGGGCGCCGACGCGGCGCCCGGACCACCGCGGCGCCGCCGGCACGCCGCGCGCGACCCCGCGCGCAGGCAGGCCAAAAGTTGATTTCACCCTGCGCCCATGTTCCTGTGATCGGCGCAGGCAGAGCAATATCCGCAGAAAAATTGATCTTCTGCGAACGGAGCTTACGGTTCATGGCGACGCCGCGACGACCTGGCAGAGGTGACTCCGAAATGGCCAACAAGTCCTCCTCGAGCACGATCACCAGCACCGAGGTGAGGCAACTGTTGCGTACGGCCGCCAGGCAGCTCAGCGCGCGCGAGGAGAAGGCGCTGCGTATGCGTTCGGGAACGTCGCTGGGCAAGGAGCAGGCGCTGCCGCGCCGGGGTCAGGACAACCCGGAGGCCCGGGCCGAGTTGATGGCGCTGGAGATCGAGCTCAAGCGCAAGCTGGCCGGGCGCGCTTCGGGGCGGGCGAGCTCGGGGCCACAGGTTCGCACGGCGGAAAAGAACAAGATCATCCGGGCGTTGCGCCGGCTGAAGTGATCCTTCTCGCGGCGCTGCTGGCGGCGCAGACGTTCGGCCCCCAGCACCTTCCAGCCGTCTCCGACGCGGAGGATCCGCTGGTCGAGGCGGTGACCGTCGTGCCCGGGCTCATCGTCCGCCTCGCGTACGCCGGACCCCACAACTTCACCGGCCATGCCATCTACCCCGCGGAGATGAAGTGCCTGTTGCGGCGCAGCGTGGCCGGGCGGCTGGCGATCGCGGCGGCCGCGCTGCGCGAGCAGGGCTTGTGGCTGGTGGCGCGCGACTGCACCCGGCCGGCCAGCGCGCAACGGGCGCTGTGGAAGGCCCACCCGCATCCCGGCGCGGTGGCCGATCCTGCCCGCGGCAGCCTGCACGAGCGGGGCGTGGCGATCGACCTGGAGCTTGCCGACGCGGAGGGCCGGACGGTGGAGCTGCCGACGCCTTTCGACGCCTTCGGCCCCGAGGCGTACGCCGACGCGCCGCTGCCCGAGGGGCCGGCCAGGGCGCACCGCGAGGCGCTGAAGCGCGCCATGCACGCCGCCGGTTTTCGCGTCAATCCGAAGGAGTGGTGGCACTACAGCCGGCTCTACGGCTGGCGCTGGCCGGTGGCGTCGCCCTGAACGCACGGGCAACGGTCGTCGTGGTCGATCTCGCGCACCAGGTCCCAGCGCCCCGCGGCGAAGGTGAGCAGGGTCCGGAACTCCGTCGAGTCGCCCACCAGCTCGAGGCCGGTCTCGCGCTGCCCGGCCCAGACCACGCGGCCGCGAAACGGCGCCGGCGGGAGATGGCCGTCGGCCTGGAGCAGCACGCCCCGCAGCTCGTCTCCGCGCACGCCGGTCTCCAGGGCCGACCCGACGCGGATTCCCGTCTGGCTCAGGTCCAGCGCCCTGCAGAGCCACGGATCGGCGCCGGGCGGGTGGATCTCGACGAAGAGGTCACAGGCGACCCGGGGGACGCGCCGGCGCGGCGCACCCGGATCCGGCGCCCACCTCGCGGTGGGACGGGCCATGGGCAGGTCCAGCCAGACGCCGTTGCCGTCGCGCGCGCGCACCCGCCCGTGGAGGAGCGGCCGGTCCGCGTTCTCGGGCAGGCCCACCTCGACGATGACCCGCGCGCCTGCGTTGCCCGGAAGCGCGCCGTCCGGCAGGAAGAACCCCTCCCCCAGCCGGAGGTGACGCTGGAGATCGAACATCGAGTGGAAGCGATACCGCACCGGCCAGCTCTCATCGAGCGCCGGGTTGCTGGGTCCCCACCGAATCACGGCCATCTCCAAAGAAACACCCGCCGACGGTAGAGCAAGACACCCGCCAACGGTTCCACGGTCCTCTTTTCAGTGCGTTGGCGGTACGCGCCAGTAGAAAATGCAACGATTGAGCAGGTTTGAACAGTGATTATTACAGGCAGGCGGACGTCAGTCCGGTGACCAGGAAGTCCAGCGAGGGCTCCCCGCCCATCTCTGCCCAAAGCTCGTCGAAGGTGGGTCTCCCACCCCGGTTCCACAGGCCGCCCAGGGAAGGCGCGGCGCGGGGATTGCGCCACCAGTCCTCGTCGTAACGCTCCCGCAGGAACACCTGCGCCCGCGCAGCGAGCGCCATGCCGCGGAGGCGGGCGAAGGAGTCGAACCAGGGATCGAGATCCACCAGGGCGAACCCCCGCGGCAGCTCCGCTCCCGTCGCGCGCAAGTAGAGATCCTGGTGTGCTCCGGCGGTGCGAGCGCCGAGGCCCGCGTCCTGCGCCTGGAGGACGGCGAGCGTCTGCGCCGCCGCGATGCGCGCGTCGAGCACCGCGGCGATGGCGAGAGCGCGCTCGTCGTCGCGCTGCAGCTCCACCCTGGCGCAGCGGCGAAGCCAGCCCGGCTCGAGCAGGAGGCCCGCCAGCACCGCGCCGCAGGCGTGGCGCACGGCCGCATCGCCCATCCAGAGATCCTCCGGCGGCGCGTCCTCGGGAGGCCCGACGCGGAGCAGCGCCGCGCCCAGGGCGGAGAGAAGCGAGGAGAGCGCCCGCGGCCCTTCCGCGGGCAGGAGCGAGAGGCCGGCCTCGAAGGGCGGGTCGAGCGGCTCTGCCTGCGCGCCCGGCCACTTGAGCGGCCGGACCTCGTCGTCCACCTTCACCTCGGACAGCTCGAGGCGGAGCATCTCCGCCCAGCGCCGGACCGTTCGCTGCAGCTCTCCGGCGAGGAAGGCGCTGGAACAGCGGGGTGCGTGCAGGAAGTGAAGCAGGTCGTGACGCGCCGCCAGGCCCGACTTCACGCCGGTGTGGCGCTCCAGGAGCCACGCGCCGAGATCGCCCTGCAGCGCGTCGGTGCTGGCGAGGAGCTTCGTCGCCCACTCCGCTGCCTGCGCCGGCGCCGACAGTCCCGCCTCGGCGCGGGCCGACTGCGCCGCGTCCCAGGCCGCGCTCATGACCTCCTCCGACGGCTTGAGCGCGGCCTCCAGCGCCGATTCCAGCTCGGCCCGCCGCTCGCGCGAGCGCAAGTGCGGCAGCTCGCGCAAGACCGCGACCGCCGGAACCGCCCCGTGCAGCCCCGCGTCGCCCGGCGGCCGCACCAGCGGACGCTGAGGGAGCTCGAAGAGCTCCTGCGCCGCGCCCGGCTCCAGGGCGAGCGCCCGGGCCTGCGCGAGGAAGGCGCGCAGCGAGGTGAGCCGCGCCAGCCTGGCCTTCCGCACCGGATCCTCGGCGAGCGCGTTCTCCAGCGCCTCGCGGACCTGGGCCAGGCCATCCGCGCCGGTCGCCAGCCCGTGCGAGCGGATCAGCTCGCGCAGCGGCGATTCTCCACGCCGGCCGGTGAAGCGCAGGTAGCGGGCGCGGGCCAGCCCCGCGGCCAGCCCGGCCGCGTCCTGCCGCAGATCGGCCAGCTCGCGCAGCACCCGCCGCTGTTTACTTGATCAGCCGGCCCTCGCAAACCCGCCAGTCCAGGTTCTTGAGATAGGCCTCGATGTACTTGCTGCGCTCGGTCGCCTTGTAGTCGGGGACGAAGGCGTGCTCCCAGCAGTCCATCACCACGATGGGCCGGAAGCCGGGCGGGTGCCCGTCGTTGTGCAGGCCGATCCAGTGGTTCGAGATCTGCCGCGTGTCGGGGTTCTGGTAGGCGATGGCCCAGCCCACCCCGCGCATGCCGGCGATGGCCTTGAAGTCCTCCAGCCAGGGCTCGAAGGCGCCGAAGTCGCGCGTGAACGCCTGCGCGAGCGGCCCGGACTTGTTCAGCGGATCCGGCTCCGCGGTGAGGTTCGCGAAGTACAGCTCGTGGAGCACCATGCCGCCGTATTCGAATCCCAGCCGCCGTGTCATCTCGGCGAACGCGGGGTTCGTGCCCTTCCCCTTTCCTTCCTTGAGGAGGCCCTCGAGTTGGGTATTCAGCTCGTTGACGTTCTTGACGTACCCCTCGTAGAGCTTGAGGTGATCCTGGAGCAGCCCGTCGGAAATTCCGGACAGCCCCTTCAAGCGGGGA
>DASSQZ010000284.1:0-15155 GCA_035702105.1 Myxococcales bacterium | reverse complement strand
GCCTTGACCTCCATGTCGGAGAGGCCGCCCATCAGCATGACCACGTCCTCGGAGAAGTCGGAGCCGCGGATGCGCTCGCCCACCTTGTGGCTCAATTCCAGGATGGTGCCGTCGATGGGCGCCGTCAGCGTGGCGCGCGAGAGGTTGTAGAGGGCGGTGTCGAGCTGGCCCACGTTCTGGGCGACGAGCTCCTTCTGCGCCGCGAGCCGCCCCTCGTCGGTCTTGAGCAGCGTCTGCGCCTTCTCCAGATCGGAGGTGCTCGCGAGACGTTCGTCGGTCAGCTTCTTCATCCGGGCGAGGTCGCGCTTGTCCTGGTCGATGGCGACCACGATCTGCTCGATCTGCGCCTTGGCGGAGGCGAGGGCGCCGCGGAACTGCGCCACCTGGGTCTCGTAGAGGCGCTTGTCGATCTGCCCCAGCACCTGCCCGCGGTGGACCTTGTCGCCCTCGGCGACGCTGAGCGAGAGCAGGTCGCCGGTGACGTTGCTGCTCACCTTCACCGTCTCGCGCGCCTGCAGGTGGCCGGCCGCCGTCACCAGCCGGGTGACGGTGCCCTTCTTCGCCACCGAGGTGGTCACCTCCACAGGCGGCGGCGCCTTGGGGCGAAGGCCCTGCACGGTGGCGAAGCCCACCAGCACCACCACGACTGCTGCGAGGATGAGGCGTCCTTTGGTCATTGTGCTATCCACCCTGTGCGCGGCGCAGGGCCGCTTCGGCCTCGCGGCCATCCACCAGCGAGCCCACCACGTTGAGCTGGGCCTGCGTGAGCTTCAGTTCGGCATCGCGGACCTCCAGCTGCGTCCCGACGCCGACTTCCTGACGCGTCTTGGCGAGGCGCAGCCCTTCCTTCGCCGTCTGCTCCGCCTGCTGCGCCACCCGCGCCTGCTGCCGCGCGGTGGCGAGCTGGGCCACCGCCTTCTGCACGTCGGAGGCGACGTTCCGCCGGCCGCTGGCCAGGTCCGTCTCGGCCAGGGCGGTCTGGATGTTCGCCCTCTCGACGGTCGCCTTGGTGTTCAGGCCGTTGAAGAGGTTCCAGTTGAGCACGATTCCACCCGAGAGCTGGCTGTCCGTCGAGGGATTGCTGACGTAGGTGTCGAGCGTGTTCGCGTTGCGGTTCCAGCTCGCCTCGAGCGAGACCTGCGGCCAGTAGTCGCCCTTGGCGGCGGAGGCGAGCTTGCGGTTCTGGTCGGCGGTCAGCGCAAACGCCTTCAGGCTGGGACGCTGCTGCAGCGCACGCGCCACCGCGTCCTGGGGCGGCGGCGGCGCCACCGGCTCGGCCATCAGATTGGGCGGCTCCGCCACGGCCAGCGGATCGGCGGGATCCACGCCCACGGCGACTGCGAGGTCGGCGCGGGCCAGTTCCACGTTGCGCTCCTGGCCAAGCCGCGTCACCTCGTCGTTGTCGCGGTTGGCGCGGGCGGCATAGACGTCGGCCTGGGTGGCGCGGCCGCCCTCGAAGAGGCGCTGCGTGTAGTCGGCCTGGTCGCGGCTGCGGGCCGCGGCGTCGGCGAGCACGGTGAGCTGCCGCTGCGCGCGGACCAGCTCGTAGAAGCGCTGCTCCACCAGGTAGGTGATCTGCAGCCGCTGCTCGTCCACCTGCGCGTGCCCGGCCTGCAGGCCGAGATCGCTCGCGGCAAGGTTGTTCCACCACTTGCCGCCGTCGAAGATGAGCTGCTGCACCCTCAGGTTCGCGGAGTAGGTGGTGTTGAACGAGACCGACTGCTGCCCCGCCACCGGCACTCCCTGCAGGAAGAGCGACCCGGCGGTGCGGGTGCGGGAAAGGCTGCCGTTGAAATCCACCCGCGGCAGGATGGCGGACCGGGCAATCACCAGGTCCTGCTCGGCCGAGAGCGACAACAGGATTTGCTTCTGCAAGTCCGGATTGCGCTGCAGCGCGATCTTCACCGCTTCGTCCAGGGTCATGGGCGGGCGCTGCTGCGCCGCCGCGGCCGTGGACAGCATCACTGCGAGAACGAGGGCCCGAGACACCGCTCAACCTCCCATCGCGACGTTTGTGATGAGACGCAGGCAGACCCAGGCGCAGAACGTGCCGATCAGCGCGCGCCTCGTCGGCACCTCGCCCGCGGCGGCCACGCCGAAGGCCATCAGCACCGCCGCCCAGAGCGAGAAGAAGTCGACGGCGTTGCCCAGCTTGAGCGCGGCGCCGGTGAGCGGGTGCCCGAAGGCGGCGATGATCCCGCTGATGCTGCGCGGGGCCAGCGCCACCGCGTCCGACGGCAGCGCCTGCATGCGCAGCGCGGTGACGCCGTCGAGGATGGCGGCGATGGCCGAAGGCAGGAGCACCGCCGCCGCCACCGGAAACACCGCCCGCCCCTTGATCTTGCCGCCCAGGAACCACACCAGCACCACCACCGCGAGGGCCTGGAGCAGGAGGAACACGGGTGCGGAGACCACGCCCCAGGCCACCGTCTTCACCTGGAAGAGGCGCTCGGCGCTGTGCGTCTCGTCCTCGATCTGGCGGTCGCTCATGGTGGTGAGCTGGCCGGCCTGGTCGAGCTTGCGCAAGGTGGCGGAGCGCGCGTCCACGCGGCTGGACTGGGCGAAGGCGAGGAAGAGCGAGCAGACCATGGCGATGGCGACGGCCAGCCCCGTCTTGCCCACCCGCGCCTGCCGGCCCATGCCCACGTCGGGAGCCACCAGCGCGACCAGCGCGGGCGGCACCGCCCGAGGCGCGGGCTGCGGCACTTCGACTTCGCTGGACACGTTCAAGAAAGACCTCCGCGGATGCCGGCCTTACGCCGTCCGGTCGCCGCTATTTCGGGGATGTGACTTCACCGCAGCCCGGCGTTACGATGCTCGCATGCAGCGGCTGCTTCCCCCGCGCCCGACCATCTGGTTGCTCATCGCCGGATTGCTCTGCCTGATGGCGGCGGGCGTCGCCAGCATGTCGAAATTCGGGCCCCCACGCGGGCACATCTACGCCGTCCGGCAGCCTTGATTCAAGCGGCGATTGCTAATCGTGACGCAGCGCGTCCTCGGCGCCGCCCGAGCCTCCGAGCTGATGGAGGATGGATTCGAGGACCGGCGCTCCGGGCAGATCGCCGATCGCCTCTTCCAGCCTCCGGGCGAATCCCCGCGCCGAGCGGGTCCGATCGATCCTGAAGCCGCCGCGCTCCAGCTCGTCGAGGAGCGGCTTTGCCGCGAGGAGCGCGCGGGTGCTGGTGGTGACGAGGCGGGTGCGCACCTTCCAGAGCCGCGCGCCGCTCAACTCGCCCAGCACCTCGGCCGCAAGCCTGCGGGCGTCGGCGCTGCGCTGCGGGTCGTGGTCGCGCAGCTTCTGGAGCAGCGCCTTCAGCGGCGGGTACGTGAGGGTGTGCGCGAGCAGGTCCTCGATCTCCAGCATGACCGACTCGCGGACCAGCAGATCCGCCGCCGCGTCCAGATCGTCGTCGCGGCGGCTGAAGAGCTGGCCCATGGCGAAGAGGGAGTCCGGCGGCTGCCGCTGCGCCGCGGTGGGAAAGCGCTCGCGGAAGAAGACGAAGAGATCCATCCAGGCCGCGGCCCGCTGCGAGCGCATGCGGAAGTGCTCCACCGCGCCGCGGGGCTGGCGCAGAAACCCGTCCGGATCCTGCACCGCCTTTTCGATGCGCAGGAGCCTCGGCACCGGCAGGAGCGTGCTTGCGGCGTGCTCCGCGTCCACCAGGAAGGCGAGCGCGCTCCCGGTCGCCTCGCGCGCCGCGACCTCGGTCTCCAGGGCCCAGCGGGCGAGCGCTTCAGAGGGGACGCGCACTTCGAGGATTTCGTCGGGGAGCCTGCGCATCGGGCTGGATGGTACTCGCGCGCGACTCGTTCGCAAGTGCATAAACCAACGCTTTTGCGACGTGTTAGGCTTCCCCACATGCTGCTCTCGCGCGAGGAGATGACGTTCGACTTCGGCGGTGCCGCCCTGTCGGCGGCGCAGGACGCGCGGCTGCTCGCCTGGGTGATGAACCAGTTCCTCTACGGCGAGGTGACCGGCATCCAGTGCGGCCACTGGCTCTACCAGGCGCCCGACCTCGCCGCCGCCCGCTTCTTCTCCCGGCAGGCGGTCGAGGAGTTCCAGCACGTCGACAACTTCGTCCGCATCCTCGAGCTGCTCGGGGAGCGGCCCGCCCCGGCGCATCCGCTGGTGCGCTTCCTCAGCACCGGGATGATGCCCGCCACCTTCGAGGAGCACGTCTGCCTGGAGATGGCGCTCGGCGAAGGGTTCGTGCTCATGGCGCTCTACGCCATCATCGACACGATCGACCACCCGGAGATCCGCGCGATCCTGGCGCGGGCGGTGAAGCAGGAGGAGCGGCACGTCGAGTTCGGCGAGGAGCGGACCCTGAAGGCGATCCGCGCGCGCCCTGCCCTGCGCCGCCGGCTGCTCGGCCTGTCGCTGGTCTCCATCTGGGCCGTGCGCCGCCTCGGCGCGTTCATGAAGACGCGCCTGCCGCAGCACCCGGTGCTGGCGCGGCTGCCGGCCTTCCTGGAATCCAGCGTGGGCTGCGCCGAAGAGCGCCTCTTGCGGATGGGCGTGCTCGAGCGGCCGCTGCGCGAGCTGGGCGCTCTGGAGAAGTCGCTGGCGGTGGCCGAGGCCTATGGGACCTCACTCCTGCGGCTGCCCCTGCGCATCCTCCCGCGCAAGCGCCTGACCGCGACCTACCTGCGCGATCCCGCGGTGCTGCAGGGCTCCGCCGACGATCGCGACGTCCCGCTGCGCATCATCCGCTGATTCAGGGGCTCATCGGCGCCGAGATCACGAACCGGCGCTGCCGGGTGTCGTAGCCGTCGATCAAGGCCGCGACGCCGGTGCCGTCGCGGCTGACGAGCGGCGCATGGCAGTAGACGGGCAGCATGCTGGTGAGCCGGCGAGGCGGGACGAGCAGGTCGGCGGGCATGACGAACAGCGACGCTTCCCCGGCGCCGGCCGGGCGCTCGACGAAGTGGAGCGTCGCGGAGGGAGCGACCAGTGTCTCCGCGCCGCTGCCGGCGGCACGCGCGACCCAGGGATGGCCGCAGAGCTCATCGGCCAGCCCCCAGCCCAGTTGCGGCGCCCAGTGGAGCGAGTCCGTCAAGGTCGCCAGCCGGCGGGTCTTGAGGTTGAACGCGTCCAGCGCGTACTGGCCCGGCGCCATGGAGCGCACCAGCAGCGCAAGCTCGCGCTGCGGGAGCGCGAAGGGCGAGTCGCGGCGGCCCAGCGCGTAGACGTCGGTGATGGGGCCGGTGGCGAGCACGGTGCTTCCCGCCTGCTCCACCAGCACGGCGCGGTCCTCGTCGAAGAGGATGGCCGCCTCGTCGTTCCCCACCGGAACGGCCTTCATCCTGCCCGCGGAGACGACCTGCCGCGCGCCGGTGCGCAGGTCGACCACCTGGGCGGGCTGCGCGTCCTGCGCGTCCACCGCCGTGGAGACGAGCAGGCCGGCCTCGCCGAGCAGCGTGAGCCCGTCTCCCCGCAGCACGCCCTTGAACTGGACGTCCAGGTCGCGGAACTCGCCGAGCATGTCGTGCAGCCGGTACGGCCACAGCCGGGTGGTCGCGTCCTGGCGCCCGTTGAGCATCACCCACCGCCCCGACGCCGCGAGCGCGTACCACTCGTCGTCCAGCGAGATGGGCCAGGCGTGCCTCGCGCCCGACGGCGCCAGCGCCGTCACGCGCTGCACCACCAGGTGCGAGAACGCGTAGACCCAGGGGCCGCGGGCCATCAGGGTCACCACGTCGGTCGCCAGCTCGTCGTAGCTCTCCGGCGCGCCGGGGATGGCGAGGCCCACCCGCACTCCGCCGTCGCGCCAGACCACCCAGCGCCCGTCGGGCAGTTCCTGCTCCACCACCCAGCCGGCCACCTGCGCGTCCTCGTACGGCGCCGAAGTCCGCCGCAGCTCCTCCCGGGCCTGGCCGCAGATGCCGCCCTGCTGCGGGAACATCCGGTACCAGCCTCCCGCCGAGGTGAAGTGGGTCTCCCCCCAGTCGTGCGTCACGTAGCCCGGCACCGAGGCGAGCGTGGCTCCGGATTCCACGTCCACGAGGAGCCCGTCGCCCTGGAACTGAGCCCGCTCCGTGCCGTTGTCGTCGCAGGTCGACTGCTGCTGCGGCTGGATCAACGAGAGCGTCCGCGCATCGGGCGCCACCGGGGAAGTGCCGAAGGCAGCCCGCCAGCCGGAGCCCACCCGCCGCACGCCGCCGTCGCGACCCAGCCAGGTGTAATCGCAGAGCCCCGCGTCGCACCCGCCGCGCACCACGTAGCCGGCGGAGGTGGCGGCGTAGAGGTCGTCCTCGATGCCCACCTCGCGAACGGTGGCGGCGAGCGGATTGCCGCGGACCTCGCGCCAGTCGAGCAGGTTCAGGGCGGCCGGTCCCGCGTCGGGCCCGCCGTCGGGGATGCCGGCGTCGGGAATGCCGCCTCCGTCGGGGAGCACGCCGCCGTCGGGCGGCGCGCCCGAATCGGGCGGCGGCGTCCTGCCGGAACAGGCGGCCAGCGCCAGCAGGAGCGGAGAGACGGCAAGAATTCCGGCAGGCGCAGCTCGACGCGGCATCGCGCACTCCTCACGACGCGAAAATGAAGGGACCGGGAAGAAACGAGCGGGGGGGCGAAACCGCGTCTAAATGGAACTAAGACGTTTGGCCATGCGACGGAACGTCGCACCCGGCGTCCGCGGAGCGGTCCCCACCGATCGCGCGAAGGACCGCGCGTCGCACCAGCACCGGCAGCACCTCCCGGCGCCACTCCGGGTCCACGCCGATGTTCGAGAGCGGCCTGCACTGCTTCTGCGCGCGCCGCCCCAGCTCTTCGGCGAGCCGCGCATCGGCAGGCCTGCCGGCGAGATCCTGCAGGCCCTTGATCAGCGCCGGCCGCGCCGCGAGCGCGCTCACCGCCAGGGACACGGTCTTCACCGCGTTCCCGTCCAGCTCCAGCGCCACCGCCAGGTTCAGCGCGGGAAAGTCGATGGCCGCTCGGGTGCGCAGCTTGGCGAACGCCTGCCGCTTGTGCGCGGCGCTCGCAGGCACCTGCACCTCGACCAGGAGCTCGTCAGGGGCGAGCACGGTGTTGTGCACGCCGTCCGCCACGTAGAAGTCGCGCAGGGGCACCACCCGCTCTCCACGCGGCGAGGCGATGCGCACGCCCGCCTCGAGCGCCAGCAGCACCGGCGCCGTGTCGCTGGACGCTGCCGCCACGCAGCGCTTGCCGCCCGCCACCACGTGGCAGACGGTGCCGTCCTTCTTCAGGCAGAACCCCAGCGCGCTGCGCCAGAAGTAGGTCTGGTTGATGTACACGCAGCGCGCGTCCAGGCAGAGGTTGCCGCCCAGGGTGCCCATGCGCCGGAGCTGCGGCCCGGCGATCTGCGCGCAGGCCTCGGCCAGCGCCGGAAGCCGCGACTTCAAGAGCGCGCCCTGCGCGAGCTCGTCGATGGTGCAGAGGGCGCCCAGCTTGAAGAGGCCACCCTCCTCGCGCAGGTAGCGCAGCTCGCGCGAGAGCCCGCGCAGCGCCACCAGCTGCCCGGTGTCGTACATGCCGTACTTGAGGTTCGGGACGAGGTCGGTGCCGCCCGCCAGCACCCGCGCGCCCGGGTTCGCGCGCAGCGCCTCCAGCGCCTCCGCCAGCGAGGCGGGGCGCAGCACGGTCAGCTCCGGCAGCGTCATCATGAGGCGGCGCGCTCCCCCGCGCGGCGCGCGTCCCGCTCCCGCAGCAGCTTGAGCACCCGCTGCGGGTAGAAGGGCAGCTCGCGGATGCGGATGCCGCAGGCGTCGTGGAGCGCGTTGGCGATGGCTGGGATGGCGGGGTGCAGCGGCCCTTCGCCGGCCTCCTTCGCCCCGTAGGGCCCGCCCGGGTCGTTGCTCTCGACGATGTACGACTCCAGATCGGGAGTATCGACGCTGGTGGGGATTCGATAATCGAGCAGCGAGGGCCCGAAGAGCAGGCCCTTGTCGTCGTAGACCATCTCCTCCATCTGCGCCTCGGCCGCGCCCATGTAGACGCTGCCCTCGATCTGGCCCTCCACCAGCGTGGGGTTGAGCGCCTTGCCGCAGTCGTGCGCCGCCCAGATGCGCTCCACCTTCCAGATGCCGGTCTCCTCGTCCACCGAGACCTCGGCCACGTGCGCGGTGAACGAGTACGCCGGGGAAGCGCCGATGGTGCCGCCGCGGTAGTCGCCTCCCAGCTTCTGCGTCCTGTACCCGCCGGTGGCCGCGAGCGGCGCGCCTTCCGCGGCCTCGGCGCGCTGGCAGGCCTCGGCGAAGCTCGCGCCACCCGCCGCCAGGAGCTTCGCGGCGAGCTTCCTGCAGGCCTCGCGCGCGGCGTTGCCGACCATGAAGGTGACCCGCGACGAGTAGGCGCCCAGGTCCACCGGCGTGAGGTCGGTGTCCGCCGCCACCACCGTCACCTCGCGCGCGTCGCAGTGCAGCTCCTCGGCGGCGATCTGGCAGAGCAGCGTGTTCACGCCCTGCCCGATGTCCGAGGCGCCCGAGTACACCGTCACCCGCCCGGAGCGGTCGAGCTTCACCAGCACCCCGCTCTGCGGCATGTCGTTCGGGTACACCGGATAGGCGGTGCCGCTGATGTACATCGACCCGGCCACGCCCAGGCCGCGGCCCCTCCCCAGCTTGCCGCGGCGCTCCTTCCAGGCGGAGGCACGCTCCACCAGCTCCAGGCACTTGAGGAACCCGTTGGAGGTAATCCTCTGCCCGTTCACCGTCTCCACCTGCTCGCCGATGAAGTTGCGCCGGCGCACCTCGATGGGATCGAGCCCGAGCTTTTCCGCCGCCTCGTCGAGGGCCACCTCGAAGCCGAAGCGCGGCTGCACCGAGCCGTGCCCGCGCTTGGGGCCGCAGGGCGGCTTGTTGGTATACATTCGATAACTGTCGAACCGGTAGGTGCCGAATCGATAAGGCCCGGTGAGGAGCTGCCCGGCGTAGTACGCGGTGACCAGCCCGAAGGAGGCGTAGGCGCCGCCGTCGATGAGGATGCGGTTGTCCACCGCGCTGATCCGCCCCTCGCGGTCCAGCGCCACGGTGACGTCCATCTTCATCGGGTGGCGCCCGCGGTGCGCGTAGAAGACCTCCTCGCGGGTGAAGAGGATCTTCACCGGCCGGCCCGTCTTCAGCGCCAGCTTCGCCACGCAGAACTCCAGCGAGAACGGGTCGCTCTTGCCGCCGAAGGCGCCGCCGAGCAGCGGCTGGATGACCCGCACCCGGCTCTGCGGCAGCCCGAGCACGCGCGAGAGCTCGCGCTGGACGTAGTGGGGAATCTGGGTGGAGCTCCAGACGGTGAGGTTGCCGTCGCCGTCCACCCGCGCCACCGCGCAGTGCGGCTCGATGGGCGCGTGGGTGGACCCGGCGTAGCGGTACGTCTCGCGCACCACCGCCGCCGCGCCCGCGACCGCCTCGTCCACGTCGCCGAACATGAGGTTCACGTGCTTGGTGACGTTGCCGACCTTGGCCTTCTCGTTGACCTTGATCTCCGGATGCGCCAGCGCGTCCTCCGGCGTCAGCACCGCCGGCAGCACCTCGTAGTCGACGCGGATCAGCCGCAGCGCCTCCTCCGCGGTGCGCTCGTCGAGGGCCGCCACGCAGGCCACCTCGTCGCCGACGAAGCGCACCTTGCCGACCGCGAGAGCGGTCTCGTCCTGGGTCCAGGGAATGACGCCGTACTTGACCGGCAGCTCCGCGCCCACCAGCGTCGCGATCACTCCCGGGACCTTCTCCGCCAGGCTGACGTCGATGCTGCGGATGCGCGCGTGGGCGTGCGGCGAGCGGAGGATCTTCGCATGCAGCATGCGAGGCAGCGCGATGTCGTCGGCGTAGAGGCCGGAGCCGTCCGCCTTGGCCGCGCCGTCCTGCTTGGGAAAGCGGCTGCCGATGCTCACGGCACGATCTCCTTCACCGGCTGCGCCTTCGAGTCGCTGGCCTCGGCCCGCTCCGACGCCACAGGCGCCCGCTGCGAGGGCGCCCGCATCCCCGCAGCCACCTGGATTGCCTCGTAGATCTTGGTGTACCCGGTGCAGCGGCAGAGGTTGCCGCTCAGCGCCTCCTGGATCTGCGGCACGGTGGGCCGCGGCGTCCGGTCGAGGAGCGCGCGCGCCGAGAGCATCATCCCGGGCTGGCAGAAGCCGCACTGCAGGGCGCCGCAGTCGGCGAAGGCGCGCTGCACCGGATCGAGACCCCGGGCGCCCGCCAGGCCCTCGATGGTGGTGATCTCCAGATCCTGCGCGTCCTGCGCCAGCGTGATGCAGGAGAGGATGGCCTCGCCGCGGCCGGGCTCGCCGCGCCGTTTTGCCAGGACCGTGCAGGCGCCGCAGTCGCCCTTGTCGCAGCCCTGCTTCGAGCCGGTGAGCGCCAGGTCGTAGCGCAGGGCCTCGAGCAGCGTGCGCTGGGGCGGCACGGCGAGCGCGTGCTCTTCTCCGTTCACCACGAGGCGGATCAGGGTGCGCACCGCCGGGTGCTTTAAGCGAAACTCCACTTCGCGGCAACCCCCGCGCAGGCGCGCCGCCCGCGCTCCCGCGAGCGGCGGGCAGGCGTGCGCACGGCCTCACGCCCAGTGGCGGCAGATGGGCTGGAGCGGACACCCCGCGCAGCGGCGGGCGTCCTTGCGCGAGGCGCAGGCGCCGCTGATGCCCAGGTGGCTGAGGGCGAAGTCGTAGCGGACGGGGTCCTCGGCATCGAGGCTGCGCAGCCGCCGGGTCACGTCCTCCGCCGTCTTCCACGACAGGTCCTTGCGCCTGGTCAGCCCGATCAGGCGGCCGATGCGGTGCACGTGCGTGTCGAGCGGCACCACCAGAGCGGAGGTGGGGACGTCGCGCCAGAGGCCGAAGTCCACCCCGTCCGGGCCGCGGATCATCCAGCGCAGGAAGAGGTTGAGCCGCTTGCAGGCGCTGCCCCGGCCCGGGTGGGGCAAGAGGTGCTTGAGCCGCCGCGCCGGCGCGCGCTTTCCGGTCAGCGGAGTGAAATCGGGCGCGCACAGCTCGTCCACGAGGGCGCCCAGGGCGGCGCGCACGTTCCCGAGCCGCTGGTAGTGCGCCGAGAAGCAGGCGCCCAGCGTGCCGTGGGCGCGCAGGATCGCGCCCGCGCCGTAGAGCAGGCAGGCCACGTCGCGCGGGCCGGTCATGCGGTAGGAGAATCCCTGCGCGCGGCGCAGCAATTCAACGGGTGTTGAATTCATCGCGACGCGGGCGGGCGAGGGCCCGAGCGCGTCCAGCAGCGCGGTGAGGCGCGGCTTGAACAGGTCCACCCTGCCGTAGGCCAGCGCGGCGGAGAGCAGGGCGGTCACTTCCACGTCGCGCGGATCCCGATACCGGTGCGGCAGCTCCACCGGGTCGCCGCGCACCCGCGCCGGCGCGTCGGTGGACGCGAGCAGCCGGTCCAGCGCGGGCCGGATGCGCTCCGCGCGCGCCCACGGCTTCACCGCGAGAGCTCTTCGATCAGGTGCCCCAGCTCCGGGAGGATGAGCCGCTCGCACGCGAGCCTCACCGCTGCGGGGCTTCCCGGCATGGCGAAGACCACCAGCCCCTCGCGGGTGACCCCCGCCACGGCGCGCGAGAGCATGGCGGCGCTGCCGATCTCCTGGAAGGAGAGCATGCGGAAGAGCTCGCCGAAGCCGGGCAGCGGCCGGGCCAGGGCGGCGCTGACCACCTCGAAGGTGCTGTCGCGCGAGGTGATGCCGGTGCCGCCGGTGATCAGCGCCACCTGTGCGCCCGCCTGCCGTGCCCGCTGCAGCTCCTCGGCGATGCGGGCGGGCTCGTCGGGGACGATGGCCGAGCCGGAGATCACGTGGCCCCGGTCCGCGAGCGCGGACTTGATGATGCGACCGCCCTCGTCGCTTGCGGCGGTGCGCGAGTCGGAGCAGGTGATGACGTACGCCTTCACGTACGCCGGGGCGCGCGCCTTGTGCTGCTCCGGCACCTGCGCGCGCTGGTGATGGTGGCCGGCGCCGTGGTGGTGCCCGTGCTCGTGATCGTGATCGTGCGGGTCGTCGTGGCCCATGTCTCACTCCGGGAGGCGGATCATCACCCGTCCGCCGTCGATGCGCACCTCGAAGGCGGATTGATCGTCGCAAAGCCTGGGAAAGGTCACGTTGCGGCCGGTCGAAAGCTCGAAGGCGTACTCGTGGCAGGGGCACACCACCGCGCCCTTCTTCTCGTTCACCCAGCCGCCCGAGAGCAGGCAGCCCGCGTGGTTGCAGGAATCGTCCATGGCGGTGATGCGGCCGCCCAGCCGGGCCAGCAGCACCAGCCGCTCTCCGACCTCCAGGCCGCGCAGCTCTCCTTCGGTCAGGTCGGCCGGCCCCACGTCGATCCACTCCCGCACGCCTTCTCGCTACCACCGAATCCGGATTTGTGACTACATCCTCCTCCCATGAGACGCGCTGCCCTCGCCTGCCTGCTCGCCGCCGCCTGCTCCCACAACACGCTGCCCGGCACCAACATCCCGGACAATTCCCAGACGCGCGCCGTGCTCGACGTGTTCCAGCAGTACAAGAACGCGCTCGAGGCGCGCGACCCCAGCTCGCTGCTCGCGCTGGCCGCTCCCAACTACTCCGACCGCGGCGACATCGCGCGGGGCATCCCTCCGGTCGACTATGCCGCCCTGCAGCAGAAGCTGAAGACCGACTTCGCCAAGGTCACCGGGCTCCGGCTCGAGGCCACCATCAAGGATCTGAAGATTGCCGACGATCAGGCCCACCTCGACTACTTCGAGGTGCTCCGCTACTCGGTGGCCACTCCCACCGGCGAGAAGTGGAAGAGCGAGAGCGACGACACGCGCATGCGCTTCGTCAAGGTCAACGGCCAGTGGAAGATCGCCTCGGGGCTCTGAGGTTCGTCCTCTGCCGTCCGCGCAATCCGCAGAACCTGGGCGCGGCGGCGCGCGCGCTGCGCTGCGCGGGCATCTCGCGCTGGGCCATCGTCGATCCCCGCACGCTCGATTTCGAGTCGGCGCGCCGGGTGGCGGTGCACGCGGAGGACCTGCTCGACCGGCCGCGCATCTGCAGGACGCTCCCCGAGGCGCTGGAGGGCTGCGCGCTCAGCGTCGGCACCACCGCGCGGCCCCGCCCCGGGCGGCCGCTGCTCGCGCCTCGTGAAGCCGCCCTGGCGCTCTCGCAGGCGCGCGGCGAGGTCGCGGTGGTCTTCGGCGACGAGCGGGGCGGCCTCACCGCCGAGGAGGTGGATTCCGTCGATCTGCTCTCCTCCATCCCCAGCGATCCCGCCCAGCCGAGCTGGAACCTGGCCCAGGCCATCGCCATCTACGCCTACGAGCTGCGCATGGCCACCCGCACGCCCCGCGAGCCATCCCTCCGCGCACAGGCCGATCCCGCGGCGCTGGCCGCCGTCGACCGCGCGCTCTCGGAAGCGACCGCCGCCGTCGGCAAGCCGTCCGCGCGGCGGCGCCTGTTCAGGGCGCTTGCCCGGGCGACGCTCTCGAATCGGGAGGCCGCGCTCTGGACGGCCTTCCTGCGCACGGTGGGGCGGCGCAACCCGGATCGCCGGACCTGAACCCAGACCCGAAGAGGTCACCCCGCAGCCGCGAGCGCCTCTCGCTCGCCAACCCGCTCCACGCAATCCAGCACCGCGAGCGCCTGCGCCCTCCGCAGCGAAAGTCTCCTCGCCGCCTCCATCGCTCCGGCGAACCGCAGCGCCGCGAAGAGCGCCTCCCTCTCCTCCTCCACCAGCCTCCGCAGCGCCTGGTAGCCGGAGAGGATGGCCCGCAGCGCCGCCACCGGCGCCTCGGAGGCCGTCATCCATTCCGCCGCGGTCTCCGCCACGTCGAGCAAGAGCGGCCCCGAGCAGGCGAGCCCCGAGGGCAGCACCGCGCTGCAGCGCTCGCCGATGAAGAGCGCCCGCTCCGGGCGGAGCCCGCCGTGCACCGCGCCCACCGGCAGGCGCGGCAGTCCGGCCTGCGCCAGCGGCGCCGCGCGGTCGCGCTCGGGTCCCGGCGCAACCTGCTCGAGCAGCGCCTCCACGTCGCAAGGATTCGACACCGACGCGGGGTGCGTCTCGCCCAGGTGGTGCAGGCGCGCGAGCAGCCGGCCCACCTCCATCAACTGCGGGACGCTGGCGCCGCCGGGATCCAGCTCTTCCCCGGCGGGAAGCGAATAGCAGGCGGCCGCAGCGCGGTCTGCGAGCATGGCGATGAACGAGCCGCCCTTCGCGCGCCGCGGCCTCGGCGCCGGGTAGCGCGACTCCGCGAGCAGGTCGAAGAGCGTGGCCTCGAACGCGAGCGAGAGCGCGCCGTTGCTGCACACGAGCAGGAAGCGTCCCCCGGGCGCGTACACCTTGCACGCCTCCGCTTCCGGCGCCACCGGCGGCAGCTCCTCGATCCGCTGGGGAGCCGCGGGCAGCTCGAATTCCTGCAGCGCCTGGGCGCGCAGAGACATGGGGCTGCTGTATCAGACGGATGCAGGCCTCAGGAAGTGACGAAAGGGTTCATTTTGGGGCCCGAGTTTCACGCTGCGGCAATGTTGCAGCAGCGCCTAGGGCGGCTGGGGACCGCCGGGGACCGGCTGCGCCGCTTCCGCCGGCCCGAACAGGTCGGATTCGCGCGCGAGCAGCGCCTGCGCCTCCGCGGCCAGCGCCGGGTCGTCGGACTGCTCCGCCGCGCGAAGCTGCTCCTCGAAGAGCGCCCGGTCCTGCGACTTCACCGCCACGGTCCGAGCGAGGACGATGCGGTTGCGCGGGTCCTGCGGTGCGCGCCGCAGGGCCGCCTCGAGGTGCAGCCGCGCCTTCTCCAGGTCGCCTCCGGCAAAGGCCGGCAACGCGGCGTAGAGCGCCCCGAGCTCCCGCTCCGCGCCCGCGCCATCCAGGTCCGGAGCCAGCTCCGCCACGCGCGAGAGCTCCGCCAAGAGCTCGTCGCGGCGCTCGATCAGCGGCGTGAATCCCTGCATGCGCGCCCAGGTGGCGGAGCAGACCGCGTCGAGGTAGAGCGCCTCCGCTCCCGCGGCGCCCACCTGCGCAGGATCGGCGGACGCGCCGGCGTCGGGAAGAGGCCCCGCGTCCGCCGCGCCGGAGAGCGACGCGGTCCACGATCCCCTCGCGTCGGCGGCGCACGCCTTCGCCTCGGCGGCGACGGCGGCGGCATCGAGGCCGGGCTGCTGCTCGGCACGGGCGATGCGCAAGCGCCGGGCCCGCGCCGACTCGAGGAGCGCGGCCTCGGGCGAGAGGCGCGGGGCGGCAGGCGCCGGAGCGGGC
>DASSQZ010000283.1:0-11956 GCA_035702105.1 Myxococcales bacterium | reverse complement strand
CTCCCGCACGGCGCGCCGACCCTGGACCTGGTGCGCGACGAGCCCCAGCGGGCGCGGGAGGCCTGAGCGTGGCCCCGCGGACCCGAGCCCTCCTGCGCGACGCAAGCTGGAACCTCCTGGCGCAGGTCGTGCCGCTGCTCGCCGCCCTCGCCGCCGTTCCTCCGCTGCTCGCGGCGCTCGGCGCGGCGCGGCTCGGCATCGTCTCCCTGTTCTGGGTGCTGGTCGGGTACTTCAGCCTCTTCGACCTCGGGCTGGGCCGCGCAGTGACCCAGATGGTGGCGCGGGCGGGGGCCGGGCAGGGCATCGCGGGCAAGGTGCGCACCGCCCTCGCCTTGATGGCCGCGCTCGGCATCGCGGGGGGAGCCGTGCTCGCGCTGGCGGCGCGGCCTCTGACCCGGCAGGTGCTGGGTGTCCCTCTCGAGCTCCAGCCGGAAGCCGAGGCCGCCTTCCGGGTCCTCGCGCTGGCCATTCCCGCGGTGACCATCTCCTCCGGGTTGCGCGGCCTGCTCGAGGCGCGCGGCAGGTTTCGCGACTCCGCGCTGGCCCGCTGCGCGATGGGGCTCGCCACCTTCCTGCTGCCGGTCGCAACGCTGCCCCTGCGCCCGGGTCTCCCGGGAATCGCGCTGGCGCTGGTGGCCGCGCGCTGGCTGGGCGGCCTCGCCTTCCTGCCCGCCTCGCTGCGCGCGCTGCCCGGGCTGCGCACCTCGCCCTGGGTCTCCTCGGAGATGGGGGCGCTGTTCCGCTTCGGCGGCTGGATCACCGTGAGCAGCGTGCTCGGGCCGCTGCTCGCCACTGCCGATCGCTTCTTCGTCGGCGCGGCGATCTCGATCTCGGCGGTGGCGTACTACGCCGTGCCCTCCGAGATCGTCGGGCGCGCCACCGTCCTGCCCGCGTCGATCGTCGGCGCGCTGTTCCCGGCGTTCGCCGCCGCGCGCGATCCGCGCGAGGCCCGCGCGCTGCTCGGCAAGGGAATGGGCGCCGTCCTCGCGACGCTGGGGCCCTGCGCGCTGGGCATCGTGCTCTTCGCGCGGCCCCTCCTCGGCGCGTGGGTGGGCGCGGAGTTCGCCGGGCACGGCGCGGTGGTCCTGCGCATCCTCGCCGTGGGCGTGCTCTGCAACGGGCTCGCCTACGTGCCCTCCGGCTTCGTGCAGGCGGTGGGACGCCCGGACCTGGCAGCCAGGCTGCACCTTCTCGAGGCGGGGCCCTACGCGCTCGCCCTGTGGGCGCTCGCGCGCCAGTTCGGGCTCGCCGGCGTGGCGGCGGCCTGGACTCTGCGCGTGCTCGCCGACCTGCTCCTGCTCTGCTGGTGTGCCCGGGCCGTCGCTCCGCCGCCCGTGCGAGAGGAGCCGGAGCCGCGCGAGCTCGCGGCCGCGCTGGGGCCGGCCCATGGCTGAGACCTGGCCGGCCTGCGCCCTGGGGCTGCTCGCCCTCGCCGCCGCGGCGGTGCTCTCGCGCCGCCTCTCGCAGAGCTGGCTGTCGCCGGGCGCCTTCTTCGCCGGGCTCTGGCTGGTCGCCTGCGCGGCGCCGGTGCTCGGCGCTCCCGAGGAGCAGGTGTGGCCGGAGGCGGTCTGGCTGCTGGTGCTGTTCGTGGCGGTCTTCTGCACCGCGGCGCTGCTCGCCGAGCGCCGCACCCTGGAGCGCGAGCCGGCCGGGCCGGTCTCGCCGCCGCGTCCGGCTCCCGGGCCGCTGCGCTTCATGCTGCTCGCCGGCTGCGCCCTCGGCCTGGGCGCGGTGGCCGCGCTGATGGCCGGCCAGGAGCATCCCCTCTCCGATCTGCTGCGCCCCGAGGCCTGGGTCGAGGTGGGGGCCCGCTATGCCGTCGGACGCTACGAGCAGAACCTCGACGAGCCGCTCGCAGCGCGCCTCTTGTCGGTGGGCTTCTATTTCGCCGCCATCGCCGGAGGCGCCCTCTGGGTGGCGTCGCGCCGCGCCCTCGATCGCGCGGCCGCGATCCTGCCGCTGCTCGTCGCCCTCGCCCACTCCACGCTGACCACGGCCCGCGCAGTGCTGCTCTTCGCGCTCTCCATGTGGGCCGCCTCGGCGTTTGCCTCCCTGGTCGTCGCGCGGCGGCCCATCGCGCGAATCCGGCCCCTGACCCTCCTCGGCGGCGCCATGGCAGCGGCGGCGCTGGTGGCGGTCTCCACCGGCATGCAGCTCGCGCGCGGCGGCGCGGACGATCTGACGACGCCGCAGGAGGCGTTCTCGCATCTGGGCACCTGGCTGTTCGGCCACCTGCCCGGCTTCGGCGCGTGGCTCCGCGACGGGTTCGACCCCGGCGCTCCGCTGCAGATGGGCCGGCGCACCTTCGGCGGCGCCTTCCAGCTCCTCGGCCTCGCCGAGCGCGAGCGGGGCGTGTTCGCCGACTTCGCCCGCCTCTCCTCGGGCCGCGAGACCAACATCTACACGGCGTTGCGCGGGCTGATCGAAGACTTCGGACTGGCAGGAGGCCTCCTCTCCGCCGCGATCGCCGGCTGGGCCTCGGGCGTCACCTACGCCCAGGCGCTGCGCGGCCGCCCCGGCCGCCAGGTCGCGCTCGCGCTCGCGTACTGCTTCATCCTCTGGACCCCGATCGTCTCGTTCTTTTCCTACAACACGCTGCTCGTCGCCTTCGCGCTGGCGGTGCCGGCGCTCCACCCCTGGGCGCAAGAAGGAGGCCCGCATGCGGATGCTGCTGATCTGCGTCCACTACCGCTCTGAGGGAGCGCTGGACGGATACCTCGCCTCGCTCTCGGCGCTGCACGGCGCCGGCGAAAGGCTTTCGGTGGTGGTGGTCGACAACTCCATGCGGCCGGGCCCGCTGCGCCTGCGCGCCACGGCGTTCCCCCTGCGCCTCGTCACCTCGCCGTCCAACCTCGGGTACCTGGGCGGGGCCGCCCTCGGCCTCTCGCAGGCGCTCGAGGCGGACCGCGCGCCGGACTTCGTCGCCGTCTCCAACGTCGACCTGCGCATCGACCAGCGCGACTTCCTCGATCGGCTGGAGGAGAGCTGCGAAGGCGGCGAGGTCGGCATCGTCGCGCCTGCCATCCGCTCCGGGCTCACCGGCGGGGATCAGAACCCCTTCCTGCGCTCGCGCCCGTCGCCGCTGCGGATGCGCGCGTACAAGTGGATCTTCTCGTCGTTCCCGCTGGCTGCTGGCTACGAGCGCCTCGGGCGGGCCCTGCAACGCTTGCGGCGGCCGGCGCCCCGGCCCATCCGCGCCGCCGAGGACATCTACGCCGCGCACGGATCCTTCCTGCTCCTCTCCCGCGCCTTCTTCGAGCGGGGCGGGACGCTCGACTACCCGGTCTTCCTCTTCAACGAGGAGATCCACCTCGCGGAGCAGGCGCGCGCGCTCGGCCTGCGCGTCCGCTACCGTCCCGACCTCGAGGTCCGGCACGAGGAGCACGGCTCGATCGGCCGCTACCGCGACCGGGTCATGGTCTCGCATGCACGGCAGGCCGCCGCCTTCTGCGCCGACCGCTACTTCGCGGCCGGAGGCAGCCGATGAGCGCGCCGCTGGTCTCGGTCATCACCCCCGCATACAAGGCCGTCGGCTACCTTCCCGCCACCCTGGCCTCGGTGCAGGCGCAGACGATGCCCGACTGGGAGATGATCGTCGTCGACGACTGCTCTCCCGACGGCACCGGCGGGCTCCTGGCCCGGGTCGCCCGCGAGGATGGGCGAATCCGGGCTGAATGCGCCACCGTCAACCGCGGCCCGGGACCGACCCGCAACCGGGCGCTGGCGCTGGCGCGGGGAAGGTATCTTGCGTTCCTCGACGCCGACGACCTCTGGGACCCGGTCAAGCTGGAGCGGCAGATCGCCTTCATGGAAAAAGAGCGGATCGCGTTCTCCTTCTCCGCCTACCGCGTCATCTCCGCCCGGGGCGAGCCGCTGGGCGTGGTCGACGACATTCCCGCGCTGCTCGGGTATGCCGACCTGCTCAAGAACACCATCGTCGGCTGCCTCACCGTGGTGCTCGACCGCGAGCAGGTGGGAGAGATCGCGTTTCCGCCGCTGCGCTCCAGCCAGGACCTGGCGCTCTGGCTCGCCATCCTCAAGCGCGGCTTCGTCGCGCATGGGCTGCCCGAGGTGCTCGCCAGCTATCGCATCGTGGGGGCGTCGAACACGCGGAACAAGCTCGGCGCCGCCCGGGACGTCTGGGCGCTCTACCGCGACGTCGAGCGATTGCCTCTGGCCCGGCGCGGCTGGTATTTCGCCAACTACGCCGTGCGCGGCCTGCGCAAGCACCTGAGCTCCGGCGCGTCGGCGGGGAGTCGTGCTTGACCTTCGCGCTCTTCATCGCGGCGGCGGCGCTCTCGGCCGGCCTGACCTGGAGCTCGATGCCGCTGGCCCATGCCTGGGGCGTGCTCGACCAGCCCGGCGCGCTCAAGATCCACGCCTCCCCGACGCCGCGCATCGGAGGCCTCGGCTTCGTCGTCACCGCCCTCGTCCTCGGCGGCGCGCTCGGCGTGCTGCAGCCGTACGCGCTGGCGGGCCTTCTGGCGATGGCGGCCACCGGCCTCGCCGACGATCGCTTCGACCTGCGGCCGCGGGTCAAGCTGGCCGGACAGTGCGCCGCCGGGGCCCTCCTGGCGGCCGACCTCGCTTCCTCCGGCGCGCCGGCGTGGCTCGCGCTCTGCGGCGGCGCGCTCGCGGTGGTGCTGGCCAACGCCATCAACCTGCTCGACGGCATGGACGGTCTGGCTGCCGGGTGCTCGCTCATCGCCGCGCTCGGCCTCGCCTTCCTCGCCCGGGAGGCGGGGCAGGGGTGGTCGGCGGAAGCGCTGCTGGCGGGAAGCCTCCTCGGCTTCCTGCTCTGGAACTACCCGCGGGCGAGGACCTTCATGGGCGACGTGGGAAGCCTGGCGCTGGGCTATCTTCTCGCCCACGCGCTCTCGCACCTGGGCAGGGCGGGAGCGGGCCCCCTGCTCGCCGGCGCGGGCACGCTCTGCATCCCGGTGTTCGACGTGGGTCTCGGGATCCTGCGCCGCCTGCGCGCGCGCCTGCCCGTCTGCTCCGGCGACCGCGATCACTTCTACGACCAGCTTCAGCGCCGCACCGGCGACGTGCGCCGGACGCTCTGGATCTCCTGGGGGGCGGTGCTGGCCACGGTGATCTTCTCGGTGGCCGCGCCCGGCCCGGCGGCGCTGCGGCTCGCCGTGCTGGCGGCGGCGTGCGCGCTGGCAGCGGCGGGCTTCGGATTCGTTCGCGGAGGGACCCGTGCAGAGTGAGATCCAGATGTCGGCGCCCGACATCGACGAATCCGACGTGGCGGCGGTGGCGGAGGTGGTCCGCTCCGGGCGGCTTGCCCTGGGGCCGCGCGCGGCGGAGTTCGAGCGCGCCGTCGCCGGCTATTGTGGCGTGCGGCACGCCGTGGCGGTCTCCTCCGGCACGGCGGGGCTGCACCTGGTCGTGAGCGCGCTCGGCCTCGGCCCCGGCGACGAGGTGCTGGTGCCCTCGTTCACCTTCGCCGCCAGCGTCAACGCCATCCTCTACGCCGGCGCGCGGCCGGTGTTCGTCGAGATCGAGCCGGAGACCTGCAACCTCGACGTCGGCGACCTGGAGCGCCGCATCACGCCCCGCACCCGCGCCATCCTCGCGGTGGACGTCTTCGGCCATCCCGCCGACTGGCGGCGCCTGGAGCGCGTGGCCAGGGCTCGCGGGCTGGCGCTGATCGACGACTGCTGCGAGGCGCTGGGCGCGGCCGTCGAGGGACGCCGCCTCGGCTCCTTCGGGCGCGCAGGCGTCTTCGCCTTCTATCCCAACAAGCAGATCACCACCGGCGAGGGCGGCATGATCGTCACCGACGACGGCGACCTCGCCGCGCTCTGCCGCAGCCGCGCCAACCAGGGGCGCGACGCGATGGGCGCGTGGCTGCACCACCAGCGCCTCGGCTACAACTACCGCCTCGACGAGATGTCGGCCGCGCTGGGCGCCTCGCAGATGCGGCGCATCGATCGCATCCTCGCTAGGCGGGAAGAGGTCGCGCGGATGTACGGCGAACGGCTCGCGCGCCTGGAACGCGTGCGGCCGCCCGCGGTCCAGCCCTGGGCCACCATGAGCTGGTTCGTGTACGTGGTCACGCTCGCGGACGGACTCGATCGCGACGTGGTGATCGAGCGGCTGGCGCGGTCGGGAATCCCGGCGCGCGGCTACTTCGCGCCGGTCCACCTGCAGCCCTACCTGCGCGAGATGCTCGGCGACCTCTCCGGCTCCTTGCCGCGCACCGAAGCGCTCGCGCGCAGGACCCTGGCGCTGCCCTTCCACGGCGGGATGCCGGAGGAGCAGATCGATCGCGTGGTGCTGGCGCTGGCCGGCGCGCTCTCAGCTCGATGAGAGGCGGCGCAACGACGCAACCGCCGCCTCTCCCGTCGCGATCCAGGCTGCCGCCGCGACGAGCCCGAGCGCCAGCGCGACGACGAACACCACCAGGAGCTGGGGCCGCGCAGCGGAGGTGGCAAGCACCGGCGGATCGAGGACCTGGAGGGTGGAGGTGTCGCGCGCGACGTTGACCTTGGCCATCTCCAGCCGCTGCATCAGCGCCGCGAGGCTCGCCTCGTAGAGTCGCCGGTCGCGCTCCAGCTGGGCCAGCTCGTAGCGAAGCTGCGGAACGGCCAGCGCCGCCGGAAGGACGCCCGGCTCGGTCGCCCTGGAAGAATCGGGCTTGCCCGCCTCGATCAGCGCCCGGACGCGGCTGTCCATCGCCGCCACCTCGCGCCGGAGCTGCACCGACGACTCGTCGCCGCGCGCGGTGAAGTTGCCCATGAAGGAGAGCTGCAGCTCCTTGGAGATCTGCTGCCCGTAGAGCCCCGCCAGCGTGTTCACCACCGCCTTGCTCTGCGAGTCGAGATCGACGATGCGGTGGCGCTGTTCGAAGTCGCGGACCCGCAGCGCGGCCGCATCCGCCTCCGCCCGCATCTCGGAGGCGCGCTGCTCGAGGAAGCGCACCTCCTCCGAGTCGGCGGCGCGGCCCACGCGGCGCAGCGCATCGTTGGCAAGCTCGCTGAAGGCCGCGACGATCTGCTGCGCGAGCTGCGGATCGTGCTCCTCGCAGGTCAGCGAGACGGTGCGGGCGCGGCGGTCCAGCTTCAGCCAGCAGCGCTGCCAGAGCCGGGTGCGCGCCCGCTCCACGTGCGCGAGGCCCCAGACTTGAAGGAGCGAGAGCTTGCGCACCACGCCGTCGGTCACGGCGTTGCTCTCCAGGGCCGCCACGATGCGCTCGACCTCCACCGAGCCTTCGGCCAGCTCCGGCATGAGCGAGGCAATCGCGCCGGGAACGCCCTTGGACGGCGCGGTGGGAACGAGCGTCGCGCTGGCGCGGTACCAGCGCGGCGCAAGGGCGGCGTACGAGCCGCCCAGCGCCAGCGCCGCCGCGACCACGGCGGCGCCCTGGCGAAGCTTGCGGCGATCGAGCCCCGTCACCGGGTTGCCGTGATGATGAGGGCCGTCCCGCTGAGCACGATGCCCGCGGCGGAGAGCACCAGTTGCACCACCTCGGCGCGGGAGAAGTTCCGCTCGGGCACGATGATGGTGTCGCCGGGACCCACCTTGAGCCCGTCCGAGTAACGCAGCGTCTGGCCGCGGGCGGTGATCAGCCGCATCTCTTCCGGCCCCTGGGAAAGGCGCGTCTCGCCTCCGGCCTGCGCCACGTAATCGAGCAGCCGGAGCCTGGGATTGAAGGTGACCGCGCTCGGCCGCAGCACCGCCCCCTCCACGCGCACCGTCTGCCGCTGCGAGGGCACCACGATGATGTCGCTGATCCGCACCGGCAGGTCGGCAGAGCGGTCGCGGCGCACCAGCAGCGCATCCAGGTCGACGCCGACGATCGATCCGTCCGCGCGCTGCACGTATCCCCGCGGCAGGTCGGCGGCCGCGGTGGTGCCTCCGGCGCGCTCGATCAGCGCCAGCACGGTGTCGCCCTCCGCGTAGGGCACGCGCTTGCTGGTGGTCGCCTCGTCCGCGTTGTTGGGGCCGCCGGCGATGGCGCCGACCACCAGCACGCTGCGCTGCAGGTCGGCGATGGAGGGCACGATGACCTGATCGTCCCGCTCGAGCGGAAGCTCGGGCAGGTCCGGTCCCGCGCCCAGGGGCAGGAGCGATCGCTGCGAGAGATCTCCCGCGCCGCGGCGAATCAACTGGAGGGGCAGCTCTCGCGTCGCCTCGTTGGCCGCGCCACCGGCCAGCGCGACTGCCTCCTTGAGATCCCTGGAGCCGGTCAGCTCATAGCGCCCCGGACGCCGGACCGCTCCCGAGACCGTGACCGCCAGGTCCTCGAAGGGCACCTGGACGACGTCTCCGTCGAGCAAGGTCGGGTCGTATTTCGTGTCCCCGGTCTGCTGGTAGAGGAGCAGGTCGGCGGGCAGCCGGGTGCCGTCGTGGCGGAGGACCACGATGCGCCGGCGCGACCCGCCGGGCAGGATTCCGCCCGCCTTGGCCAGGGCCTGCGAGACGCGCTCCGTGGCCCGGGTGAGGATGGGCCCGGGCCGGGCGACGTCGTTGGCCACGTGGACGAAGAAGGTGCGCGGCTCGATCAGGCTCAGCTCGAACTGGAGGCCGGGCAGGTGGCGCGCCGCCGCTCCCTTCATGCGCTCGCGCACCTCGGCGAGCGTCCGGCCGGCGACGTCCACGTACCCGACGCGGGGGAGATAGGCGCGCCCCTCCACGTCCACGGTCGACCGGACCCGGAAGGTCTGCGCGCCCCAGAAGTTCATCTCGAAGACGTCGCCGCGGTTGCAGACGTAGGTGCGGGCGTCGATGGGCTGATCCATCGAGGGCGGCGCCGCCGGCGCGGCAAGCGGCAGCGCCGCGGCGTCCGGGTCGGCCGCCGGCTGGGCCAGGGGCGATGCTGCCGGCTCGAGCATCCGCGGCGAACCCGCCGGGTCGATCGCTCTCGCCGGCTGCGCCACCGCCGCGAGGGGGCAACCGACGACGGCAAGGGCGAGCAGGGGCCTGAGCGGCATCATCGAAGTGTACCCCCCGCGGCTTGCCGAGGGACAACCGCGCCTGGAGGGTGAGCGGAAGGTCGCGGGGTCATTGCGCTTTCCGGAACCGTGGTCCCGGGCTCAGAAGCGGGTCAATAGAACCGCCACCCGACGCCCAGCAGCACGTCCACCGTCCTCCTGCCGACCACGGGAATGATGTCCGGCCTCCGGTACGCATCGGCGACGACGTTCAGGCTGTCGAGGTAGTCGACCACCGAGAGATCGACGTAAAGGCGCTCGAACCCGAGCAGGGTAGCGGAGGCCACCGGCCCGTGCCGCAGCGAGACGAACGAGTTGCTCCAGTCGCTGGTGAGCCGGATCGCGCCGGTGTAGCCGGCGCCGAACTCGACCTGCACCACCGCGTTGATGGGCACCGAATAGGTGAACCGCGGATGTAGCCCGACGCTGATCCCGAAACCAGGGGTGTTGTCGATGGAGCGCTGCCCGGGCCTGCTCGGGGGAAGCGCGGCATGGTTCCCCGGAGCGTATTGGATGCTCTGCACGTCGATGTTGAAGATCTGCAATGCGATGGAGGGGCGCCACCGATCGGCGATGAGCGCGGGAGACCAGGTGACGTCGACGCCGCGGCGGTTGGAGGTTCCCAGGGCCCAGAAGTGGTCGGGCCCACGGTGCAGCAACGCGGCGTTGCCCACCTCGCGCCCCACGGACTTGATCACGTAGCCCGTCAGCAGATCGTCCGAGCCCGCGAACGCGATCACGCCGTCCTCGAGCACGTCGCGAAGCTCGGAGCGCACTTCACGCGCCCGCAGGCGGCGGCCCCTGGCGAGGTCGTCGTAGGTGAATCCGCTCGCCTCGAGCGCGTCGAAGAACGCGTCCGAGAGGTCGGCGCGGCGATCGCCGAGGAGGATTCGGGTCTTCATCGCCAGGCAGGCCTGCAGCACCTTGAGCAGCCGTGGATCCACCCGCTCGCAGGCGCGCTCGCGCCCGGTCACCATCCGGCTGCGATAGCAGGCGTATTCGGGCGAGACGATCGGCAGCGGGTCGGAGTCGCTCGCGGGGGCGCCCGGCGCAATCGAGCGCGCCAGCATCTGGAACTGCAGCGAGTTGCGCGCGAGGAAGAGCGACGCGTCCACCATGCCCACGTAGAAGTCGTTGCGGCGGAAGACCGTCTCCGCGAACGCCGCGAAGTGCATCAGGTGCTCGCCCGCGACGGGGAGCGTTCGCTGGGGGACCGCGAGCCGCTTCTGGAAGGCGGTGTCCTCGGCGGCGTCGAGGAACTCGGACTGACCTGCCACCGAGACGTAGTCGCTGAGGAAGCGTTGGTATTGTCCGATCGGGCTCGCGTCCTGGATCGAGGTCTGCGGATCGCCGCTCGGCCCGTATGCGACCGCAGAGGTATCCACGTAGACGTGCTCGGGCAGATCGTCCTGCGGGGCGTGCCATTTCATCAGCGACCGGGCCAGTTTCACCGGCTGGTTGTCGAGCACCCCGCCGTCGATGAAGAGGCTCACCTGTTTGGAGGGCGCAAGGCCCGGCCCCTCGTAGAGGCGGTAGTTGAGGGTGCGCGCGCGGAAGGCCAGCGGGAACGCCGACGAGGCGAGCAGCAGGTCGGTCACGTCGGCGATCTCCGGGCGGTCGCCCCAGCCCAGCCGCGGATAGAACCGGCGATCGATGCCGCCGGGCAATTCCACCGGTTCGAACGCCAGCGGCGCCCGGCCCATCGCCTTCGTGACCTGGAAGACGAACTTCTCCGTCAGCCGGCTGTTCGACATCAACGGGCCGACCTGCACCGTGCGCGCGGTCAGCCGGGTCGCCGAGATGCCCACTTCGACAGAGCAGGGCGCGTCCGCCCATCGATCGCGGTCCTCGAGGAGCTTCCCCAGGTCCCCGGCCAGGTCGTCGCGGCTCTTTTCCGAAAGGAGCGAACGCTGCGGACGGCGCTCCGCGCGCAACTGCGCGATTCCCACCCCGATCCAGACCTTCCAGAAAGGGCTCTGGGTCGGGTCGTTCTCCCGCTTGGAGCAGGCGGTCACGGCCGCAAGCAGGGCGTTGATCGAACCCGCCGACGCGCCGGTCACGACCTTCAGCGGCGCCAGCGGCGGCAAAGCGGGGTCCAGCTCCTTTCGCGCTTCTCCATAGACTTCGTTCCGCGCCTCCTCGTACACGTGGGCATATTCCTGGAGGAACCGCGTATAGTAATAAAGGAAGCCGGCCTGATAGGCGCCGAGGCTCACGCCGCCGGCCACCGTGAGCGCAGTCCGCTGGCGCAGGGTCCGGCGCTTCTCGTCTCGCTGGCTGTCTGCGGGCCCCTTCCGCTTCTCCAGCTGCTTGACGTCGTCGAGAGCCTGCCGGACCGAGGGCACCGGCTCGCCTCCGCCGGAAGTGCCCTCCGGCGCCGTCTGCGCGTGCGCCGTTGCCGCCACGAACAATGCCGCCGCGAGCCAATACCCATGGAAGCTCATGTCTCACCCCCCTGGAGCTCGGGGCATGGCTCCGATTGAATGACATTGTCAACTGAGGCACTTCGTCCTATCCGTCGATCACCATCGCTCCGTGCCGTGGCAGGAGTTCGCGCAGGAGCGGCTGGTGGCGTTCCAGCCGGTGCCCGGGTCCACGTCCTTGCGGCCGTTGACGTGGAGCGAGGGATTGATGGCGGTACTGCTGTAGCCGGTATGGCACCTGGAGCAGGCGATTCCCTCGCTGCGGTGGGTGCCGTGGTGGCCCGACGACGGCTGCTGCGAGTGGCAGGTGCCGCAGGCGGCCTGGGTCCCGTCCACCCGGGTCCACTGCGGCGCGTTGGTGACGACGCCGCCGGCGAAGTTGCCGTGGCAGTACGAGGCGGTGCAGGACGTCCCGTTGAACTGCGGCGCCACGCCGCCCGGGGTCGCCACCGGACCGAAGGTCAGCTTGACGATTCCGTCCGAGTGCGTGGAGCCGGTGGGCACCACGTGGCACTCGCTGCAGGCGATTCCGTTGCCCAGGGGGCCGGAGCCGAGGTGAGACTGGTGCGCGCCCACGGCACGCGCCGTGGT
>DASSQZ010000282.1:0-9832 GCA_035702105.1 Myxococcales bacterium | reverse complement strand
GCGCGGCAGCCTCCTGACCGTGTCCTCGATCAGGTCGCAGGCGAGCCGCATCGAGGGCTCGATGGGAAAGAGCCACGCCCCGCGCGCCCCGAACTCCTTGAGCAGGTCGTTCTGCACGGTGCCGGAGATGCGCTCGTCGGGTACGCCCTGCTTGCGCGCCGCCTCCTCGTAGAACGCGAGCAGGATGGGGGCGGTGGCGTTGATGGTCATGGAGGTGGTTACGGTTTCGAGCGGGATGCCGACGAAGAGCTCCTCCATGTCCGCGAGGGACCCGATCGAGACGCCTACCTTGCCCACCTCTCCCTCCGCCTCGGGATCGTCGGCATCGAGGCCGAGCTGGGTGGGCAGATCCAGCGCCAGCGAGAGCCCCGTCTGCCCCTGCTCGAGCAGGTACTTGAAGCGCTGGTTCGTCTCCCTGGGCGTTCCGAACCCTGCGTACTGCCGCATGGTCCAGAGCTTGCCCAGGTACATGTTGCGGTGGATGCCGCGCGTGAACGGATACTCGCCGGGCGGAGGCGGCGCCTGCTTCACGTCCTCCGGCCCGTAGACCCTGGCGATCTCGATTCCACTGCGGGTCGTGCTCAAGGGCGGAACTCCTTCTTGAGGATGGCCAGCTCCCGGGTGATCTCCAGCACCACCTCGCCGCGCTGGTTCTTTCCCCGCAGGAGGAACTTCACCACGCCGGCCTGGCCCGGCTTGCCGAAGGCGGAGAGGCGCGGGTCATCCTCGGTCTTGCTCACCACCGTGCTCTCGGCGAAGAGCGTGTCGCCGGTGAAGACCGGGTTCAGGTGCCGGCCCTCGTCCCAGGAGAGCTCCGCCAGGGCGTTCTCCTCGGTCTCCTCCGATGCCAGCCCCGCCACGAAGGCGAAGACGATTCCGCCGTAGACGACCCGCCGCCCGCCGAAGTTCACCTCCGGGTGGTCGTCGCACATCTTCTGGTTGAAGTGGAGCTGCGCGGTGTTGAGCACGAAGTTGGTCCAGAGCATGTGCTCGTCGGACACGGTGCGTCCGCGAGGGTGCACGATGGTCTCGCCCGGGGTGAAGTCCTCGTAGAGATTGTCGTCGCGGGTAAAATGATGGGCCACCTTCATCTCCTCAGCTCGCCTTCACCGCAATCAGATCGCCGTCGTCGAAGCCCACCGTCACCGCCCGCGCCCGCGCCAGGAACGACGCGCCCCCCACGGGCGAGCCCAGGAACGAGCGCACCGACTCCACCACCGACCGCCGCACCTCCTCCGAGCCGCGCCCGCCCAGCTCACCGAGGACGCAGTAGCGCTGGGCCGGCGTGTAGGTGTCGTCGCGGGCCCAGTCCGGATCCTCTTCCGAGTACCGGTTCGCGCCCGACAGGTACGCGCAGTACCCCTCCGGCGACTCGAAGAGGCCGATGTTGTACGCCACGATTTCCGGCGGCGGCTTCTCCTCGCGCGCCACCTCTTCGAGCCACCTGCCGATCGCCGAGGTCAAGGGTCAGCCCTCCAGGAGCCGCTTGGCGATGACTTCGTACTGGATCTCGGAAGTGCCCTCGAAGATGCGGAAGACGCGCGCGTCGCGCCAGAAGCGCTGGGCGGGGAACTCGCGCGAGTAGCCATAGCCGCCGAAGACCTGCATCGCCTCGGAGGTCACGTGCTCCGCCATCTCGGCGCAGAAGGCCTTGGCCATGCCCGCCTCCAGGTCGCAGCGCTTGCCGGTGTCCTTCATCCGGGCCGCGTGGTAGGTGAGCTGCCGCCCCGCCTCGATCTGCGTGGCCATGTGCGCGAGCTTGTGGCCGATGACCTGGAACTCGCTGATGGGCTTGCCGAACTGGGTCCGCTCCTGCGAGTAGCGCAGCGCCGCCTCGAAGGCCGCCTGGGCCACGCCCACCGCCCGCGCCGCCGTCTGGATGCGCGCGATCTCGTAGGTGCTCATCAGTTGGCGGAAGCCCTTCCCTTCCACGCCGCCGAGAAGGTTCTCCGCAGGCGCCTCGTAGCCGTCGAACTGCAGCGCGTACGAGTTCATCCCCTTGTACCCGATGGTGGGGATGGGGCTGCCGGCGAGCTGGGGCGGGTGGAAGTCGTCTCCGGGCGTCTTGGGGATGAGGAGAATGGAGATGCGGTCGTGCTTCTTCGCCGCCGAAGGGTTCGTCACCACCGTGGTGCAGAGGAGGTGCGCCTTGTTGGCCCAGGTGCACCAGGTCTTCTCGCCGGAGACGGCGTACTTGTCGCCCTGCTTCACCGCCCTGCACTTGATCCCCGCCGAGTCGCTGCCGGCGTCGGGCTCGGTGAACGCCGCGGCGGCGAGGATCTCGCCGGTGCAGAGGCCGGGCAAGAACCGCTTCTTCTGCTCCTCGGTGCCGTTCGCCTGCACCAGGGACGCGGTGATGATCATCCGCGTCATCACCGAGCCCACCGAGAGCCAGCCCTTGGAGAGCTCCTCGGTGACGATGGTCATGCTCAGCGTGTCGAGCCCGCTGCCGCCGTAGTCGGGCGAGAAGATGAGGCCGAAGTAGCCCAGCTCGGCCATCTTCTTCACGATGGCGGAGGGGATCTCCGCGGCCTTGTTGTCCAGCTCGCCCGCGACCGGGACCACCTCGTGATCGACGAAGTCGCGCACGCTCTCGCGGATCTGGACGTGCTCCTCGGTGAGCGCGCCGCCGTTCGGATTGGGGATGGGCATCACTTGGCTCCGTAAGAGGCGCGCTTCTTAACCAGGATCTTGCGCTCGTAGACGCAGACGTCCTCGCCGCGCTGGTTCACTCCGGTGGTGCGCACGTGGACGATGCCGCGGTCGGGCTTGCTGCCCGACTCGCGCTTGTCCAGCACCTCGCTCGAGCAGGCCAGCGTATCGCCGGGATAGACGAAGCGGGGAAAGGTCATGTTCCAGTAGCCGAGGTGGGCGATGGCCTGCTCGGAGAGATCCTCCACCGTCATGCCGAAGACCACGTTCATCACCAGGAGCGGATGGACCGGCACGGCGGGATGCCCGAGCGCCTGGGCGTGCAGCTTGTTGAAGTAGAGCGGCACCGCGTTCATGGTGGCGGTGGCGAAGAGCTGCGCCTCTCCGTCGGTGAGCGTGCGCCCCCAGTGGTGGCGATAGAGGTCGCCCACCTTGAAGTCCTCGTAGTACCTGCCGCGCTCGACCGTCCGCCGCGTTTCTGCCATGAAGCGAGGGGTAGGGCGCCCGAAGGCTTTCGTCAAGCGCCGCAGCGCGTCGAGCGGCTCTTTTCGAAAAAGTGGACGCGTTTCCGCGGCATGCTTTCATCGTACCGTGCCGATCGGCTGGGATGACCTCAACGACGACCATCCGCGGCGGCGGCACCTGCGCAGGTCGGTCCAGCTCGCGGCGCGGCTGTGGGCGGGAGGGCAGGAGGTGGAGGCCACCTGCGAAAATATTTCGCCCGGCGGCGCCTACCTGAAGGTGCAGATTCCCGAGACCGCCAGCGACGTGGTGGCCTCCATCGGCCTGCCCGACGGGCGCGACGTCCACGTGCGCGCCACCGTGCGCTGGCGCAGCCCCGACGGCATCGGGGTGGAGTTCGCCGCCTTCCTGGAGAACAGCAAGGAAGCGCTCAACGGATCCGCTTGAGGACGTGGAAGGCGATCTTGCTGCGCACCAGCGCGCATTCGTTGGCCTGAAGACAGAGCGCGGCGGCCTTGTAGGGCACGTCCGCGTGCGTGCCGATCACCAGCGAGCCGGCCTGCGCCTCCGAGTACTTCTCCTGAAGCCGGTCCATCTTCGCGCCGCTGCGGCATTGCGCCAGCACCTCGTTGGCCAGCGTCTCGGCCTGTCTCGGATCGCGGCTGGGGCGGTCGACGTCCACGATGGGAGGCTGGTTGCCGGGGTCCAGCCGGTTCCAGCCGATCTGCACCTGCTCCACCTCGACGCGGTCGAAGGGCGCGCTGCAGGCGGCGGGGTCGCGCGTCGGAGCGGACGCGCACGCGAGCGAGAGCACGGCGACGGCGGGCCAGGCCTTCATCGATCCCCCAGGAGCAGGACTCCGCAGAACAGGTGCACGCCCATGAAATCGCCGGCCGGTCCCAGCTCGAAGCTGGTGCGCAGCGAGAGCAGCGGAAAGGCGCCCAGCGACTTCTCGATGAGGCCGAGGTCCAGCCCGTCCACGCCGTAGAGCGTGCTGCCGCGGCTGGCGCAGTCGAAGTAGATGCCCCAGGCGGGGGGCCCGGGCGCCAGCCGGTCCAGCGCCTGCTGCAGGGTGCGCCGCGCGCCCATGCCGTCGCGCAGCGTGAACGAGACGCTGTGGCCTTCGGGGATCGGGACGCCCGCCTCCAGCGCGCCGTGTTCCTCGTCCACGCCGAGCAGCGCAATCGAGAGGAAATCGTCGGCGGAGAAGGCCTCGCCCGGGCGCGGTGAGAGGCCCAGACCCACGAACTGCAGCGCCTCGCCTCCCACGCCGGGCTGGTCCGCCAGCGCCGCCAGCGCCTCCAGCGCAGGGCGCGAGTCCAGCTCGATCACCTGCCGGCCATCCGAGCGGGTGACGAGCAGCGGCTTGCCGATGGGCTGGTGCGACTGCGCGACCACCACCCTTCCCGTCTGGGGAAAGAAGGCGCCCACCGCCTGCGCGTCGGCGAGATCGTCGTCGAGCAGGAGCCCGCCCTCCACCGCCATGCCGCCGCCGGCGACGCGCGCCTTGCCGGCGTCACGGCCCAGCGCCGCCAGGAGCCGCTGCACGGGCCCGGCGGGATCGGCGAAGACCAGGCCCAGGGCGCCCGGACCGGCGCGCTGGGCGGCGAGGCGGAGCTCGTCGGGAGCATCGGTGCGGAAGGAGAAGAGGTGCGCGCGCTGCTCGAGGGCGAGCACGCCGAGCGCGGGGCCCTCCTCGGTGTCGGCATCCCCCGGGACCAGGGCGGCGGAGGTGGCGCCGCCCACGATCTGCGCGCCCCTGCCCGCCGTGTCGCGCAGCGCCTCGCAAAGCTCCAGCGACTCGTCCAGGTGCTCCGGCGTGGCCGCCACGATCAGGCACCCGGCCTCGTCCAGCCCCGCCGCGTCGAGGGCGCGAGTGGCCGCATCGCGCGCGGCCAGGCGCACGTCGGGAGATCGGGAGACGGCGGCTCCGGCGCGCATCCTTCGAGCATAAGGCCGGCGCCGCGGCGCATCCACGGGATTGACGGTTCCCGTGCGCAAAGGAGACGTTTGCGGGTAAGGTCGAAAGACGGATGCATCGCCTCGCGCTGCTGCTCGTCGCCTTCGCCTGTGCAGGCTCCGCGCCCGGCGTCGCCGCGACCCGGCCTTCGCCGGCGGTGCGGCGGTTGGTGGTGGTGGGCATCAACGACACCCACGGCGCGCTCCTGCCGGCCGCGGCGCCGAGGTGGACGCACGGGGCCGCCGGCGGCGAGATCGGCGGCGCCGACTGGTTCGGCGGCTACCTGGACGCGCTGCGCGCCGACGCGGAGGAGAAGGGCTCGGCCGTCGTCGTCGTCGATGCGGGCGACGAGTTCCAGGGCACGCTCATCTCCAACCAGTTCCAGGGCAGGAGCGTCACCGAGGTCTACGACGCGCTGGGCGTGACCGCGTCGGCCATCGGCAACCACGACTTCGACTTCGGGCTGGCCGTGCTCCAGCAGCGCATCGCCCAGGCGAAGTACGCCATCCTCGCCGCGAACGTCTTCCGCAAGGGGACCCGGGAGCGGCCGGGCTGGGCGCGCCCGAGCGTGCTCGTGAACGCGGGAGGAGTGCGGGTGGGCATCATCGGGCTCGCCACCCGCGAGACGGCCACGGTGACGAACCCGGTCAACGTGAGCGGCCTGGACTTCGCAGAGGGCGGGCCGGTGGCGGCGCAGGAGGCCGATGCCTTGCGCGCGCGCGGCGCCACGGTGGTGGTGATCGCCGCCCACGCGGGGCCGTTCGGGCCCGACCACGAGATCCAGCGGATCGCGCGAGCGGTGGCGGGCAAGGTGGACGCCATCGTGAGCGGGCACCAGCACGCGGCGCTGGGCCCGCCGCCGATGGTGGTGGCGGGCATTCCCGTGGTGCAGTCGGGATCGAAGCTGGTCAGCTTCTCCACCGTCGACCTGGCGCTGGACGGGGAGGGCCGCGTGCGCTCGTTCGCGGTCAACCAGGACGCCTTGCCGCGGCCAGGCGGACCCCAGGCCATCCTCCATTCCTGGCACGGCGCGCCGGCGGTCTTCCGCGGCAGGAGGGTTCTGCCTGACGCGCGCATCTCGGCCATCCTGGGCGGCTACGACGAGCAGGTGAAGGCGCTGAGGGAGACGCGCATTGGCGAGACCACCGTGGACCTGCGCAAGGGCGGCGCCGACGACCTGCTCGCGAATCTCGCCGCGGACGCGCTGCGCTCGGGTGCGGGAGGCGGCCTGCGGGCGCAGTTCGCGCTGCAGAACTCGGGCGGGCTGCGCATCACCGAGATCCCCGCCGGACCCATCTCCTTCGGCCAGATCTTCGACCTCTGTCCCTTCGACAACGAGCAGGTGGTGCTCTCGCTGCCGGCCCAGACGCTGCGCGACGCGCTGGAAGCGGTGCTCCGCGCCGGCAAGGGTCCCATGCGCGTCTCCGGGCTGCGCTACGTCATCGACTGGCAGCGGTTCGGCGCGGCGGAGGACCCCAGGCGCGCGCCGGCGGGCGCCATCGTGACGCGGGTCGTGGACGAAGGCGGCCGGCCGCTCTGCGAGACGAAGAGCTGCACCAGGACGGCATGCGAGGCGGCTTGCGCGCCGGGACCGTTCACCGTCTCGCTCGCAGACTTCCTCGCCAACGGCGGCGACGGCCTCTCCATGCTCGAGGACCTGCCGCGGCAGACGGGCAGCGTGCTGACCCGCGACATCATCGTGAGCTGGGTCAAGGAACACCGCCCGCTCACGCCCGAGCTTCTCGGCGCGCTGTCCACCGGCAAGCGCCCGCGCTGGATCCAGATCGGCTCGCCTTCTCGCGCGCAGACGGGAGAATGAGCTGGACCTCCTCCTCGACCTCGGCCTTCCCGGCATCGTCTTCCTCGGCCTCTGCATCTGGCTCGTCCGCAAGGCCGTGAAGGCCGCCCGCACCGAACGCGACCTCGAGAGCCACAGGCTCACCGGCCCGCTCGCCGACGAGCTCGCCGAAGCCCAGTCACGCGCCGCCGCCGCCCAACACCGGAATCTCACAGCCGTCCCAGACATCGCAGACGACGCAAACGCAAACGCAAACGCAAACCCGAACCCCGATCCACTCTCCCGCGCCGACGTCGTGGGCGCCACTCCCGCGCACCTCGCATTGATCGCCGTGCTGATCGACGAGGCAAACGCCCGGCTCCTCTGGGCCCGCTCCACTCCCACCCACGCCGTCTGGTGCGAGCGCCGGCGCGACACGAAGGCGAGGAGCCGCGACGTCCTTTGCGTGATCCGGATCGAAAAGGGCGAGATCGTCGCTCGGTGGTCGTTCGAATGATCCGCGAGTCAGGGAGAGCGATGAACCGCTCCGCCCTCGTCCTTGGCCTCCTCTCCAGCGCCGCCTGCTCCACCGTTCGCATCGTTCCGCAGCCCTTGTCAGGGGCTGATGCGGCGTCGATCACCAGGGAGCTCGAAGAGAGGGCCGTCTCCATCAAGCTCCGCGACGAGGCGCGGTCGACGGCCGCGACCGATGTGGTGGTGACGCCCGCGGCAGTCGAGTGGCGCGACCTCTACGCTTCTGACGCAGCCCCACGCATGCGCGTGCCAACCGCCGCTGTCGAGCGAATCACGATGCGCAACCACGCGCGCGGCGCCATCGAGGGGATGTCCATCGGGCTGGGATTCGGCCTCGCGGGTCTCCTCGCCGGCGCCATCAGCGGGGGCGAGTATGGGGCAGTCGTCGGCATCAGGGTCCTGGAAGTGGGCGTGGGCGGCGCGCTCATTCTTGCTGTCATCGGTGGCGTGTTCGGCCACAGCCATTCGATCGAGCTGGCTACATCCCCTCCGCCTTGAGCGCCGCCTCGGTCGCCTCCAGCATCGGCTCCGCCACCACCGGCTTTCCCGTGGCGTGCTCCATCCACAGGTCCGGCAGCACCCGGCCATAGGAGGCGGCGTGCTCGAAGGCCTGCCCGCTCTGCGGCCCGCGCAGCTTCTGTTCCAGCTGGAAGGCGATCAGGTGCCCGATGGGATACCGGTACAGGTAGAGGAAGCTGTTGATCATGTGTGAGTAGATGCCGAGCTGCGGATTGCCGGGATGCCCCAGCGTCTTCGCGTAGTACCGGTCCCAGTACCCGCGCGCGATGGTGAGGGTGGCCTCGCGCAACTGCGCCGGCGTCGCGTCCGGGTGCTCGTACATCCAGTGCCACACGTCCAGGTCGGTGAGCGCCACCCCGGCGATCTCCCACGAGTCCCAGAAGGCCTTCAGCGCCCGCGCCTGCTCGCCGCGGGCGTCGGGCCGCGCCACGCCCAGCAGCTCCAGGTCGCGGTGCTGGCAGGTGAACGCCAGCGCCTCGGTGAACGCCGTGCCCGGCACTCCCTGCAAGAGGGTGTCGTCCACCTCGTAGAGCGAGAAGGTCTGCTCCACGTTGTGGCACATCTCGTGGACGGCGATGTTGTAGCCCTTGTAGTCCATGCCGTCGGGGTTCACCCGCGTGCGCAGGTGCGCCGAGTCGCCCGGCCCCCACCAGGAATACATCTCGCTGCGCCGGTCGGACTCGAGCGCGTGGCCCGAGCCGCGCGCGGGATCGACCACGATGTGCGAGTCGACGAAGCGCGCCTTCTCCGGCGAGAAGCCCAGCCCCTGCAGCAGCCGCGGGATGTCCTTCTTGTACGCGTCGGCGGTGGGGTAGCGCTCCCGCGTGCGCCGGGACAGGTCGGCCTCGGGCAGCCGCTCGACGAACCCGTCGTACCAGATGTCGAAGGGTTCCAGGTTGCGGCCCAGCCGCTTCCGGATCAGCGCCGCCACCCGCGGCACCAGCGGCGAGTCCAGCACCTGCGTGAGCAGCGCCCGCACCCTCTGCTCGGGGATCTCGTCGTCGAGCTGGAAATGGCGGTCGATCTCGGTGCGCGCCATCGGCGAGTCGGCGTCGAGCATCCGCGAGGCCCGGAAGTCCGCCAGCAGCACCGCGTAGCGCGTGTCCGGCTCGCGGTCGGCGGAGACCTTCGGCTCCGGAGGGCGCTTGCCCTGCGCCTTCATCTGCCCGGTCTCGATCTCGTCCGCCGGCGACGGCGTCACGGCATTGGTGGCGGGGTTCCAGTCCACCCGCGGGTCGTCGATCACTCCCTCGGGAATGGTCTGGGTGACGATGCGCTCCATCACCTCGCGGATGAGCCGCTGCCGCTCCAGCGCCAGCGCCTTGTCCTTCTCCGCGTAGTCGGCCTTGATCTGGTCGCGCAGGTTCCAGTGCGTGAGCAGCCGCATGCCCTTGGGGAAGATGCGCTTGCCGTCCGGCGCCAGCACGTGGTGCATCCAGACGTTGTAGCCGGCGATGTACGCCTCGGCGTCGGCGCTGGCCTTCGCGACCGCCTGCCGCGCCGCCCCCGAAGGCCGCAGCGCGAAGCGCCGGGTGAGCCGCGCCTCCGCCCACTGCTTGCGCGACCACTGCGGGCCCTGCGCCACCATCTCCTGGAGGTCGGGCTGCGGGAAGTTGAGCAGCGCCACGAACGCCAGCTTCGAGGAGAACAGGTCCTCGGGCAGGTGCGCGGAGACGTCGATGGCGGCGAAGAGCTGGTCCACGTCCATCTGCGGCCCCAGCTCCAGCTCGCTCCAGCTCCGCAGCGCGCGGCCGATCTCCAGCATGTGCCCGTCGATCTGCTCGAAGGCCGCCGAGAACCGCTTGAGCAGTGCATCGAGCTGCTGCGGGTCGGCGACGAAGCTCTCCTCGACGAAGCCCTTCAGCGCCGCCGCGTCTCCGTCCTCGGCGCGCCAGTACGCCGCCACCTGGCGCACGCCGCGCTCGGCT
>DASSQZ010000281.1:0-15238 GCA_035702105.1 Myxococcales bacterium | reverse complement strand
CGAGAAGGTGATCATGGCCGACTTCATGGAGGCCATCGAGCGCGTGGTGGCCGGCCTGGAGAAGAAGACCCGACGCATGAACGACAAGGAGAAGGAGATCGTCGCCTACCACGAGTCGGGGCACGCGCTGGTCTCGAGCCTGTGCGAGCACGCCGAGCCGGTGCACAAGATCTCCATCATCCCGCGCGGCCTTGCGGCGCTGGGCTACACCATGCAGCTGCCGCTCGAGGACCGCTACCTCATGTCCCGCGAGGAGCTGCTCGACAAGATGGCCGGCCTGATGGGCGGGCGCGCGGCGGAGGAGATCGTGGTGGGCAGCATCTCCACCGGCGCCTCCAACGACTTCAAGCAGGCCACCGAGATCGCGCGGCTGATGATCACCGAGTACGGCATGTCGGATGCCATGGGGCCGGTGTCCTACGCGGAGCGGGGCCGCTCGCCCTTCCTGCAGGGCGGCGGGGCCATGCCCGGCCTCACCGACAAGACCTACAGCGAGCGCACGCAGCGCCGCATCGACCAGGAGGTGACCCGGCTGATCGAGGAGGCGATGCAGCGGGCGCGCGATCTGGTGGTCAGGCACCGCGACGCGCTGGGGCGGGTGGCCGCACGGCTGTTGCAGACGGAGGTCGTGGAGGGAGACGAGCTGCGGCGCATCCTCACCGAGAGCGGCGCGCTGCCGGTGGAGAAGAAGGGGGTCGCTGCGGCTGCCGCTGCCGAGGAGCAGCGCGAAAGCGTATAACCGGTTACGACTCCGGGGGGATCTCGGGATGTCATCGTTGCGGATCGGCCGGTCTCACAAGGCGCGCAAGGCGCTCTTCACCCGCGGCATCCGCCGGGGGTTCCTCACGGTCGGTGAGATCGACGAGGCCTTGCCTCCCGGCAGTCTCACGGATGCGGAACGGTGGCTGCTGTACTACTCATTGCATGCGGCCCGGGTGGAGGTGCTGGACCGGCGCGGCAAGCGGGTGGACCTGGAAGACCTGCGCTCGTCGCGCGACGAGCTGAGAGGCGAAGGGGAAGGCGAGACCACGCAGCAGTGAAACACCGCTGAAATCAATCGTCCTTGACGCCCCGGCTCCTGGGGTTACGTTGCACCTCCGAAATGCAGGAGCGGGTTCGCTGTTGATTCGGGCGACCGCTTCCTCGGAGGTTTCATGCACCGTCGCTTTACGGTTCTTGCTGCAGTGCTCACCGGCGCGGCCGCTGCACTGATCGCGCTGCCGCTCGTCTCCGCCTGCCAGCACGCCTCGTCCGACACGTCCGTGCTCGCAAGCGATGCGCACGCAGCCGCAGGATCTGCGCCTTCCACCGCCGAGACCGTGCGCCAGACGGGCCCCATGCCCTCGCTCGCGCCGCTCGTCAAGCAGCTCCGGCCCGTGGTGGTGAACATCAATTCCCGCTTCAAGCCGCACCGGCCGCGCATCGCGCAGCGGCTTCCCCAGGGCCATCCCCGCCTGCGCGGGCCGCAGGACGACGACAACGGACCCGACGGCAACGACGACGAGGACCAGCAGCAGGATCCGATGGAGCGGTTCTTCCGCTTCTTCGGCCAGCCGCAGCCGCAGCCCGACGAGCAGGAGCGCCACGGCCTCGGCTCGGGCTTCCTCATCGGCGACGGCCTCGTGCTCACCAACAACCACGTGGTCGAGGTGCAGGACGAGAACAACCGCGGCAAGTTCCGCCCCATGGACGAGATCAAGGTGATCACCGACGAGTCCGCCCCCGGCGGCGCGCGCGAGTTCTCCGCCAAGGTGATCGGCAACGATCCCAAGTCCGACATCGCGATCCTGAAGATCGAAGGCAAGGACGTGGGCTCGCTCAAGTACGCCTCGCTGGGCGACTCCGACGCGCTCGAGGTGGGCGACTACGTGGTGGCCATCGGCGAGCCGTTCGGGCTCCAGGCCACCGTCACCTCCGGCATCATCAGCGCCAAGGAGCGCACCCAGTTCGGCGGGCCGTACTCCGACTACCTGCAGACCGACGCTTCCATCAACCCCGGCAACTCCGGAGGGCCGCTCTTCAACATGAAGGGTGAAGTGGTGGGCGTCAACGCGGCCATCATCAGCGGCGCCAACACCATCGGCTTCGCCATCCCCATCAACGTGGTGAAGCAGATCCTCCCGCAGCTCAAGTCCACCGGACGGGTGGTGCGCGGGTTCCTCGGCGTCTCGCCGCAGGCCATCACCGCCGACATGGTGGACCAGCTCGGCCTCAAGTCCACCAAGGGCGCGCTGATCGCCGACGTGGTCAAGGACAGCCCGGCGGACAAGGCGGGCCTCAAGCCGGGCGACGTGGTGGTGGCGCTCAACGGCAAGCCGGTGCAGGACAACAACCAGCTCACCCGCGACGTGGGCGTGATCCCTCCGGGCAAGTCGGTGCGCCTCGACGTCGTCCGCGAGGGCAAGGAGCGCAACCTCGAGGCGAAGCTCGCGCCGCGTCCCGACGAGACCGATCAGGGCGGCCGCAACTCGAGGGAGGGCAGCGAGTCCAAGGAGAAGGGCGATCTGCTCGGCGTGCGGGTGGAGGATCTCACGCCGCAGCTCGCGCGGCGGGCCCAGGTCGATCCCGGCACCAAGGGCGCCATCATCGTCGATGCGGCGCCGGACTCGCCCGCGTCGGACGCGGGCCTCGATGCGGGCGACGTGATCGTCGAGGTGAACCGCAAGCAGGTGGCCTCGGCGGCCGACTACCGCAACGCGGTCAAGGGGCTGAAGAAGGGCGACACCGCGCTTCTCCGCGTGAAGCACGGCCAGGCGACGCAGTACATCCCGTTGCACATCAAGTAGGCGGGAGACGGTGCGCCCTCACGGGCGCCGATGGTGCCTGCTGAAGGGGCGCATCGCGTCCCGGTGCCCTCACGACGCTACGCGGCGGCCGAGCGCGGCCGCTGCGGGCCGAGCCGCGGCGGCAGGCTGCGGAAGCGCGACGGGGGCGGTGGCTGGTGCTGCTCCGGGTGTTGGGCGGGGGGCTTCTGCCCCTCGGGACTCTCGGGCACGATCGGCTTCTCCGCCGGCTGCGACTTGTCGAACGGCAGCCAGGGGATGCCCGATCTGCCGCCCGGCGCGGAATACCGGTTGGTGGTGCCGGAGTGAGCCGCGCGGGCCTCCTGCCGCGGGACGTGGTGAGCGAGGACCACCGCCTGGAGCGTGACCAGGGCCAGCGCGATTGCCGCGAACCCTGCCGTCAAGACCGCCCCGACGTGGCCCTTCATGCTCTCAATCTAAGGCGCGACACTTCGCCGCGCGAGCACGCAGGGCAGTCGGGGCGGCGCTTTCCTTGACGGGCGCTCGGCTCGCACCTACCGTTGCGGCCACCCAGCCAGCCGGAGCGCCGCCGTCCAATGTCCAGCAGGGCCGATAAATTGCCGTCGCAGCGGAAAGCGCCGGCGCCGGTGGGGAAGTTCGACAAGGCGTTCCAGGTCTACCTCGAGGGCGAGCGCGGCGTGGCCAGCGGCATCGGGCGCAACATCACGGATACCGGGATGTTCGTCGAGACCCGCGAGCCCTTCGCGCTGGGGACGCGCGTGCGCGTGACCTTCTCGCCGCCGAACCGCGGCGGCGCCGAGCTGACGCTGGAAGGCGAGGTGCGTTACCAGTGCTTCATCAACTTCGCCCGGCCCGATTCCACCCGCTCCGGCATGCGCGGCATCGGCCTCAAGTTCGTCCCGCCGGAAGCCGCCCCCCGGCCGGGCCGCGGCTCAATCCACTGAATATCTCAGCGAAGCTTTTCGTAGAGCGCCCAGTGGCCTTCGCGGGTCAAGAGATGCCACTGCGGCCCGGCTTGGGGTCTCGCGAAGGGATCGACGAGGCCGTGGACGAGGACGTAGTCGTAGTACGGTCCGTCGACGTCATTGCGGAAGGCATTCGCGTGCCACTCCCAGCCGGCGCGGTGGGGCGGCGGGGCGGTCTCCGGCTTGTAGCGCAGCGGTGACTGGGGCAACTCCGCGAACGAGAACGAGGCCACGCCGCCCATGCGCGCGCGGTAGTACGCCTGGAAGTGCAGGAAGGCGCTGAACTTCGCGAAGCGCGAGTTCTGCTCGTAGATCATCCCGATCAGCCGCCGCCCGGGCTGCGCGCGAGCGAGCACCTCGTCGAAGGGGCCCACCTCGCGCTCGAAGCTGCGGATGTTGGCGAACGCGGTGGTGGCGGCGAAGAGCGCGGTGAAGGCGGCCAGCAGGAGCGGCGCCGCCCCGCGCAAGCCGCGCGCTGGCCGCAGCAGCGCCGGCAGCAGCAGCGCAACCACCAGCGCGTAGCGCTCGTTGAGCTGCCACATCCAGCCGATCGAGACGGGAAAGGCGAGGTAGAGCAGCGCCGCCCAGGCAATCCACACCGCCACCAGCCCGCGCCGCCAGGGATGCTCCTCCGGCTCGCGCCGCTGCGGCCAGGCGAGCAGCGCCGCCGAGAAGATCAACGAGAGAAGGCAGGCCTCGTCGCCGTCGCCGCGCCAGATGTCGAGCAGCGCGTCGGTGAGGTTGCGCAGCGACACGGCCGGCTGCTCCCAGGCGATGCCGATGGGCTGGTTCCAGCCCACCATCTGCGGATGCACCACCGGGCTGTCGAGGAGCCAGGCCACCGAGAGCACCGCAACCGGCGCCGCCCAGGAGAGCTTGCGGGGCCATTGGCGCAGCGGCGCGAGCCGCGGCACGCCGACCGACGCCAGCGCCGCCGCCGGGGCGAGGAACACGAAGGCCGACAGGTGCAGGTAGAAGAGCGCCGTGGCCGCCGCCGCCAGGAGCCAGAGCGTGCGCCGCGACGGCGCCTCCGCCTGCCGGACCGAGAGCGCCAGCGCCCAGAGCAAGAGCGGCATGGCGGCCAGGTAGTTGAAAAAACCGATCAGCAGCGCCTGCGACCAGAAGAGCGTGCAGCCGAAGAGCGCCAGCCGCGAGTCTGCGCGGAGCGCGCGCAGGAGCGACCGCAACGAATAGGGAAACGCGACGGCGGTGAGCGAGAGCAGCACGAGGTTCGCGCGCTCCGCCGTCCCCAGCGGAAAGGCCAGCGCCGCCCCGAGCAGGTAGTAGAGCAGGTACTGGGTCTGCCCCAGCGCGAGCGTGAAGTACTCCTGCGACTTCCAGGCAGGGTCCCACCAATGTCGCAGGGTGCCGATGGCCGCCACGTGCTGGGGCAGGTCGGTGAAGGGCAGGTGGCGTGCGCTCCAGAGGGGCAGGACGGTCGCGGCGGCGCAGAGGCGCAAGAGCCACGTCCAGAACGGATGCTCCTGATCGGTCCAGTGCAAGGCGCGCCACAATAGTCTAGTTTCCGCGCATGGCCAGGTACGACCTGATCGTGATTGGCAGCGGGCCCGCAGGCGAGAGAGGAGCGGCGCAAGCGGCGTATTTCGGGAAGAAGACGGCGCTGGTGGAGAAGACCGCGCCTCGCCTGGGCGGCGCCTGCACCAACACCGGCACGCTGCCTTCCAAGACGCTGCGGGAGACGGCGCTGGCGATCACCGGGATGACCTCGCGCGGGCTGGAGGCGGCGGTGCTGGCGCTGCCCAGGCCCTACTCGGCCAGCACGCTGATGCACCGCGAGCACCTGGTTGTCGGCAGCGAGCGCGGCCGCATCGCCCGCAACGTGGAGCGGCACGGCATCTCGCTCCATCCGGGCACCGCGGCGTTCGTGGATGCGCACACGGTGCGCATCCAGGAGACCGGCGAGACGCACTCCGCCGACGTCTTCCTCATCGCCACCGGCTCGCGGCCGCACCGGCCGCCGTGGATTCCCTTCGAGGAGCCGGAGATCTACGACTCCGACGAGATCCTGGAGATCGAGGTCATTCCCGAGTCGATGATCGTGCTCGGCTCGGGCGTGATCGCGGCGGAGTACGCCTGCATCTTCGCGGCGCTGGGCGTGAAGGTCACGGTGATGGACGGCAAGGACCGGATGCTCGGGTTCCTCGACGCGGAGATCGGCGAGAGGTTCCATGCCGAGCTGCTGCGGCTGGGGCTCACGCTGCGGCTCGGCGATGCGCCGGTGAAGTGCACGCTGGATGCGAAGACGCGCGTCTGCTCGGTGACCACCGAGAGCGGGGCGGTGGCGACGGCCGCGGCGGTCCTGGCGGCGGCGGGGCGCACCGGCAACACCGCGGGCCTGGGCCTCGAGGCGCTGGGGCTCGTGCCCGACAAGCGCGGCAACCTCGCCGTCGACGAGCACTTCCAGACCGCCGTCCCGCACATCTACGCCGCCGGAGACGTGGTGGGCTTTCCCGGCCTCGCCTCCACCAGCATGGAGCAGGGGCGGGTGGCGGTGTGCCACGCCTTCGCGCTGCCCTGGAAGACGCGCATCGATCCGCACATCCCCTATGGCATCTACACCATCCCGGAGATGAGCTACGTCGGCGCCACCGAGGAAGACTTGAAGAGGGCGGGCGTGGACTACCTGGCCGGCCGCGCCTCGATGCGGGACAACGCGCGCGCCGAGATCCTCGGCGCCGAGAGCGGGTTCCTCAAGATCCTCTTCGCCCCCGACAAGCGCATCCTCGGCGTGCACGCGCTCGGGCCCAGCGTCACCGAGCTCATCCACATCGGGCAGGTGGCGCTGCTCGCCGGCGCCACCATCGACCTCTTCGTCGACGCGGTCTTCAACTTCCCCACGCTCTCGGAGCTCTACAAGTACGCCGCCTACGACGGGCTCGGCGCGCTGGAGCGGCGGGAAAAGGGCCAGGCGGCATGAAGGGCCGCCGCGCGCTCGCGCTGGCCGTGGCGGCGCTCGCCGCCTGCGCGCCGAAGCTGCCGAAGTTCTCCATGCCGAAGGAGATCGACAACGTGCGCGGGCGGCTCCTCATGTACATCCCCGAGGGCCGCGAGATCGGCGAGGCGCGGCAGTGGATGGCCGAGCACCAGCTCGCCTGCGACCCGCCGATGCCTTCGGCCACCGACGCCCACGCGCACGTCTGCCACGCAGCGGCCTCGGTGCCCGCGGACGCGCCCTGGCGCAAGTGGACCATCGTGCTCTACGAGCGCAAGGGAAGGCTCGCCGACGTCTCGGCCACGCCCTGATCCGCGTCCGGCTCACGATGTTTTGGGCCGCCCCGTCGCCGGCTGCCTTCATCGGCCGTCCGGCCACACCGACAGCCGCGGGCGTTGGGTGCGAGAAACCATTGCCGCTTTCGTCCGGGCGGCCGTCGATGCGTCCGGCCGACCGATGGAGGACGCCGGCTCCCGCGCGCGCACCGCCAGCACCGCCGAGTCCCACCGCGCGGCAGATGTTTGGGTTCCCCATGTCGCGGCTCGGCGACGCCATGGAGATACCGTCAAGAGTCGTGGATCGACGAGATTCAGCGCCGTCCGTTCCGACCTGCTCCTCGAGGTACTCGAGCTGCAAACGCCCAATCTGAACCCTGTCGCGATTCGTGAGCGCAGCGCGCTCGACTTTGGTTTCGTTGATCCATACGCCGTCGCCGCAGCTTACCGTCCGTGTATGGGATCACGCGGCGGAACCCCGCGACCGTTCTCGCCGAGCAGCACGGCCAAATCTTCGCGAACGGTGCTCCAGACGACCATCGCTACTTGCACCACTGCGCGGGACGAGGCAGCGAGTGAGGGACTCGTCCCGGGGCGGGTTGACCATCTGACAAAACAATGGCCGCGCGGTGCGAATGGCGTGAACGAGTCGGTCGCGCGCGGGAGCCGGCGTCCTCCATCGGTCGGCCGGACGCATCGACGGCCGCCCCGGACGAGAGCGGCAAGGGGATCCCGGACACCACGTGCGCGGCTGTCGGTGTGGCCGGACGGCCGATGAAGGCAGCCGGCGACAGGGCGGACATAAACTGAGCGCGGCCCTACTGGCTGAAGCCTTCCAGCTGGTAATGCGCCTCGATGCGCTTGAGGGCGAGCACCATTGCCGCCGTGCGCATGTCGATTTCCTTGCCGATGCAGTACCGGGTGGAGTTGTGCGTCGCGGTCCTTCGCGGCGTGTTGCGGGCGATGTCGCGGATGATGCGGTAGTTGGACTTGATCGCCTGCTCGAGGCGGCCGTTCACCTCGGTCTCGCTCCAGTGCTCCATGCGCTTGTTCTGGATCCACTCGTAGTAGCTGACCGTCACGCCGCCGGCGTTGCCGATGATGTCGGGGATCAGCTCGATGCCGCGCTTGGCCAGCACGCGGTCGCCTTCCGGAGTGGTGGGGCCGTTGGCGCCCTCCGCCACGAGCTTGCACTTGAGCCGCTCGGCCACCGGCCCGGTGATCTCGCCGCCCAGTGCCGCGGGAATGCAGAGATCGCACTCGATGTCGAAGAGCTCGCTCTTCGCGATCTGCTGGGCCTTGGGATAACCGGCCACGGTGCGGCGGAGGTTCTGCGGGTTGTCGTAGACGTAGGAGACGAGATCGTTCACGTCGAGGCCGTTGGGATTGAAGATGGTGCCGCCCGCGTCGTTGACGGCCAGGAGCCTGGCGCCCAGTCCGCAGAGGATCTCCGCGGCGTTGGAGCCCACGTTCCCGAAGCCCTGCAGGATGAAGGTGCTTCCCGAGGGCGTGGTGCCCCGCTCGGCGAACCACTCCTGGATGGTGTAGGCGAGTCCCTGTCCGGTGGCCTTGACCCGGCCTTCCGACCCGCCGATGCGCGTGTCCTTGCCGGTGACCACGCCGCGCAGCTTGTGCCGCTCGCGCTCGCCGTCGGTGTACTGGCGCAGCAAGAGCCCCATGATGGTGCCGTCGGTGCCCACGTCGGGAGCGGGGATGTCCAGGTCCGGCCCGATCAGCGGCTTGAGCCGGTACATGTAGCGCAGCGTCAGCGCCTCCAGCTCCTCGCTGGAGAGGCTGCGCGGATCCACCTTGATGCCGCCCTTGGCGCCGCCGAATGGCACGTCGGAGATGGCCGTCTTCCAGGTCATCTCCGCGGCCAGCACCTTGAACAGATCGAGCGAGACGTCCTGGTGGTAGCGGATGCCGCCCTTGTACGGGCCGCGCGCCTGGTTGTGCTGCACGCGGTAGGCCTTGAAACGCTCCGGCCGCCCCGGCACCACCTTGTAGAGGCCCTTGCCCTTGAGCCGGACCACGCCGTCGCGCATGGCGATGTGCGCGCCGATCAGCGCGCGCCGCTTGAAGACGAAGCTGCCGTCGAGCAGCGGCTCCAGGCCGTCGGGCAACAGCTCGCTGTCGGGCAGGTCCCTGAACTTGTCCTGGTCCTGCGTGAGCGGGGCGAGCCGCGTGTGCAGCTTCACCGTGACGTAGAAGATGTGCTCGTAGTCGGGCTCCTCCAGCTCCATGCGGACGCGCCGGTCCAGTCCGATGAGATCGGCTGCGCGATGGAAGACCTCCATCGCCTCGGTGTAGACGGTCGGCCTGCTGGACTCGCGGATGGGCGCTCTGGAAGCCAAACTGTCCTCCTGTCGGGAACTTGCGCACTGGATCAGTGCGTCATGCCCGCAGGCGGCGCGTTCTAGGGGGGTTTCGCTCTGGTGTCAATCCGCGTCGCGTCACTTCTTGCCGAAGGCGCGCAGGTACGGGATCAGAGCGCGGATCTGGTCCTGCGACAGTTTCTCGCGGAAGGGAGCCATCTTCGTTTTCGGCACGCCGTTGGTGATCGCATCGGCGATCTCCTCGTCGGTGGTGCTGTTCTGCCACTTGGCGCTGGTGAAATCGGGCGCCTTGTACTGCCGGCCCTTTTTGGTCTGGCTGCGCCCGTCGGCGCCGTGGCAGAGCGTGCAGCGCTTCTCGAAGATCTCCTTCGCCGGCTGGCCCTGGACGGGCACGGGGGAAGGGACGGGGACCTGGGCGAGCAGGGCAAGGACAAGGGCGATCACGGCGTCTCCTCTGCGAGGGCCGCGTCCGTTTCCAGCGTCTGGAGGAACGCGACCAGGTCATGGATGTCCTGCGCGGGAAGGCGTTTCCCGAAGTCCGGCATCTTGTTCTGCTCCGGGTAGTAGCCGGGAGCGGCGGGATTCTGCACCATCGCGGTGAGCCATTCCGCCGAGCCGTAGCCGAAGAGGCTGGGGCCGCCCTCGTCGCCGCCCTTCTCCAGCGAATGGCAATCGGCGCAACTCGCGCGGGCAAAGACCTCGCGGCCGGCCTGCAATGCGGGATCGCCGGGCGCGTGCGAGCGCAGCGCGTAGAGATAGTCGGTGAGCTTCTGCAGGGCGTCCTCGCCCAGCGCCTGGTAGCCCTCCATGCCGGAGATGGGCGCGGCCCCGTAGTATTCGTCCGACTCGGGGTGGAGGAGGACGCCGCGGATCCAGCGCCGGGAGAGGTAGCCGTCGAGCCGCGGCGCCTTCTTGCCGCCCGCAGCGCGCAGGGTGTGGCACTCGGTGCAGATGCGCGCGAAGAGGCGGGCGCCGCGCTCGTCGGGCTGGCTCTCGATCATCGCCAGCGCTCCTTCCGGCGGCACCCCTTTGCTGCGCGCGAGCCGAAGGGCCTTCCGCGCCCGGGCGGCGGCCTCCGCCTCCGCGCGCACGAAGTCCGGCGACTTCGCGTCGCTGCGATACGAGGCGATGCAGAGCGCGGAGGCGGCGAGAAAGCCTCCCGCAAGCGCCGCCAGCACCGCCGGGCGCCGGCGCGCGTCGCGGTCGATGAAGGGCAGGGCGAAGAGGAACGCGCCCGCGAGCAGCGGCAGCCCGAACGCGCCCAGCGCCTCCAGCGGCGGCGGCATCAGCTTGAGCAGCTCGAAGAGCGGGCGGAAATACCACTCCGGCCGCGGATTGGCGGCGCCGGCCGGATTCGCCGGACCCTGCAGCGGCGCGCCCCTCGCCGAGGCAACCAGGAAGAGCGCGCCGAGCAGGAGCAGCGCGAAGGCCGAGTCGTAGAGCGCCTGGCGCGGCCAGAACGGCTCGCCCCGCGACGCGTCGGCGCGCGGATGCGGCGTGACGCCGTGCTGTCGCATGGCGGCCACGTGGGCGGCGGCGAAGGCGAGCAGGAGGAGCGGCAGGAGCGTGGCGTGCACCGCGTAGAAGCGCGTCAAGGTGAGGTTGCCGAATTCGCTGCCGCCGGTGGCCAGCGCCTGCAGGCTGCGCCCGAAGAGCGGCGCGCTGCCGGCGATGCCCACGGTGACCCGCGTGGCCCAGTAGCCGCGCTCGTCCCAGGGCAGGAGCGAGCCGGTGAGGCAGAAGGCGAGCAGGATCGCGAGCAGGACGAGGCCCAGCCACCACGTCACCTGCCGCGGCGCCCGGTACGCGCCGAAGAGCGCCGTCTGGGCGAGGTGGAGGCCCGCCACCGCGAGCAGGAAGGTGGCGCCCTGCGCGTGCAGCCCGCGCAGGAGCCGGCCGAGCCCGCTCTCTTCCAGCCGCGCCACCGACGCCCACGCCGCGGGGACGGAGGCGGAGTAGCTGAACGCCAGCGCGATGCCGCTCGCGAGCTGCGCGACGAGAAGGAAGACCAGCGCGCTCCCGAAGACGTACGCCCAGCGCGCGCCTCCGGGAATGCGCTCGTCGAGCCATCGCCACAGCCAGCTCACACGCGCCTCCGCGACGCGGAACCGGGCGCGAAGCGCACCGCCTGCACCTGCACGCGCCCGGCCACCACCCGGACGGGAAGGGGGTCCATCCCGCGTGCCGCCGGGCCCTTCTCCAGCTCGCCGTCGGGACGGAAGCGGCTGTCGTGGCAGGGGCAGCCGAACCCGGGCACGCCGTCGGTGCGCGGCTGGATGCCGCAGCCCAGGTGCGGGCAGGTAGCAGAGAGCGCGGTGATGCCCGCGTCGGTCCGCAGCAGCCACGCCGCGCCCAGATCCAAGAGCGTGGTGAAGAAGCCGTCGCGCACCGGCGCGCGCAGGTCGGCCTTCAGCGGCGGTCCCGCGTGCAGGTCGCGCTCTGCGCCCACGTCGACCCAGGGCGCGTCCGCGGGAGGCGCTCCTTCCGTGTCGCTGGCCCCCGCCGCGAGCGGCCAAACCGCCGCGCCGGCAGCGGCGACGCCGGCTCCCGCGGTCAGCGTGGCGAGGAGCTTGCGCCGGTTCACGAGTAGCGCCGGAGCGCGCGCTCCGCCTCGTCGCGCAGCGCATCGCGCGCCTGCGGGGGTGCGGCGATCTCGGCTTCTCCCGCGAACGAGAGCGCGAGGCCCACCGCATACGCCGGCCCCTCGCTCTCGATGACCACATCGGCGCGGCCGTCGGCGAGTTGCCGCACGCGCGGGCCGTAGCGCGACAGCGCCCACGCCGCCGCCGCCTGTGAGAAGCGCAAGGTCACCGGCTGCTCGCGCCCGCTGGGAAAGAAGAGCTGTTCGCGCTGGAACCGCGCCGGATCGAGCGGGCCGGGGTCGGCAAAGGTCTGCCCCGTCTCGCGGACCGAGAGCATCCGGTCGACGCGGAAGGTGCGCTCGGCGCCGCGGCCCACGTCGTGTCCGATGGCGTACCAGACGCCGCCGTGATCGATCACTCCCTGCGGCCGGAAGATGCGCTCGCCCGCCGCTCCCCTGCCGTCCTTGTCGTACTCGATGGCCACCTCGCGATGCCGCTCGGCCGCCGCCCGCAGCCGCGCCAGCGCCTGTCCCGCGCCGCCGGGCGGCGGAGCCGCCGTCACCAGCCTGCGCGCGAGCTGCGCGTAGAGATCGCGGGAACCCGCGCCGAGCCTGGCCGTGAGCTTTGCCAGCGCGGAGGTGACCGCGGGATCCGCCGGGGCGGCTTCCTCTGCAGCCGCGGCCAGCGCCAACGCTTCCAGCGGCGTGAGCTGGGGCGGGCGGGAGAAGCTCTGGTCCAGCGCCACCGTGACGCGGTCGCGCTCGTCCACGCTGATGTCGATGAGGTCGTCGGGCGAGAAGGGCGGGCGGCCCACCATGCCGAGCAGCTCGATGTCCTGCCGCAGCTCCTCCGCCTCGAGGCCCAGATCGCGGGCGAGCTCGGAAAGCTTCACGCCCGGGCGGCGGCGCGCCGCGGGGACCACCAGGAGGAGCCGGCGGAGGCGTTCGCGCTTGTCGTCGGCGCCGGCGGAAACTTCCTGGACCGCGCGCTCCGACACGGCGGCGGGCCGGGCCGCGTCCGGCGCGGGCGCCGGCGGCGTCGCGACCAGCTGGACGATCCTCTGCAGCGCTCTCGCCGCCTTCTCGCGCGCGATCGGCGGCGACTCGATCCAGGCGCGATCGCCCAGCGAGAGGACCTGTGGAATGAGGCCATCGACGTTGGTGACCTGGAGCCGGCCGTCCGGGCTCTCGAAGAGCCGCTCCGACAGCGCCCCGCTGCCCGGCGCGAACCGGAGCGCCACCTCCTGCGGCGGGTGGTGGGCCCACTGCCATGGCCTGCTGGAACGCCTTGCAGCGGCTGCGGCATCGAAGCCTTCCGGCGTCTCGAAGTCGGCGCTGTGCGGCCTCTGGGCGTTGACCTGGAGCGACTCGATGCGATCGACGAGAAACACGCGCTCGCCTTCCGCCTGATGGCAGTAGCCCACCAGCCGCCACGCCTGGCCGCGAAAGGCGAGGCCCCAGGGATCGACGTCGCGCTCGCTGCGCTTGCCCGGCTTGCCGTCGAGGCCGGGCGGCGCGTGGTAGGCGATGTGGACGCGCTTGCGTTTGGCCACCGCCTCCCCGAGCAGGCGCAGCTTGGGAGCGCGCTGCGGATCGCCAGGGCGCACCACCAAGAGCCGCCGCGCCGCCGCGGTGGCGGCCTGGGTCGCGCTCGCGACCGAGATCTTGCGCAGGGCATGGCGCAGGTCCTGGGCAAAGGGAAAGTCGCGCGCGTCCAGGGCCGCCGCGCCCGCGGCGTAGAGCGCCGCCGCTTCCTCCGGCAAGAGGCGCGGGTCGGGCAGGAAATAGGCGGAGCGATCGATGCGGTAGCCGCCCAGCTCGCGCTCGTCCAGGCGCTGCGGCTCCACGTACTCGACGGGAACGCCCAGCTCGAGCAGCTCCGCCTTGTCGCGCTCCAGCTTGCGCTCGGCGTTGGCGCGCGGCCCTCCGTACTCGTCGGGGAAGAGCTCGCGCAGCTCGGCGAACGACACCGGCTCGCGCGCGTCGAGCAAGAGCGCGACGAGATCCAGCAGGCGCTCCGTCTTCTCCATCAGTCCGGCTTGGCGCCCTCGAGCGCCCACTGGACGGCGGCCACGTTGTCGCCGGGGATCTCCAGCCTCCTGCCCGAGAGCTGCCCGTCGTCGCTCCCGGTCACGAAATAGCTGTCGCCTTCCCTGTCGATGCGCTGGATGCCCGGGCCAACCTGGATGACGGTGATGTTGGGGTGCACCGGAAAGCGCAGGTAGAGGATGTCGATCGACGCGGCCAAGCAGGCCTCCCGACGGAGCAGAGAAGGGTTCGTATCCTTGAGGCCGCACACGGTCAAGACCGGAGCGGAAGCGCTCTATTCCCTCTGCTCAGGTGCGCAGCCTGACCTGGAGGTGCGCGACCAGGAGCGGCGCCACCGCGGCGGGGTTTTCCAGGAACGGCAGGTGGCCCGCGCCGGCGATCACTTCCATGCGCGCGCCCGGGATGCCCTGCGCCAGCTTCTCCATCTCCGCGCGGGGAATCAACAGGTCGCGCTCGCCGGCGATGACCAGCGTGGGAACGGTCCAGCCGGGCAGGTCGCCGGTGGAGTCGGGCCGCAGCGCCATGCCCCGCAGCGCGCCCGCGATGCCCCGGGGCGTGGCGCGCGCCGCCAGTTCGTCCACCCGCTGGCGCACTGCGGGCGCAGCGTCGGGGGACAACAGCTTCGGCACGAACTCCGCCAGGACCGGCGCGGCCCCCTTCTCCAGCGCGAGTTGCGCCTGGCGCTCGCGGTTCTTCTTCGCCTCGTCGCTGTCCGCCCCTGCCCGCGTCGCGATCAGCGCCGCCGCCGCCATGCGCCGCGGGTGCCTGCGCGCGAACGCGATGGCCTGGTAGCCGCCCATCGAGCAGCCCACGATGCCGGCGCGCTTTGCTCCCAGGCTGTCGAGCGCAGCCGCGCCCAGGTCGGCCATGAAGTCCATCGTCAGCGGGCCAGCCAGCGGAGGCGTCCCGCCGAAGCCCGGGGCGTCCAGGGCGGCGGCGCGCAGTCCGGCGGCGCCGCAGGCCAGGAGCATGTCGTTCCACGCGTCGGCATGGAGCGGGAAGGGGTGGAAGAAGAGTGCAAGCGGCGCGCCCGCGGGTCCTTCGACGCGGAGCAGGACGGGATGGCCATCGTGGAGCAGCGCGAGGTGCATCGCGGACTCCCCTTCGGGGGAACGTAGAGTACTCATTCCGCCCCCCCGGCGGTACCGAGGGATCTTCGTCGGGGGAAAAAAACAAAAAAGAAATTTGTTGGGTCTCCGCTTCGCTCAGGTAGGCCCCAGCGGTGGTGTCAGACCCCTCTGCTAGACGGCAGGCAGGAGGGTCGATGATTCCGATACCTGCATCGTTGGCAGAGTTCGAGGCGAGATTCGCGAG
>DASSQZ010000280.1:0-3081 GCA_035702105.1 Myxococcales bacterium | reverse complement strand
GGTCTTGCCCACTCCGGGCGGGCCCACGAAGCAGAGGATGGGGCCCTTCATCTTCTCCACCATCGCCTGCACGGCGAGGTATTCGAGGATGCGCTCCTTGGGCTTCTTCAGGCCGTAGTGGTCGTCGTTGAGGACCTTCTCGGCCTCGTTGATGTCCAGCTTGTCGCGCGAGTAGTCGTACCAGGGCAGGCTGATGATCCAGTCGATGTAGTTGCGGACCACGGTGGCTTCCGCGCTCATCGGCGACATCATCTTGAGCTTGCGCAGCTCCTTGCGGGCCTTGGCCACGGCCTCCTTGGACATCTTCTTGCTCTTGATCTTCTCCTCGAGCTCTTGCAGCTCCGACTTGAACTCGTCGCGCTCACCCAGCTCCTTCTGGATGGCCTGCATCTGCTCGTTGAGGTAGTACTCCTTCTGCGTCTTCTCCATCTGCTTCTTGACGCGAGTGCGGATCTTCTTCTCCACCTGGAGGATCTCGATCTCGCCCTGCATCAGCTCGTAGAGCTTCTCCAGCCGCTTCGCGGCCGACTGCTCCTCGAGGATGGCCTGCTTGTCGTTCAGCTTCAGGGAGAGGTGCGCGACGATGGTGTCGGCGAGCCGCGCCGGGTCGTCGATGGTGGCCACCGACATCAGCATCTCGGGCGGGATGCGCTTGTTGAGCTTGACGTAGCCCTCGAAGGTGGCGTGCACCGAGCGGACCAGCGCTTCCAGCTCCACGTTGCGCTCGTTCAGCTCCTCCACCTCTTCGGCCTCGATGAGGAAGAACTTCTCCTCGGGCACGTAGCGGCGGATGCGCGCGCGCTTCTTGCCCTCGACCAGCACCTTCACCGTGCCGTCGGGGAGCCGCAGCAACTGGAGGATCGTGCCGAGCGTGCCGATCTCGAAGATGTCGTCCTGCGCCGGCTCGTTGGTCTTGGCCTTCTTCTGCGCCGCGAGGAGGATGTCCTTGTCCTTGGACATGGCCTCTTCCAGCGCGGCGATGGACTTCTCGCGGCCGACGAAGAGGGGGACCACCATGTGGGGAAAGACGATGATGTCGCGCAGCGGCAGCAGCGGCACCGTCCGGGCGCCGGGCTTGTTGCCCTTGGGATCCTTCTTGTCGTCATTGCGGAAGAACATCGGGTCCTTGCCTCCAGGGGCTCGGCTGGCCGCCGAATGCTGAAGCGTAACGCTTCAATCCGGTGAAGTCAGCAGCAGAAATCCTGCTCACATTCAACGACCAGCAGACCATCCGGCATTCCCGGCCGGCCACCCTTGCGCGTGCGCGCAGCCTCTGCGTACGCTGCATTGCGCAGCAGGCAGGCGAGGTGCCCCATGCGCTACGTGGTCGAGGTCGAGCGCGAAGAGGATGGCGGCTGGCTCGCCGAAGTCCTGGAGATGCCCGGGGCGGTTGCGTTCGGGGAGACCCGCGACGAGGCGCTGCGCGCAGCGGAGGCGCTGGTTCTGCGCACATTGGCCGACCGCGTCGAGCAGCGCGAGCTGCGCCCGGAGCTGCTGGAGATCAAGTTCGTGCCGGCCTGACCCGGTCGTCGGCAACTCTGCGGGCGCCGCGCGAACACGCCTTCGCCAGGCAGTGCGGCGCGCCCGCCGGCTGTCAGGACCCCGGCTGCCGCCTGGGGGACGATGGGTCTCGTGTGAACTGGTTCATCCAGTCTGGTCCGAAGGATCGCCTTGCGGCGAGATCGCTGTGGAAGCGGCAGAGCAGCCGGAGATTGCCCGGCATGGAGGAGCCGCCGAGCGCGCGGGGAATGATGTGGTCGTACTCGACCCGCTGGGTAGACTGGCAGGTGCCGCCGGAATCGAGCGGCCACCGGCAGCGGCCACCATCGCGCGTCCAGACCTCGCGCTTCACCGCCGCCGGGATGGCTCCCGACTCCCCGGCGGCGATTCCGACCCGCGGCTTCTGCGTCAGGCCCCTGCGAGCGGCGTGGCGTTCGAGGACGAGGTCGAGACCCGCCTCGAGGATGCTCTCGGCGGTGGCATCGCGCCCGGTGTGGGATAGCGCCGCACGCGCGGCCTCCAGCGTCGTCATGCCTTCAGTATCCCGCGGGCCCCCGACATCGAACGCCCGACGCCTCCGCGGGCGCCGAGCTCGAAACGACCTCGACCCGCGCGCGAACGGCTGGGACCCGCGCGCCAGGCCGCCGACATCCGCGCGCGAAACCGCCGCGACCTGTGCGCGAAACCGTCGCGACCTGTGCGCGAAACCGTCGCCACTTGCGCGCGCGCCCGCCCAAACCTGCGCGCCCGAGCGTGAGGTAAAAGTCGTTCCGCGCCGCGCGGCGCCTACGCGGTCTCCGCCTGCTTCTCGTACACGATGAGCGGCGGTTCCTTCTTCAGGATGCACTCCTCGTTGAGCACGATCTCGCGGATGTTCTTGTGCGAGGGCACCTCGTACATCACGTTGAGCATCGCGCTCTCGAGAATCGCCCGCAGCCCGCGCGCGCCGCTCTTGTGCCGGATGGCCTCGCGGGCCACCGCCCGCAGCGCGCCCTCGGTGAACTTGAGCTGCACGCCGTCCATCTCCAGGAGCTTGCGGTACTGCTTGGCCAAGGCATTCCGCGGCTTGGTGAGGATATCGACCAAGGCGACTTCATCGAGCTCTTCGAGCGTGGCCACCACCGGCAGGCGCCCGATGAACTCGGGGATCATGCCGAACTTGAGCAGGTCCTCCGGCTGCACGTCGCGCAACAGCTGGGTCACGTTGCGCTGGTTCTTGGAGGTGACCTCCGCGCCGAACCCCAGCGACTTCCCCTCTTTCCGCTGCTCGACGATGTTCTCCAGCCCGCCGAAGGCGCCTCCGCAGATGAAGAGGATGTTCGAGGTGTCGACCTGCAGGAACTCCTGCTGCGGGTGCTTGCGCCCGCCCTTGGGCGGCACGTTGGCGATGGTGCCCTCGATGATCTTGAGCAGCGCCTGCTGCACGCCCTCGCCGCTCACGTCTCTGGTGATCGACGGGTTCTCGCTCTTGCGCGCGATCTTGTCGATCTCGTCGATGTAGACGATGCCCTTCTGCGCCCGCTCGATGTCGTGATCGGCGGCCTGCAGCAGGTTGACGATGATGTTCTCCACGTCCTCGCC
>DASSQZ010000279.1:0-22221 GCA_035702105.1 Myxococcales bacterium | reverse complement strand
GCGAAGATGCCGTAGGCGATGCGCGCGCGCCGGCTGGTGGAGCTGTCGCGCAGCGCCGCCAGGTCGGGGATGAGGCCCAGGTACCAGAAGAGCAGCGAGGTGATGAAGTAGGTGCTGACCGCGAACACGTCCCACATCAAGGGGCTCTTGAACTGCGGCCAGATCTGGTTGGTGCTCGGGTAGGGGAAGAGCCAGTAGATGGCGAACCAGGGACGCCCGGTGTGCAGGACGGGGAAGAGCGCGGCCTGCATCACCGCGAACAGCGTCATCGCCTCCGCGAACCGGTTGATGCTGGTGCGCCACTTCTGCTGGAAGAGGAGGAGGATGGCGCTGATCAGCGTTCCCGCGTGACCGATTCCGATCCACCAGACGAAGTTGATGATCCCGAACGCCCATCCCACCGGGATGTTGTTGCCCCAGGTCCCGATGCCCTTGGCGATGGTGACCACCACCGCCGTCATCAACAGGCCGGTGCCCGCCATGCCGATGAGCAGGAGCGCGAGCCAGCCCCGCTGCGGCGCCTGCCAGATGTAGGCGTTGAGGGTCTTGTTGAGCGTGCCGTCGTCCTGCTCGCCCTCGATGAGGGGCAGCGGCCGAAGCTGGGCGCGCGCGTCGATCGCGGTCTCGGCCATCAGGCGAGCTCCGGGTTGGGGTTGGTGACGCGCGCCAGGTAGGCGGTGCGCGGGCGGGTGCCCAGCTCGTGGAGCAGGTCGTAGCGGCGCTCCCCGCGGTGGAGCTGGGCCACCTTCGCGCCCTCGAGGTTCAGGTCGCCGAAGACGATGGCGGAGGCGGGGCAGGCCTGCTGGCAGGCGGTGACCACGTCGCCGTCGCGCATCTCGCGCTCCTGCACGCGGGTGGCGATCCGCGCACGCTCGATGCGCTGCACGCAGTAGGTGCACTTCTCCATCACCCCGCGGGAGCGCACGGTGACGTCGGGGTTGAAGGCCATCTTCTCGACGTCGGTGTATTCGGAGGTATAGGAGAAGAAGTTGAAGCGCCGCACCTTGTAGGGGCAGTTGTTCGAGCAGTACCGCGTCCCGACGCAGCGGTTGTAGACCATCTCGTTGAGGCCCTCGTCGCTGTGCACGGTGGCGTTGACCGGGCACACGTACTCGCAGGGCGCGTACTCGCACTGCACGCACATCAGGGGCTGGAAGACGACGCCGGGGTTTTCCGTGTCGTCGCCGAGGAAGTAGCGGTCGACGCGCAGCCAGTGCATCTCGCGGCTGTTCGCCACCCGGTCCTTGCCCACTACCGGGATGTTGTTCTCGCCCTGGCAGGCCACCATGCACGAGCTGCAGCCGGTGCAGCGCGAGAGGTCGATGGCCATGCCCCACTTGTGGCCGGGGTATTGCTGGGGCTTGTGGAAGCTGAGCGGCGGGCCGCGGTGCTCTTCCAGCTTCTCGCCCGTCTCCTTCAGCTTCGAAAGCGTGGTGGTGACCGCGATGGTGCGGCCCTCCATCGAGTGGTGCTCCTGCGTCTGCGCGAGCTCGAGCTTCTCGCCGGTAGGCACGATGGTGAGCCCGGAGGCGAACCAGGGCGCGTCGCTGTGGCGCAGGGGCGCGGTGTCGAAGCCCACCCCGTTGGAGAGCGCCTCCGCGGTGGCGCCGCGGCCGTAGCCCATGGCCACCGTCACGCAGTCCTCGGCGTGGCCGGGAGCGATCACCACCGGCGCGCGGGCGGGAGGTCCGGAGAGCCCCAGGTCGACGCGGTCGCCCTGCCATACGCCCAGCTTCTGCGCCGTCTTCGGCGCCATCAGCGCGGCGTTGTCCCAGGTGATCTTGGTCACCGGATCGGGCAGTTCCTGCATCCAGGAGACGTTGCCGAAGCGGCCGTCCCACACCTTGTAGTCGGGAACGACGTTGATCTCGTAGCCCGGCGTGGCCTCGCGCTGCGGCACCTGCATCGCCGCGGCGAGCACCTGATCGTGGCGCACGGCGGGAGTTTCGGTCCTGGTGGCGCTGCCGTCGATGAAGCCGTCCGCCAGCCACTTCTCCCATTTCAGCTCGAAGCTCTCCGGCGTGCGCGCCTGCCACAGCTCGCGCAACTGCGTGTAGGCGGTGCGGTCGCCCTCGCCGAGGAAGGCGGCCAGCACCTCGGCCTCGGTGACGCCGGCATAGAGGGGAGCGATGAGCGGCTGGACGAAGGTGACGGTGCCGTCGTACCCGCGCGCATCTCCCCAGCTCTCCAGCGGATGGAGCGCCGGGATCACCCAGCCGGCGCGCTTCGCCGTCTCGTCCATGTAGAGCGAGTGGTAGACCGAGTGCGGCACCTGCGAGAGCGCCTTGCCGAAGTTGAGGTCGGAGGGCGCGCCGTAGACCGGGTTCCACGCCGTGACCACCAGCGTGTCGACCCGGCCCGCGCGCATCTCCTCCACCAGTTGCCGCAGCGCCCGCGGACCGGCATCGCCGTCGTGGAGCACGGTCCGCGCCTGCGCCGCACAGGCGCTTCCCAGCGCGGAGTTGATGGCGTGGGCGGCGGCGTGCAGGACTGCTCCCTGGCGCGCGCCCACCGAGACCAGCGCGCCGCGGCCGGCGCGGACCAGGTCGCGAGCCAGAGCGTCGGCGAACTTCGCCTGCTCCGGGGAGAGCTCGAAGCGCTGCGCCAGCGGGGCGTAGCGCGAGAGCGCCGGCACCTGCGCCGCGAGCCGGCCCAGCAGCGAAAGGCCGAAGCGCTGCACGTCGGTGGGCTTCACCCGCAGGCGGTGGTCGGCGTTCATGCCGGTGACGGTGAGGTTCGGCTCCACCGCGTAGAGGCGCGCCATGGGGCCTTTGGCCGGGTCGCGCTTGTCGGCCCACTGCCGCATCAGCGGCAGCGTGCCGGGCAGCGCCGCGAGCAGGTCGGAGTCCAGCGAGAGCACCACCGCCGCCTGGGACACATCGAGGCGCGTGTCGTACGCGCCGCCGAAGGCGAGCTGCGAGCCGTCGTGGATCTCCTGCAGCGGAATGGCGCTCCACGAGGAGAACTTCGCCTCCGGGTACGCGTCGAGGAGCCGCTGGCGCAGGTGCCCCACCAGCGGAGACGAATTGGGCTCCATCAGGAACCGCAGCCCGGCGCCCTTGCCGTCGCGCAGGATCCTGGCCCGCGCCAGCGTGCCCTGGAGGAAGTCGCGCCACGCCTTTGGCTCGTTGCGGAACTGCACCACCTTGAGGCGCTGCGGGTCGTAGAGGCGCAGGAGCTCCGCCTGCTCCAGCGCACCCACCGCGCCGCGGCTGGAGGGGTGCTCGGGATTGCCTTCGATCTTGGTGGGCCGCCCCTCGTTCGCGGTGACCAGAACGCCGGTGGCGCGGCCGCCGAGCACGCTCGCCGAGGCGTAATGCAGCGGATTGCCCGGCGTGACCTCCGGCGGCTGCCGCGTGTAGGGCAGGATCTTCTCGTCGGGCGGCTTGAGGCAGCCGCCCAGCGTGGCCAGCGCCGCGGACGCGCCCAGGAGCTGCAGCACGGTGCGGCGCGAGGTGCCGTCGTCGGAAGGCGCCTCGGGGCCGAGCTCGCGGGAAGGAGAGGGGGGCGCGCGCAGCTCGTCGAGTCCGCGCCAGAGCTTCTGCTCCTGGCCTGCAATGGGCAAAGACTTTAGCGATGGCATGTCGTGCAGCTCGTGCGCGTCTGGACGTGGTACTCGTCGCGGAGCCGCCGGCCGATCTCCAGCTGATCGCCCTTGGGCTTGTAGGTCATGCTCGTCACCTGGTCGCGGGGCCGGAGGAACCGCTCTGGCTCGCGGTGGCAATCCAGGCACCAGCCCATGGTCAAGGGCTGCGCCTTCTCCACCTGCGCCATCTCGTCGATGCGCCCGTGGCAGGTGACGCAGCCCACGCCCTGCTTCACGTGGATGGAGTGGTTGAAGTAGACGAAGTGCGGCAGCTTGTTGACCTTGTTCCAGACGATGGGCCGGTCGGCGAAGTAGCTCTCGCGCACCGGCGCCAGCTTGGGGCTCTTGTTCCAGATCTGCTCGTGGCAGTTGAGGCAGAGGCTGGTGGGCGGCACGCCGGCGTTGGGGGACTTCTCGACCAGGTAATGGCAGTAGCGGCAGTCGATCCCCTCGTCGCCGATGTGGTGGCGGTGATCGAACTGGACCGGCTGGTCCACCGGATCCTGCTGCTGCGTGAAGAAGGGCGACCGCACGTAGATCATCGGACCGGCGATCAGGCCGCCGCCGAAGAGCAGTGCGAGCAGGAACAGGGCGATGCGGAAGGCGGTGTTTGAGGACGGCTTGAACAGTGCGCTCATCAAGTTCTTTCGTTCGCGCCCGCGGCGAGGGGGCGCTTGGTACCCGAATTTTTTGCGTGGGCGTCGGTACAGTTTGTCGCAGCGACGGAAGGTCGCAGCCCGCTCGACGCCAGCTAGCGCGTGAGGAGCGCCGGATGCTGTGCACTGTGGCAGCGAGTTGGCAAGCGGCGAGTCGCTCCGTGTCGTCTGGCCGTCATGTAACTACCCTGACGCGGAGGATTTCTGACATGGCGAAGACGGTTGGCGACTTCGTCGTCGAGCGGCTGCGCGCCTGGGGTGTCGAGCGCGTCTTCGGCTATCCCGGCGATGGCATCAACGGCATCATGGCGGGCTTCGAGCACCTCGGAGCCCAAGGTCCGAGGTTCATCCAGGCGCGTCACGAAGAGCTGGCCGCATTCATGGCGGGGGCGCACGCAAAATTTACCGGCGACGTGGGGGTCTGCCTGGCGACCTCCGGACCCGGCGCCGTCCACCTGCTCAACGGCCTCTACGATGCCTCGATGGATCACCAGCCGGTGGTCGCCATCGTGGGCCAGTCCGCCACCACCGCGCTGGGGGGCGAGTACCAGCAGGAGGTCGATCTCCAGACGCTCTTCAAGGACGTGGCCCACAACTACGTCACCACCGTGGCCAACCCGGCCTCGGTGCGGCATGCCATCGACCGCGCCTTCCGCATCGCCCTCTCCGAGAAGTGCGTGACCTGCGTGATCGTCCCCAAGGACCTGCAGGAAGAGGAAGCGGTGGAGAAGCAGGAGCACGCGCACAACACCATCCACTCCAGCGCCGGCTGGTCGGCGCCGCGGGTGGTGCCCCGCGACCAGGATCTCAAGCGCGCCGCGGAGGTGCTCAACGCCGGGTCCAAGGTGGCCATGCTGGTGGGGGCGGGCTGCCTGCGCGCCGCGGACGAAGTGGTGCAGGTGGCGGACGTGCTCGGCGCCGGCATCGCCAAGGCGCTGCTCGGCAAGGGCGTCCTGCCCGACGACACGCCGGGCGTCACCGGCAGCATCGGACTGCTCGGCACCAAGCCCTCGTGGGAGATGATGACCGGCTGCGACACATTGTTGATGGTGGGCTCGTCGTTTCCGTACTCCGAGTTCCTGCCCAAGGAAGGGCAGGCGCGCGGCGTCCAGATCGACCTGCTCGGCAGGATGCTCGGCATCCGCTACCCCATGGAGGTCAATCTGGTCGGGGACGCGGCGGAGACGCTGCGCGCGCTGCTCCCTTACCTGAAGCGGAAGAAGGACCGGAGCTTCCGCCAGCAGCTCGAGGCGGGGATGCGCGAATGGCGCGAGGTGCTGGACGCGCGCGCGCACGTGGAGGCCAAGCCGCTCAATCCGGCGTTCGTCTTCTACGAGCTCAACAAGCAGCTCCCCGACCGCGCCATCTTCACCGCCGACTCCGGCAGCACCGCCACCTGGTACGCGCGCTACCTCGACTTCCGCAAGGACATGATGGGCTCGCTCAGCGGCAACCTCGCCACCATGGGGCCGGGCATGCCCTACGCGGTGGCGGCCAAGTTCGCGCACGAGGACCGGCCGGTGTTCGCGCTGGTGGGCGACGGCGCCATGCAGATGAACGGCATCAACGTGCTGATCACGGTGAAGAAGTACTGGCAGACCTGGAAGGACCCGCGCTTCGTCGTGCTGGTGCTCAACAACCGCGACCTGAACATGGTGACCTGGGAGCTGCGCGCGCAGTCGGGCGAGCCCAAGTTCGAGGGCTCGCAGGAGATCCCCGACTTCCCCTTCGCCGCCTACGCGGAGTCGCTGGGCCTGCTTGGCCTGCGCGTCGACCGGCCCGACGAGGTGGCGAAGACCTGGGAGACTGCGCTGCGCGCGGACCGGCCGGTGCTGGTGGAGGCGATGGTCGATCCCGACTTCCCCATGATGCCTCCGCACGTCACGCTCAAGGAGGCGAGGGCGTATGCGCGCTCGGTGGTGAGGGGCGATCCCGACGCGAAGCACATGATCGGCGAGACCATCAAGACCGCGGTCGCGTCGGTCTTCGAGAAGGGAAAGAAGGACCGGTAGTGCCCGGGATCGGGGAAATCTCCGTCTCCGCGTACGACATTCCGACCGAGAAGCAGCCGGAGTCCGACGGCACGGCGATCTGGAGCAAGACCACGCTGGTGCTGGTGGAGATCGAGGCCGGCGCCTGGCGCGGGCTCGGTTACACCTATGCGGACGCGGACACCGCGCAGGCGGTCCGGATGCTCGCGCCGCACCTCCAGGGCCTCTCCGCCTTCGACACCCGGCGCATCTACGAAGAGGCGTGCAGGGCGGTCCGCAACCACGGCCGCGGAGGAGCCAGCGCCATGGCCATCTCCGCGCTCGACGTCGCCGCCTGGGATCTCAAGGCGAAGATGCTGGACCTGCCGCTGGCGAAGCTGCTCGGCATGGTGCGGCCCGAGGTCCCCGCCTACGGGAGCGGCGGATTCACCTCGTATTCCGAGGGGGAGCTGGCCGAGCAGCTCGGCGGCTGGGCGGACCGGGGATTCACCGCCGTGAAGATGAAGGTGGGCAGGGAGCCGGCGCGCGATCTGGAGCGCGTCCGGGCGGCGCGCAAGGCGGTGGGACGGCGCTGCGAGCTGTTCGTCGACGCGAACGGCGCCTACGCGCGCAAGCAGGCGGTGCGCATGGCGCAGGAGCTCGCCGGCGAGGGGGTCAGCTGGTTCGAGGAGCCGGTGGTGAAGACCGACCTGGAAGGGTTGCGCCTGGTGCGCGACCAGGCGCCCATGGAGGTGAGCGGCGGCGAGTACGCGTACGAGCCGATCGACTTCCTCCAGCTCCTCCCTGTGCTCGACGTGATGCAGGCGGACGCGACCCGCTGCGGCGGCATCACCGGCTTCCTCGACGCGCACGCGCTGGTGCGGGCGCGGGAGATGCCGCTCTCCTCGCACTGCGCGCCGGCGCTCCACGTGGCCCTCGGATGCGCGCTGCCCGCGGTGCGGCACCTGGAGTGGTTCTTCGACCACCAGAGGATCGAGCGCCTGCTCTTCGAGGGAGCGCCCGAGCCGGAGCACGGCCTCCTGCGCCCCGACCTGTCGCGGCCCGGCCTGGGCCTGGCCTTCAGGCGCAAGGACGCGGAGCGCTACGGTGCGCACACTTAGTTTGAGGTCAAACTGACATGCCGAGCCTGGAGAAGATGGTGCAGTTGCGCGCGCGGCCCGCGCGGAAGCCGCCGCCACTCGACGCCGCCGCGCTGGAGCGCACGCTCCGCTCGCGGGTCGAGGGAGAGGTGCGCTTCGACGACGGCAGCCGCGCCCTCTACGCGACCGACGGCTCCAACTACCGGCAGGTGCCCATCGGCGTGGTGGTGCCGAAGACGGTGCAGGACGTGGTGGAGGCGGTGGCGTGCGCGCGGGAAGCCGGAGCGCCCATCGTCGCCCGCGGCGGCGGGACCTCGCTCGCCGGGCAGTGCTGCAACGTGGCGGTGGTGATCGACTGCTCGAAGTACCTGAACCGCATCCTCTGGCTGGACCCCGGCGAGCGCCGCGCCAAGGTGCAGCCCGGGGTGGTGCTGGACCGGCTGCGCGAACGGGCCGAGCAGCACCACCTCACCTTCGCGCCCGATCCCTCCACGCACAACCACTGCACCCTGGGCGGCATGATCGGCAACAACTCCTGCGGCGTGCACTCGGTGATGGGGGGCATGACCCAGGACAACGTCGAGGAGCTGGAGGTGCTGCTCTACGACGGCACCCGGCTCACGCTCGGGCCGGTGACGGAGGCGGAGCTGGACGCGCTCTGCGGGGAGGCGTCGCGGCGCGGGGAGATCTATCGCCGGCTGCGCGCGCTGCGCGACCTGAACGAGGCGCAGATCCGCACCCGCTTCCCGCAGATTCCCCGGCGGGTCTCCGGCTACGACCTGCCCCAGCTCCTGCCGGAGAAGAACTTCAACCTGGCGCGCGCGTTGGTGGGCACCGAGGGCACCTGCGCGCTGGTGCTCTCGGCCACGGTGCGGCTGGTGCCCAGCCCTCCCGCGCGCACCTTGCTGGTGCTGGGCTACGACGACGTCTACGCCTCGGCCGACCACATCCCCGAGGTGATGGAGTCGGACTGCATCGGCTGCGAAGGCATCGACGAGAAGCTGGTGGAGTTCATGAAGGAGAAGGGGATCCACCCGCAGGACGCGCGGCTCCTGCCCGATGGCGCGGGATGGCTCCTGGTGGAGTTCGGCGGCAAGGACAAGCAGGAATCCGACGGCAGGGCGAGGAAGCTGATGGAGCGGCTCTCGCGCAAGGGCGACGCGCCGGCGATGAAGCTCTTCGACGACGAGAAGGAGGAGAAGCGCCTCTGGAAGGTGCGCGAGAGCGGCCTCGGCGCCACCGCGCGGAAGACCGACGGAAAGGAGAACTGGGAGGGCTGGGAGGATTCCTCGGTGCCGATCGCGTGGCTCGGCGAGTACCTGCGCGCGCTGCGGAAGCTCTTCGGCAAGTACGGCTACGACGGCGCGCTCTATGGGCACTTTGGCCAGGGCTGCGTCCACACCCGCATCGACTTCGATCTGCGCACCGCCGCCGGCATCGCGCACTACCGCCGCTTCATCGAGGAGGCGGCGCACACGGTGGTGTCGTTCGGCGGCTCGCTCTCCGGCGAGCACGGCGACGGGCAGAGCAAGGCGGAGTTCCTGCCCGTCATGTACGGCGAGGACCTGGTGCACGCCTTTGCCGAGTTCAAGTCCATCTGGGACCCGGACTGGAAGCTGAATCCGGGCAAGGTGGTGCGCCCCTATCGCATCGACGAGAACCTGCGCATCGGCACCGATTACCGGCCTCCCGAGCCGCAGACCCATTTCAAGTATCTCGGGGACAACGGCAGCTTCGCCAAGGCGACCGCGCGCTGCGTGGGCATCGGCGAGTGCCGCAAGACCGAGTCCGGCACCATGTGCCCGAGCTACATGGTAACGCTCGAGGAGAAGGACTCGACGCGCGGCCGGGCGCACCTGCTCTTCGAGATGCTCGAGGGCAATCCGCTCGAGGGCGGCTGGCGCAACGAGGCGGTCAAGGACGCCCTCGACCTCTGCCTCGAGTGCAAGGGCTGCAAGGGCGAGTGCCCGGTCAACGTGGACATGGCCACCTACAAGGCCGAGTTCCTCTCCCATTACTACCAGGGGCGCCTGCGGCCGCGCCCCGCGTACGCGATGGGGCTCATCCACTGGTGGGCGCGCCTCGCCTCGAGGATGCCGGGCGCGGTCAACGCACTGACCCACGCGCCCGTGCTCTCGCGGCTCTTCAAGATGGCCGGCGGCGTGGCGCAGGAGCGCAGCGTTCCGCGCTTCGCCGCGCAGACCTTCCGCGCCTGGTTCGAGCAGCGGCCGCGGGTCAATGCCGGCCACGAGCGCGTGCTGCTCTGGGCCGACACCTTCAACAACTTCTTCCATCCCGACGCGCTGCGGGCGGCCACCGAGGTGCTGGAGGACGCGGGCTTCGAGGTGGCCATCCAGGCGGAGAAGCTCTGCTGCGGCCGGCCGCTCTACGACTACGGCATGCTCGCGCTGGCCGAGCGCAAGCTGCGGCAGATCCTCTTCGACCTGCGCGCGGACATCGCCCGGGGAACGCCGGTGGTGGGCCTGGAGCCGAGCTGCGTCTCGGTGCTGCGCGACGAGCTGACGGGCCTCTTCCCCCACGACGCCGACGCGCAGAGGCTGGCGCGGCAGACGCACACGCTCACCGGTTTCCTGATGGGGCGGGGCTGGAAGCCGCCTCCGCTCGCGCGAAAGGCGCTGGTGCACGGCCATTGCCACCACAAGGCGGTGCTGGGCTGGGAGAAGGAGGAAAAGCTGGTGCGCGAATTGCTGCCCGATTGCGAGATCGTGGACTCGGGCTGCTGCGGAATGGCGGGCTCGTTCGGCTACGAGAAGGAGAAGTACGACGTCTCCATGAAGGTGGGCGAGCGCCGGCTCCTGCCCAGGGTGCGCCAAGCCGGAGAAGAGACGCTGGTGGTGGCCGACGGCTTCAGTTGCCAGGGGCAGATCGAGACGCAGGGCCGCAAGGCGCTGCACATCGCGCAGGTGCTGCAGATGGCCATCCGCCAGCGCCGCCCGGAGCCGCGCGAGTCGAGGGTCGCCGCCCGCCGACTTCGCGCCCGTCGCACCCTCCGCCGCGCCGCGCTGCTGGGGGCCGCCGCGGTTGCCGCCGTGGCGGCATCGAAGACAAGAGGCGGTTGATCTGGACGAGGCCGTGGCGCAAGCTGCGCCGCCGTATGCTGCCGGGGAGGGCCAGCGAAGAGGGGACGGCGAGCTTCCGCGACGCCGGGCACAACGCGCCCGGGCACTTCCGCCGGGCTCCGGCAGGGCTGTGGCTCTCGTCGCTGGGCATCGGCACCTACCTGGGCCGCGACGACGACTCCACCGACGCCCTCTATGCCGCCTCGGTGCGGCGGGCGCTGCTCCTCGGCATCAACGTCGTCGACACCGCCATCAACTACCGCAACCAGCGCAGCGAGCGCGCGGTGGGCGCCGCCCTGCGCGGAGGCGGCTTCTCCCGCGACGGCGTGGTCCTCTGCAGCAAGGGCGGGTACATCGCCTTCGACGGCGCCCGCCCGCGCGACGCCCGCGCCTTCATCGCCGAGACGCTGGTCAGGCCGGGCATCGTCGATCCGGCGGAGCTGGTGGCCGGCTGCCACTGCATGTCGCCGCGCTTCCTGGATCACGAGATCGAGCGCAGCCGCCGCAACCTGGGCGTCGAGTGCATCGACGTCTATTACCTGCACAATCCGGAGACGCAGCTCGGCGAGGTCTCGCGGACGGAGTTCCTGCGCCGCCTGCGCGCCGCGTTCGCGGCGCTGGAGAAGGCCTGCGCCGGGGGCCGGATCGGCTGCTACGGCGCCGCCACCTGGAACGGCTTCCGTCTCGAGCCCGCGGAGGAGGAGTACCTCTCGCTCGACGAGGTGCTGGGCGCCGCCCGCGACGCAGGCGGAAAGGACCACCATTTCCGCGCGCTGCAGCTTCCCTTCAATCTGGAGATGGACGAGGCGGCCACGCTGAAGAACCAGCGCGACCGCACGCTCCTGGAGGCGGCGCGGGACGCGGGCCTGATGGTCTTCGCCTCCGCCAGCGTCCTGCAGGGCCGCCTCACCCGGCAGCTTCCCCTCCCCGTGCGCGACGCGCTCCACGGCCTGCGCACCGACGCCCAGCGCGCGCTGCAGTTCGCCCGCAGCACGCCGGGGATCTCCTGCGCGCTGGTGGGCATGAAGACCCCCGAGCACGTGGACGAGAACACGGGTCTCCTCCACGTTCCGCTGCTGCAGATGTAGGCGCGGTCGCGGCTCCCCCCTCCCGCCGGCCCGCTACGCTCGCGACCGCGCCTGAAGTTGCGCCGCCAGACCCGCCACGGCGGCTCCGAGCAGGCTCTCGATCTCCGCCAGGACGTCGCCCACGTGCTGGCCGGCCGCGGCCGCTCCGCCGGCCGGGACCGCCAGGTCCCTTCGCACCGATTCTGGCATACGTCCCCCCCTCGCACCCGCGACGGCGACTCGAACCGCTCGGCGAAAGATCTTCTGCACCGCATGTGCCATGCGCAGGACTTTCACCGTCGCGACGCAGGAGGACCCGGAAGGAGACCTTCGTCTCACGAAATGCATTCGTATTGGCCTATCGAGCCCGAAATATTTTCCAATCGATGGGAGCGAGGTCCTACGCAGCAATTTCTTCCGCCCCGGGATCGCTCTGCCCGACAACCCGTCCCGGTTCGGCGCGGGCGCGGGTGTCGGGCAGGCCTCCGATCGTGCGGTCGCGAAGGTCAGTTCAGCGCCAGCCGGGCCCCGGTGCGTCCCTGCGGCAGCGCCGGCGCCTGCGCCGGATTCGCTGCCCTCGCCACCACCGGCCGATGCGGATGCGTCGTCGCCGTGAAGGAGGCGAAATCGACCATCGCCATCGCCGCCATCAGTACCCAGACGATCGCGAGCGCGATCGGGAACATCAGATTCTTGAGACCCATGGCCGCCTCCTCCTGCTTGCCTTCGTGGAGCCTTACGCAAGAGGAGTGACCCCATTTCAACGGCGGTTTCAGGCCCCTGCCGGCGGGCGTTTCAGGCGCTGGCGGCGGAACCCTGGCCGGAAAGGAGCGCCTCGATGTGCGGCGCCATCCGCTCCGCCCACACCTCGTACCCCTTCGCGCTGGGGTGGAACCCGTCGGGCGAGAACAGCTCCGGGCGTCCCGGCAGCACCTCGCGGGTCCACGAGTACATGTCCACCAGCTCGAGCCCATGCCGCGCCGCCGTGGCGGCGATGTGCTCGTTGAAGAGCTCGATGCGGCCCTCGTACACGTGCACCGGGACCAGGCGCGCCACCGCCGGCGCGAGCGCCAGGTCGGGGATGTTGCAGACGACGATGGGCGCGGAGAGCCTGCGCAGCGGCACCACGATCTCCTCGAGGTTGAGGGCGAACGCGTCGTCGGGAAGCTGCAGGCCCACGTCGTTGATGCCGATGCAGAGCGTGATCAGGCGCGGCCGCGTGAGCAGGGCGCGGGGCACCTGCGTCTCGAGAACGTCGGCGGTGGTCGCGCCGCTCTCGCCCAGGTTGATGAGGCGCAGCCGCTGCTGCAGCCGCGCAACCAGGCGTTCGGGGTACCCGCCGCCCGAGCGCGCGCCCACACCCGCCGCCGTGGAATCGCCGAGGGCCAGGTAGAGGGGATCGGGCATCACCGCAAGACTCTAATCACGCGGCGCGGCGCCGTCGCCCGCTGCCCGCTGTCCGGACGGCGCGCACGGCTCCAGCCCGCCCGACCTGCTGCAGGCGAGCCGCTTCCGCCAGGCGAGATGCGCAGCGGTGTGCGAGCTGGGCCTACCTACGCAAAGTTACAGGAGAATTGCAGGCCCGGATGGTAAGGTTCCTGGCAGCATGGCGTCCGGCAGGGAGCTCCTCAACCAGTTCAAGGCGGCGGCGTGGAAGGATCCCGCCGAGGTGGAGGCCTTCGTCTCCTCGGCCGAGCCGCCGCAGACGGCGGAGCTGCTCAAGATGCTGGAGATCGTGAGCTCCAGGGAAGGCGCCGCGCAGCGCTCCCGGCTCTCGGCCTTCTCCCGGCTCATCGAAAAGAACCCGGACCGGGCGCTTTTCGTCCCCTTCGTCAAGGCGATGAAGGGCGCAGAGCCCACGCTGCGCACCACGCTCGCGGCGCTGCTGCCCAAGGTGAACAGCGCCGCCGATCACGGCGCGCTGGTCGATTGCCTTCGCTCGCCCGACGCCGGGCTGCGCGCCACCACCGCGCGCGCGCTGCAGCAACTGGGCGGCAGCAAGACGCTCTTCGACCTGCTCACCCGGGCCGCGGGCGAGCCCGCCTTTCCCGGCCGTGTCGAGGCGCTCGACGTCCTGGTCGGGTTCGCCCGCCAGAAGGCCGCGCCGGCGCTGCAGGCCGCCCTCCAGGTCGGGAGCCCCGCCGAGAAGGTCCATGCGCTCAAGCACCTGGGCAACCCGGCGGTGATGGGCAAGGACGCGGGCGCCGCGCTCAGGGCGATTGCGCCCCTGCTCGACGCGCAGAAGGAGCCGGAGCCGGTGGTCATCCAGGCCATCCTCTCCTTCTCGGCCCTCTGCGGCGAGGACGACTGGTTCGAGTACGCCGGCATCTTCCTCGACTCCGACTCGGTCGGCATGGTCAAGGCGGCGGTGGACGGGATGCGCCGCTTCGCCTCGCCGCGGGTGATGGCGGCGCTGGAGCGGAAGATGCGCTCGGGCCCGCGCGCCATCCGCCTCGCGGTGCTCAACGCGCTCGAGGCCATCGGCAACGACGCGGTGCTGCCGCCGCTGGTGGACGCGCTGGCGCACAAGCAGGTGCCGGTGCGCAACCGCGCCGGCGAGGTGCTCAAGCAGCTCACCGCCGAGGGCAAGCTCGACCTTTCGCGCACGGTGATTGCGCTGCTGCGCAGCCGCGATTCCGGCGTGCGCCGCATGGCCACCGAGATCATCGGCGGCGTGCGCGATCCCGACCGGGAGCTGTGGCCCCGGCTGATGGCCGGGCTGCGCGACGAGGACTGGTGGGTGCGCGAGCGGGTGATGGACTCGGTCATCGAGCTGGGCGGCCAGCGCCTGACCCCGCACGTGGTGCCGCTGCTCGGCGACCCGAGCGACGTCATCCGCCGTTTCGCCGTCGACGCGCTCGGGCGCCTGGAGGATGCCAAGGCGCTGCGGTCGCTGATGCAGACCGCGACCCAGGACCCGGACTGGTGGGTGAAGGAGACCGCCATCGAGGCGGTGGCCGCCATCGGCGACGAGCGCGCGGTGCCCTACCTCGTCCACATCCTCGGCGCCGACGCCGACCTCCAGCCCGTCTGCCTGCAGGCGCTCATCGACATGGAGGCGAAGACCGCGGCGCCCCAGGTGGCCTCGCTCTGCGCGTCCGAGAGCCCGGACGTCCGGCTCCTGGCGGTGGCGTTCCTGGCGAAGTTCGACTGCCGCGAGCACGCGCAGTCGGTGGCGCCGCTCCACGACGATCCGCACCCCCGGGTCCGGGCCGCTGCGCGCGACCTGATCCAGCGCTGGCGCATCGCCGCGCAGGGCGGGCGCATGGCGGTTCCGCTCCTCGACCGCTTGCTCATCCAGGTGGCGCAGCAGGAGGGCGACGACCTGATCGTGGCGGCGGGCCGGCCCGTCTTCCTCAAGAAGGTGGGCCGGGTCTCGCCGCTCACCTCGGCGCCGCTGGACGAGGGGCAGGTCAGCTCGCTCCTCTTGCCGCACCTCACCGCGGAGCAGCAGGCTTCGCTGCAGGCGCTGCAGGACGTGGACTACTCGCACGAGGTGAAGAGCGAGGGGCTGCGCTTCCGCGCCAACGTCTTCATGCAGCTGGGCGGCCTCTCCGGCGTGTTCCGCCGCATCCGCGGCACGCTGCCGGAGTTCGAGAAGCTGGGCCTGCCGCCGCTGGTGCGGACGTTCGGAGACCTGAAGCACGGCCTCGTGCTGGTGGGCGGCCCCACCGGCTCGGGCAAGTCCACCACCCTGGCCGCGCTGATCGACTACATCAACCGCACCTCGTCGCGGCACATCATCTCGCTCGAGGATCCCATCGAGGTGCTGCACAGGCGCAAGCAGAGCCTGGTGAACCAGCGCGAGATCGGCGCGCACACCCGCAGCTTCGCCGCCGCGCTGCGCTCGACGCTGCGCGAGGATCCCAACGTCATCCTGGTGGGCGAGATGCGCGACCTGCCCACCATCGAGTTCACGGTGGTGGCGGCGGAGACCGGCCACCTGGTCTTCGGCACCGTGCACACCGTCTCGGCGGCGACGACGGTGGATCGGATCGTCAGCGCCTTTCCCCCGGGACAGCAGCAGCAGGTCCGCTCCACCCTCGCCGACTCGCTGCGCGCGGTGGTCTGCCAGTACCTCATGAAGGAGAAGACCGGCCCGGGCCGCGTGCTCGCGGTGGAGCTGCTGGTCAACAACGAGGCGGTCGCGAACCTCATCCGCAAGGGCAAGGCCTTCCAGCTCCCCTCGCTCATCTCCACCTCCCGCGAGCAGGGCATGCAGCTCATGGACACCGACCTGATGCGCCTGGTGAAGGAGGGCCGCATCAGCGCCGAGGACGCCTACGTGAAGGCGGTGAGCAAGAAGGAATTCGAGCCGCTGGTGGACGAGGAAGAGAAGGCGCAGGCGGGCCGCTCGCCGGTCTTCAAGGCCGCTCCGAGGAAGGCCTAGATGCCGCGCATCGACAGCTTCCTCCGGCTGGTGGCCGGGCAGGGCGCAAGCGACCTGCACTTCCACGCCGGGAACGTGCCGATCATCCGCTACCAGGGCGAGCTGTTGCCGCTGCGCTTCCGCGTGCTCTCGGAAGTGGAGACCAGCCGCTTCCTGCTCGAGCTGATGGACGACGAGCGCCGCGCGCAGTTCGAGGAGAGCAAGGAGGCGGACTTCGTCTACGAGCTGGAAGGCGTGGCCCGCTTCCGCGCCAACCTCTTCGTGCAGTCGGGCGGGCTCGGCGCCGTGTTCCGGGTCATCCCCAACCAGGTGCCCACCATGGCCTCGCTGCGCCTGCCGCCGGCGGTGAAGCGGCTCACCCGGCTGGCCAACGGGCTGGTGCTGGTGACCGGCCCCACCGGGTCGGGCAAGAGCACCACGCTCGCCGCCATGGTGGACGAGATCAACAAGACCTCGGAGCGGCACGTGATCAGCATCGAGGACCCGATCGAGTTCCTGCACCGGCCCATCCGGGGCGCCATCACCCAGCGGCAGGTGGGCCAGCACGCGGAGTCGTTCGCGCAGGCGCTGCGCTCGGCCCTGCGCGAGAGCCCCGACGTGCTGGTGGTGGGCGAGATGCGCGATCTCGAGACCATCAACCTGGCCATCTCCGCGGCGGAGACCGGCGTGCTGGTGGTGGGCACGCTCCACTCCAACAGCGCCGCCAAGGCCATCGACCGCATCATCGACGTCATTCCCGAGGAGAGCCGCGACCAGGTGCGCAGCACGCTGAGCGTGCTCCTGCGCGGCGTGATCTCGCAGCACCTCGCCCGGCACGCGAGCGGGCAGGGCCGGGTGGCGGTGCTGGAGATCCTGCTCCAGAGCTACGCGGTCTCCAACCTGATCCGCGAGGGCAAGATCTTCCAGATCGACTCCGTCCTCGAGACCGCCTCCAACGACGGCGGCGGGATGCAGAGCCTGGATGCGCACCTCTTCCGCCTGCTCAAGGGCGGCGAGATCACGCTGCAGGAGGCGCTCAAGTTCGCCAGGCAGCCGGAGACGCTCGAGCGGCTGGCGTCGGAGCTTGGCGAGGAGTAGCGGTAGGTCGCATGATCGCTCTCGCTCTGGCCGTGGCCCTCGCCGCGCAGGACCGCGTGGACGTGCGGCTGCCGGTGGATCTGGCCATCACCTCCGCCGGGCTGCTCGGCTACGTCATCCCCGAGGTGGCGGGAGGAGGGCTCGCGCCCGCCCGCTGCAGGATCTGCGACGGCGCCGACAACAGCGGCCTTCCCGGCACCGGCGGGCGCGGGTCGCTCAACGGCGTGGACGCGTTCTTCCACGACGCCCTGACCGGCTGGATCGTCTCCCGGGGGACGGCGAACACCGCCAGCAGCGTGCTGGCGTTCGGGCTCATCCCCGCCGGCGCGCTGACGGCGGCGTGGGTGGCGACCGGCCCCCATGCCTCCGGGGGCGCGGGGCTGCGCGCGGCGGTGATCGTGGCGGAGTCGGCCGCCGTCTCCGCGGCGCTGGTCCAGGGAACGAAGTTCGTGGCGGCGCGCAAGCGGCCGTTCGTGCGCTACGGCACCGGCGAGCCCACCGGCACCTACGCGGTGACCGCATCCGACAGCCGCACCGGCTTTCCCTCCGGCCACACGGCGCTCGCCGCCTCGGCCGGCTTCTCAGCCGCCATGACGGCCACGCTGGAGGAGTCGCCCGCCGCGCCGTGGCTGTGGAGCGCCGCGGCGCTCGGCACGGCCGGCACCGGCGCGCTGCGGATCATGGCGGAGAAGCACTACTTCACCGACACGCTCACCGGCGCCCTGGTGGGCGCGGCGAGCGGCGTCGTCTTCCCGCTGCTCCACCGGCGCGGCGGGCCGCTGTCCTCCCCCTCGGTGTCGGTTGGCGCGCAGGGCGCCTCGCTCTCCCTGTCGGGGAGCTTCTGAGGCAGTAGATTGCGGGGCATGGCCCATCCGCTCGCCGGCAAGCCCGCGCCGCGCGAGGCGCTCGTCGACGTCGAGCGCCTGCGCCGGCTCTACTTCGAGGAGAAGCCGGACCCCGCCGTGGCCTCGGAGCGGGTGGCCTTCGGCACCAGCGGACACCGCGGCTCTTCGCTCAAGCGCGCCTTCAACGAGGCGCACATCCTGGCGGTCACCCAGGCGGTGTGCGAGTTCCGCAAGGCGCAGGGCACCAGCGGCCCGCTCTACCTGGGCAAGGACACGCATGCGCTCTCGGATCCGGCGCAGGACACCGCCCTTCAAGTCCTGGCGGCGAACGAGGTGCACGTGCTCTGGTCGAAGCGTCCCACGCCGACGCCGGTGATCTCGCACGCCATCCTCACCCACAACCGCGGCCTTTCCCGCGGCCTCGCCGACGGCATCGTGATCACGCCGTCGCACAATCCGCCGGAGGACGGCGGCATCAAGTACAACCCGCCCAACGGCGGGCCCGCCGACACCTCCGCCACCGGCTGGATCGAGAAGCGCGCCAACGATCTGTTGCGCGGGATCGCGGGCGTGCGCCGTGCCGTCCGGCCCGGCATGCTGGAGGAGCACGACTTCATCGCGCCCTACGTGCGCGACCTGCGCAACGCGATCGATTTCGAGCCGATGCGCGGGCTCCACCTGGGCGTGGATCCGCTGGGCGGATCCAACCTCGACTACTGGGACCCCATCGCCAGCGAGTACGGCCTCGACATCACGGTGGTGAACCGCGTGGTCGACCCCACCTTCGGCTTCATGACCCTGGACTGGGACGGCAAGATCCGCATGGACTGCTCTTCCCCGTACGCGATGGCCAAGCTGGTGGCGCTGAAGGACGAGTACGACCTGGCCTTCGGCAACGACACCGACTCGGATCGCCACGGCATCGTCACGCCGAGCGCCGGCCTGCTCAACCCCAACCATTACCTCTCGGTGGCCATCGAGTACCTCTTCACCCACCGCGAGTGGCCGGAGCGGGCGGCGGTGGGCAAGACGCTGGTCTCGTCGGCGCTGATCGACCGGGTGGCGAAAAAGATTCGCCGCGCGCTTCGGGAGGTGCCGGTGGGCTTCAAGTGGTTCGTGGACGGGCTCCTCGACGGATCGCTGGGGTTCGGCGGCGAGGAGAGCGCCGGCGCCTCGTTCCTGCGCCGCGACGGGAGCGCCTGGTCCACCGACAAGGACGGCATCATCATGGACCTGCTCGCCGCGGAGATGCAGGGGCGTACCGGCAAGGACCCCGGCGTGCTCTACCGTGAGCTCTCCGCCGAGCTGGGCAGCCCCGTCTACACGCGCATCGACGCGCCCGCCACCCCGGCGCAGAAGGCGGCGCTGAAGAAGCTCTCGCCGGAGGCGGTGCGGGCGGAGACGCTGGCGGGAGAGAGGATTCTCGCGCGGCTGGTCAAGGCGCCGGGCAACGGCGCGGAGATCGGCGGCCTCAAGGTCACCGCGGAGAACGGCTGGTTCGCGGCGCGGCCTTCGGGAACCGAGGACGTCTACAAGATCTACGCGGAGAGCTTTCGCGACCCGGCGCACCTTCAGCGCATCGTCGCCGAGGCGCAGGCCATCGTCGCCGAGGCCCTGGCGTAAGCAAAGCTCCTACCGTCGCACGGGCGGCGCAACCCGCTTAGACTGCGGCCATGCCCTTCGATCCCAATGCGTCGTTCGGAAAATCGCTCTTCTTCGGAGAGATCCTCGAAGACCAGATCTTTCCCTTTCCCCAGATGCCGCGCGAGCAGGCCGAGCTGGTGGGCCCCATCTGCGAGACCATCGACAAGTACATGGCGGGAATCGACACGCGCAAGCTGGACCGCGAGGGCGAGTTTCCGCCCGAGGTGCTGCAGTCGCTCAAGGACATCGGCCTCTTCGGCATCATCGTCCCCGAGGAGCACGGCGGGCTCGGGCTCTCGAACACCGGGTACGCGCGGATCATGGAGCAGGTGGCCTCCTGGGACGGCTCCGTCGCGGTGACCATCGGGGCGCACTCCAGCATCGGCTTCAAGGGGCTGCTCCTCTTCGGCAGGGAGGACCAGAAGCGCAGGTACCTGCCGAAACTGGCCACCGGCGAGATGATGGCGGCCTTCTGCCTGACCGAGCCGGGCAGCGGCTCCGACGCGTTCTCCATCAAGACCAGCGCGCGGCGCGAGGGCGACTTCTACGTCCTCAACGGGCAGAAGCTCTGGATCACCAACGGCGGCATCGCCGACTTCTACACGGTGTTCGCCAAGACCACGCCGGACGCTCCGGGGCAGAAGGGCAGCATCAGCGCCTTCATCGTGACCCGTGACCTGGGCGGGGTCAGCCACGGGCCCCACGAGGACAAGATGGGCATCCGCGCCTCGAACACCACCGCGGTGTACTTCGACAACGTGCGGGTGCCCGCGGCCAACCTCCTCGGCGAGGAGGGCAAGGGCTTCAAGGTGGCGATGAGCATCCTCAACCACGGCCGCACCGGGCTGGGCGCGGGCGCGGTGGGCGGGCAGAAGAAGCTCCTCAAGCTCGCGGTGGCGCACGCGACCGAGCGCAAGCAGTTCGGCCGGGCGCTCTCGAGCTTCGGCAAGGTCAAGGAGAAGCTCGGCCGCATGGCCACCAACGCGTACGCGAGCGAGTCGCTCTGCTACCTGGTGTCCTCCACCATCGACCAGGGCGGCGTCGACTACTCGGTGGAAGGCGCCGCAACCAAGGTCTTCAACTCGGAGGCGCTCTGGAGCGCCGCCGACGAGGCGCTGCAAGTGGCGGGCGGAATGGGCTTCATGCGCGAGCAGCCCTACGAGCAGGCGGTGCGCGACGCGCGCATCAACCGCATCTTCGAAGGCACCAACGAGATCCTCCGCATGTACATCGGGCTCACCGGGCTGCAGAAGCCGGGCGAGTACCTGAAGGGGCTGGGCAAGGAGCTTTCCGGCGCGCTCACCGCTCCCATCAAGAGCTTCGGCCTGTTGCGCGACTACGCCGTGCGCAAGGCGCGGCAGTCGGTGCCCATGCAGGCCATGCCCTACGGGCGCGAGCCGCAGATCACCAGGGCCCACCCGGCGCTGCACGAGCAGGTGGTCTACCTGGAGGACGCGGCGCAGTCGCTGGCGGCGCTCTGCGAGACGGTGCTGCACCGGCACGGCCGCAACATCGTGGAGCAGCAGCTGCAGGTCTCGCGCATCGCCGACATCGCCATCGACCTGCTCGCGCTCTCGGCCACCGTGTCGCGCACCAGCATGCTGATCGGGCAGCGCGGCCTCGAGCAGTGCGCAAACGAGGTCTCGATGACCTACACCTTCTATTCGGACGCGCGGCGCCGCGTGCGGGCGAACCTGCGCGCCAGCACGGGCCGGAACAACGACGAGTCCATCCAGCACGTGGCCGATGCGGCGGTGGCCGCGGGCGGTTACCAGAACGACGTGCTCGAAACAAAATGGGGACACCCTACTTAATTCGCGGTGTCGGCAATCTCGAGGGCGGCGAATTAAGTAGGGTGTCCCCATTTAGCTACAGCGAGAGCACGCCGGTGCGAATGAGATAGGCGAGCTGGGCGCGCTGCGCGGAGTCGAGGATGGCGTGGATCCTGCCCAGCGCCTTGATCACCGCGTCGCGCAGGCGCTCGGCGCTCTTCACCCGCAGCTCGCCGCCCTCCCTGGCGCGCGCCTCGTCGAACTGCTCGAGGCCGAGCCCGTCCGCGAACGCGGCCACCGTGCGGCGGTCGTCCACCGCCGCCTGGGCGCGCTCGGTCTTCAGCTCGTCGAGGATCTTCGCCAGCTGCGCCACCTGCTCCTCGCTGAGGTTCAGCTTGTAGGCGAGGAAGCGCAGCGGCCTGCGCACTCCGAAGGCGCCGCTGCCGAGGTCGTCGCCTCCGCCGTGCCACGGACCCGCCTGCCAGTCGGCGCCGCCGCCTGCGTACGCGCGTTCGCCGCAGCCGTGCTGCCTGCGCGCCTGCTTCCACCACCACATCATGCCTGGGTGCATTTTGTCTCCAGCTCGCCGGGGCGCATCGCTCCCGGCGGGGATTTCGAGGCGTGGGCACCATGCCTCACGCCGCAAACGCAAACCTAACGCCCGCCCGGCCCAAGTCAACGCCGCGCCGTGGCAATGCGGCGCGGGGCTGGCGAATCTCTTGGGGTCTGGCGCGGATCGAGTAGAGTTGCGCGCCGACCATGGCCACGCTGCACGAGATCCTGGAGAAGGCCCGGGCCGCCAAGCAGCGGGTGGCGCCCAACGAGGCGGCGGTCATGTTCGCGGCGGTGGTGCGGCTTGCCGCCGCCCAGAACGCCACGTTGCGCGCGCGGCTGGTGCAGATCGACGAGGCGGGCGGGCTGCACGTGGCGCCGCTCGACGACCGTCTCCCGGAGACGGAGCCGGGATACGAGGTGCCCGAGCTGCTCGGCAAGGACGCCCCGCGGAAGAACGAGCCGCGCGTGCAGGTCTACGC
>DASSQZ010000278.1:0-13614 GCA_035702105.1 Myxococcales bacterium | reverse complement strand
AAGTTGTAGCCGATGGAGAGCACGCGGTGGCGGAAGTGCTTGTCCACGCTGTGCGAGTAGTGCTCCTTCTCGTAGACGTCGAAGAAGATGTGCGGCGCGTCGCGGGTGCCGTGCTGGGCGATGATCAGCGAGGTGCCCATCGCCTTGCCGCTGCGCGTGTCCTCCATGACGAAGAGGTACTCGCGCTCGAAGGGGTCGCGGATTCGGCCGTCGAAGGAGCGGGCGGACTTCTCCAGGATCGAGGCCAGCTCCTTCTCGTCGTCGGGCAGGTTGACGGTGTCGAGCACCGAGGCGAGCTTGCGCAGGCCGGGCAGATCGCTCTTCTGGGCGTCGCGGATCACGTACACGCGCAGAGCTCCACCAGCAGGGACTCGTACAGATCGCACGCCTTCTCCAGTTGCGCCATCTCGATGCGCTCGTTCGGCGTGTGCGCGTTGCCGGTGCTGCGGCCGGGCCCGAAGACGATGGCCTCGCACCCCTTGCGCGCGAACACGCCCGCCTCGGTGCTGGTGGGTTTCGCCTGCGGCGAGGGGTCGAGCCCCGCGGCAGCGAGCACTTTTCCGACGGACTTCACCAGCGGCGCCTCGGGCGAGAGCGCCATCCCCGAGGCATTGCGCTCCACCTGCGCTACGAACTCCAGCTCGCCCTGGCCGAGCCGATCGATCCACGACTTTGCCGCCCGGGTGAACGCCTCGATCAAGGCGTCGCCGTCGTGCTGCGGCAGGAGGCGGGCGTCGAGCTGGATGGAGACCGCCGCGTCCGCGCCCTCGAGCACGTTGAGCCCGCCCACCGCGCCGGCGGGATCGAAGCGGTCGTCGGCGCCCCCGGGCAAGACCTCTTGCCACAGCTCTTCGAGCGCCGAGGCGGTGGCCAGCGCGCGCCAGAGGTTCGGCGAGGGCGGGCGCGGCGGCAGGAACCTGACCTCGGCGGGCTGCGGCTCGCCCTTCTCGCGCGGGGCGGGCACTTCCAGCGTGCAGCTCGCCGGCACCACGTTGGTACCCGTGCCGCCCCGCGCCGCCACCACCGGCGAGCCGGACGACTTCACCCACGCCAGCGCCTTGGCGATGGCGTTGTCGCCGAGGTGCGGGGTCGAGCTGTGCGCTGCCTTCCCGGCAAAGTGGAGCTGCTCCACGCCGGGGCCGCCGGTATCCACCAGCCGCGCCTTGCGATCGCGCAGCGTGCAGCGGATCACCACGTAGCCCTTGTGCGCGTGGACGATGCGCAGCTCGCTCGGCTCGCCGCAGAGCACCTGCGCCGGCGCCACCTCCGCGAACAGGTCGCTTGCGGCGAAGTGCCGCGCGCCGCGCAGGCCCACCTCCTCGCCATAGGTGCCGAGCAGCCAGAACGGACGCCGCGCCTTCCGGCCCTGCAGCCTGCGGGCCGCCTCGGCCTTGCAGAGCGCGTCGAGCTTGACGTCGGCGACGCCCAGCCCGAAGAGGTGCCCGTCCTTTTCGCGGAGCGTCCAGGGGTCGCCGTTCCACTTCTCCAGCGGGCCGGGAGGCACGGTGTCGAGATGGGTGACGAGCAGCACGCCGCCGGGGCCGGAAGCCTCTCCGCCCGGACCGCCGAGCAGGTTCACGTGGATCTGGTCGGCGACCTGCCGCCGCACGCGCAAGCCGGCATGCTCCCAGAGCGACGCCAGGAGGTCGGCCGCTTCGCGTGTGCCCTGCGCGGACACGGTCCTGGCGGCGATCAGCCTCTTCGCCAGCTCCAGGAATCCCGGGGAGAGCATGGGCCGCTCCGTCTGTCATGGACGCTGCCGCAGGTCAACCGCATGGCTACTTTTCGGACCGACACCTTACGGGAGCGGGTTCAGCCATGGCCGAAAAGACGATGCCCTTCGTGATGGACATGCAGGAGATCCAGCGGCGCGCGCGCGAGCACGTGATGAAGGGGGCGGTCACGCCCGCGTACCGGGGCGACGTGGAGACGGCCATCCGGCTGCTCAACGAGGCGCTGGCGACGGAGATCGTCTGCACGCTGCGCTACCGCAGGCACCACTACATGGCGGCGGGCATCCACTACCAGGCCATCGCCGACGAGTTCCTGGAGCACGCCAACGAGGAGCAACAGCACGCCGACCGCATCGCCGAGCGCATCCGCCAGCTCGGAGGGGCCCCGGACTTCAACCCCGCCGGCCTGCTCACCCGCAGCCATGCCCAGTACGCCGAGGGCAATTCGCTCGTGGACATGATCAAGGAGGATCTGGTCGCCGAGCGCATCGCCATCGAGTCGTACCTGGAGATGATCCGCTTCTTCGGCGAGAACGATCCCACCTCGCGGCGGCTGATGGAGGAGGTGCTCCAGCAGGAGGAGGAGCACGCGGACGACATGGCGACCTTGCTGGAGACGCTGGATCCGCGCGAGCCCACCGCGCCCGCCGGGACCCGGCACTGAAGGTCCCCGCCAGATCGACGGCAGGGCGCGCGGGGCCCGCGGAGGTCTGGTATGCCTTCGCGCGTGCGGGCGGTGGTGCAGCGCGTCTCGGAGGCTTCGGTGACCGTGGATGGGCGGATCACGGGCGCCGTCGCCCAGGGCCTCTGCGTCCTGCTCGGCGTCGGCGCGCAGGACACGGAAGAGGATGCGCGGTGGATGGCGGACAAGGTCTGCGATCTCCGCATCTTCGAGGACGAGCAGGGGAAGATGAATCGCTCGGTGCTCGACCTGGGCGGCGGGGTGCTGGCCATCTCGCAGTTCACCCTCTATGGCGATGCGCGCAAGGGAGCCCGGCCGGGCTTCATCGACGCTGCCCGCCCCGAGGCCGCGCAGCCTCTCTACGCCAGGTTCTGCGCCCTGGTCCGGGCGCGGGGCGTGCAGGTGGGCGAAGGAGTCTTTCGCGCCACCATGCAGGTCCGCATCGTCAACGAAGGACCGGTGACGCTGCTGCTGGATTCGCGAAAGCTCTTCTGAGGTGCCGATGGAAGACTGCATCTTCTGCAAGATCGTGGCGGGGCAGATCCCGGCGAAGAAGGTGGGCGAGAACGGCGGCGCGATCGCCTTTCCCGACATCAACCCGGTGGCGCCGGTGCACGTCCTCGTGATCCCGAGGAAGCACGTGCGCTCCCTCGACGAGGTGGAGGCCGGCGCCGCGCTCCCCGACGTGTTCGCACTCGCCCGGGAAGTGGCACGGGCCAACGGCCTCGACAAGACCGGCTGGCGCAGCGTCATCAACACCGGCCCCGACGCGAACCAGGTGGTGTTCCACGTGCACCTGCACGTCATCGGGGGCCGGCCGATGGGTTGGCCACCGGGATGAAACGCCGTCCGCCCGGCGTGCGGGAGAACGGTCGCCGGACCGCTTTCTTCCGTTGACGGTGGGTCGCTCTTCAGTCTACTTAGCCGCCAGATTGTCGACGGAAGCGCACACCGAGCATCCCGGCACCAAGGCGCCCCCGGAGATCCCCGAGGAGCTGCTCGATTCCGATGCCGTGAAGGTGGTCCGCAAGCTCCGCCGCGCCGGACACCAGGCGTACCTGGTGGGCGGGTGCGTGCGCGATCTGCTGCTGCGCATCCGCCCCAAGGATTTCGACGTCGCCACCAGCGCGCACCCGAACGAGGTCAAGGAGACCTTCCGCAACTCGCGCCTGATCGGCAGGAGGTTCCGCCTCGCCCACGTCTTCTTCTCCGGCAAGATCATCGAGGTTTCCACCTTCCGCGCCAATCCGCTCGACGAGCTCCAGGACCTGCCCGCGGACCTGCTCATCCGCCACGACAACGTCTTCGGCAGCGCCGAGGAGGACGCGCGCAGGCGCGATTTCACCATCAACGGCCTCTTCTACGACGTGGCCGAAGGCCGGGTGATCGACTACGTGGGCGGCAGGGACGACCTGCGCGCGCGCCTCGTCCGCACCATCGGCAACCCGGACGTGCGCATGCGCGAGGACCCGGTGCGCATCCTGCGCGCCATCCGCTTCGCCGCCAAGTGCGCTTTCGACGTCGAGCCCAACACGCTCGCCGCCATGCAGGCGCACGTGCACGAGATCCCGCGCTGCGCGCCGCCGCGGGTGCTGGAGGAAGTGCTCAAGCTGCTGCGCTCGGGCGCTTCGCGCCGCTGCTTCGAGCTGCTCCGGCAGGTGCGCGCCCTGCGCATCCTGCTCCCGCCGGTGGCGGCCTATCTGGAGAAGGGCGGCCTGGAGGAGGCAGAACGCCACCTCCGGGCGCTGACCGCGCTCGACGCACACGTGCGGGTGGGCGAGATTCCCTCCGACGCCGTGCTCCTCGCGACCCTGCTCGCGCCGCTGCCGCGCGACGCGCGCGGCCCCGTTCCCAGGGCGGCGCAGGCTCCCGCGGAGGCGGCGCCCGCGGAGAAGGAGGAGGGCGCCGACGGGTCGGCGCCGGGGCGGAGGCCGGAGGCCGGAGCATTGGACGACGAGGAGCTGGACCGGGAGCTCTCCGCCCTGGAGGAGTCGTCCGAGGAGGAGGAAGCTGCCGCCGCCTCGCCGGAGCCGGGCGCGGAAGACCCTGCCCAGGCGCCGTTGCCCGAGGGCGCCCTGGTGGAGGCGGCCGAGCTGCACGACGAGCGCCTCGGCGGCATCTCCGCCTTCGCGGCCACCAGCGAAACGCAGGCCTGGAGCCTGCCCCAGGACGTGGTCGCTCCCGAGATCGTGCTCTCGGAGATGGTGCGCACCGCCCGGCTGCCGCGGCGCATCGCCGAGCGGGCGCGGATGATCCTGCTCGCCCAGCCCATCCTCTCCGGCGAGCGGCGGCGGCGCAGGTCGTCGCCGCAGGCCTTCGCGAGGCAGAGCTATTTCCCCGAGGCGCTGGCGGTGTTCGAGCTCTCGGTCGCGGCCACCGGGCAGGGACACGACCAGCTCGTCAAGTGGCAGCAGACCTTCGCCGGCCAGGATCTCTCGAAGGTGGAGCGCGACGACGACCATCCCGGCCGCGGCGACGTCCGCAAGCGGCGGCGCAGGCGCGGCGGCCGCGGCCGCAAGCGTCAGGCGTAGGGCGGGGAGCCGAGGCTCGAGGCGGTCCGCCTGCGCGATCCTCCGGCTCTGGCCGAATCAGCGCGCCATCCGCCGGTAGCGCGCGATCGTGCGCTTCTCCGCGCCCGGGCCGGCAACGACCTCCAGCTCGCGCGCCGGAATCGGCGTGCCGCGCTCGTCGAGGATGCGCAGGCGCGGGATCGGCCGCCCCGTCCTGCGATCGCGGACGAGCAGCGGCTCACGGCCCTCGCCGAAGACCCAGCGGTCGCCCCACTGCCGCAGCGCGGTCATCACCGTGGCCAGGTCCTTGCCCATCGGCGTGAGCTCGTACTCGTAGCGGGTGCCGTGGGTGCCGGCGTCGACGCGGGCGAGCACGCCGCGGCGGACGAGATGGGCGAGGCGGCGGGTGAGGATGTTGCGCGAGATGGGGAGCTCGGCCGCGAAGTCGGCGAAGCGGCGCGTGCCGAGCATCGCCTCGCGGACGATCAGGAGCGTCCACCAGTCACCGATCACGTCCAGGGCCCTGGCCACAGAGCAGTTTTCGCGCGTGAAGCGGTAGCGCACGGGAAATATGGTTGCATGAAGAGACCAGATTGTCCATGCTGATTCGCATGGCGACCGACGGCGTCTGGAAGAAGACGGCCTGCATCCTCTGCGAATGCAACTGCGGCCTCGAGGTGATGCTCGGCGGCGAAGGAGGGCGGCACCTCGTCCAGGTTCGCGGCGACAAGGCCCACCCCGCGTCGCGGGGGTACGCGTGCGAGAAGCCCCACCGGCTCGACCACTACCAGAACGGCCTCGACCGGTTGACCTCCCCGCTGCGCCGCCGCGCCGACGGCACGTTCGAGGAGATCGACTGGGAGACGGCCATCCGCGAGGTCGCGGCCCGTCTCGGCGCCGTTCGCGAGGCGCACGGCGGCGAGGCGATCTTCTATTACGGCGGGGGCGGGCAGGGGAACCACCTCCCCGGCGCGTACTCGGCAGCCACCCGGCGCGCGCTGGGGTCGCGCTACCGCTCCAGCGCGCTGGCGCAGGAGAAGGCGGGCGAGTTCTGGGTGGCCTCGCGCATGATGGGCAGCGCCACGCGGGCGGACTTCGAGCATTGCGACGTCGCCCTGTTCCTGGGCAAGAACCCGTGGCAGTCGCACTCGATCCCGCGGGCGCGGGTGACGCTGCAGAAGATCGCGGCGGACCCGGCGCGCACGCTGATCGTCGTCGATCCGCGCAGGACCGAGACCGCCGAGCTCGCGGACATCCATCTCCCGGTGAAGCCGGGCACCGACGCCTGGCTGCTGGTGGCGCTCCTCGCGATCCTGCTCGAGGAGGACGGGATCGATCGTGCCTTCCTCGACGCTCACGTCCCGCGCGGAGAGCTCGAGACGGTGACCGCCGCACTGCGCAGGTTCTCCGTCGCGGACGCGATCGCGCGCACCGGCCTGGACGCGGAGCTCGTCCGGCGCACGGCGCGGGCGATCGGCCGTGCGCGCGCCTTCGCCAGCTTCGAGGACCTGGGCGTGCAGATGAACCACCACTCCACGCTGGTCAGCTACCTGCACCGCCTGCTCATCCTGCTCACCGGCAGCTTCGGCAAGCCGGGGACGCATTACATCCCCGCGACCCTCGTCGACATCACCAGCGGCGAGTCGAAGCGGACGAGCCCCGTCGCCGGCGCGCGCCTCGTCGGCGGGCTCGTGCCCTGCAACGTGATCGCCGACGAGATCCTCACCGATCATCCCGGCCGCTACCGCGCGATGCTGGTCGAGGCGGCGAACCCCGCGCACTCGCTCGCCGACTCGCAGCGGATGCGCGAGGCGCTCGCCGCCCTGGATACGCTCGTCGTCATCGACGTCGCCCTGAGCGAGACCGCGAGGCTCGCGCACTACGTGCTGCCGGCGTCGTCGCAGTTCGAGAAGGCGGAGGCGACCTTCTTCAACTTCGACTTTCCCGAGAATCATTTCCACCTCCGCCGCCGCCTGCTTCCCCCGCTGCCCGGGACGCTGCCCGAGGCGGAGATTCACGCCCGGCTCTGCGAGGCGCTGGGCGGGTTCACCGAGGCGGACCTGGCCCCGCTGCGCTCCGCCGCCAGCGAGGGACTCGCCTCGTACGCGGAGGCATTCGTCCAGCGGGTGATGCCGGACCCGCGCCTGTCCGGCCTCGCGCCGGTGATCCTCTACCGGACGCTTTCCTTGCCCGAGGAGGCGCGCGAAGGCGCCGTCGTGTTCGCGCTCGCCGCCCGGGCCGCCCTGCAGCACGGCCCTTCGCTCGCGCGCGCCGGATTCGAGGGGACGCCCGCGGAGGTCGCGTGCGCGCTGTTCGAGCGCATTCTCGGCGCCGGGTCCGGCGTCGTCTTCGCGGTGGACGAATGGGCGGACGTGCTGCGGCGCGCTCCGGCGGCGCTGCACCTCGCTCTTCCCGACCTCCTCGACGCGCTCGCCCGCATCGACGACGCGCCTGCGCCGGATCCGGCGTTCCCCTTCGTGCTCACCGCGGGCGAGCGGCGCTCGTACACCGCCAACACGATCATCCGCGATCCCGCGTGGCGGAAGAAGGACGCCGCTGGCGCGCTGCGCATCCATCCCGACGATGCCGCCGCGCTCGGCGTGGCGAGCGGGGAGCGCGTGCGATTGGTCACCCGGAGCAACGCCGCCACCGTACCGGTGGAAGTCTCCGGCTCGATGCAGCGCGGGCACGTCGCCCTGCCGAACGGGTTCGGCGTCGGCTACGGCGATCGCGGGACCACGGGAGTGGCCCCGAACGAGCTGACGGCGACGGGCGACTGCGATCCGTTCGTCGGCACCCCCTGGCACAAGAACGTCCCGGCGCGCCTCGAGCGCGCCTGATGGGACCCGGCAGATGCCGCGGTCACCACGGTCAGGGCTTCCAGGATCCATTCCAGTTCCCCAGGTCCTGCCACCCGGCATCGACGTGGGCGCCGCGCCAGCCGGGAAGCGGCCGGTGGAGCGCCGGATCGTGCCGAGACGGGGCGATGATCCCGAGGGTGCGCGGGTGCCATGCGGTCATGGCCAACTCGGCGAGCCACCACACCTTCTCCCGAAGCGGCAGCAGCCCGGGTGCGCTGGGCGCGGGAAGTCCGCGCGCGGCGCGGCGGCCCAGCTCGCCGTAACCGCGGATGAGGAAGAGCACGCCGTGGCGGTAGCGCAGCGGCACCAGTTGCACGCCCTCGGCGGCGCTCCGGTAGTAGCGGTCGGCGAGCGCGGCCACTCCTTCCAGCACCGGCAGCAGGCGCCGGCCGCGCGGATCGCGGAGCACGTCCCCGGCGCTCAGGCCGGCGGCGGCAAGCCGGGTCGCGGGCAGGTACACGCGATCGCGTCGCGCGTCTTCGGCGACGCCGATGAGGATGTTGCTCAACTGGAGCGCCAGGCTGAGATCGACGATGCGTGCGTCGGCGTCAGCGCCGCGAATCCCGAACAGGGGCGCGACCAGCATGCCGACCGCGGTGCTGACCCGATACGAATAGCGCAGCAGCTCGTCGTCGTCGGCGATCCGCACCGGGCCCAGATCCGACTCCATGCCGTCGAGCAGGTGTTCGATGCAGTCCCGGGGCAGGCGGTTGCGGCGCACGCTCGCCAGCAGCGCCTCGACCAGCGGGCGCGCCGGCGCGCGGCCCCCGAGCTCATCGCGCCAGAGCGCCAGGGCATCGCGCGCTTGCGCGGCGTCCGGTGCGTCGTCGACCGTGTCGTCGAGGCGCCGGCAGAAGCAGTAGAGCACGGCGATGTCGTCGCGCGCAGCGGGCGGGATCAGCTCGGGGACGATCCAGAAGCTGTGCGCGACGCGGACGAACTCGCGACGGCATGCATCGATCGTCGCGGTCCGGCAGGCGTCGCCGGAGGCATCGGTCTGCGAAGGAGGCCTGTCCGTGGCTTCAGCGCCCACCGGGCGTAGACACTACCGCGATCGGTTGCGTTTCCTCCCGCCTTTCTTGCTCCATCCGGGCGAGCGCAGCCGTGCCAACCCGGCGGTCCACGGAATCAGTGTGGCGACCTCGCGCCGATAGGCGGCATACGCCTCGCCGAATCGTTGGATGAGCATCTCGTCCTCGACGCGGATGCGGTAGGCGTAGCCAGCGAGCGTCGCGGCCAGCGACGCGATCAGCACCACCAGGCTGCCGGATGCCGCCGCCACTCCATTCAGGCTGAGGAGCGAACCGAGGTATCCCGGGTGCCGCACCCAGCGGTACGGCCCGCGCCGCTCGACGGAATGCTCGGCCTGGATCAACAGCGTTCGGGTGTAGCGCTCGCGAAGCGTCAGCACCGCCCAGATGCGCACCGCGAGCCCCAGCCCGCCCAGCGCCACGCCGCCCCAGGCGATGGCGGGCATGCCGGGGAGCGGGGCGCCACGGAACCAATCCGTCTTCATGGCGAGCACGAAGCCCAGCACCGGAAGCGCGGCCGCGAGCGACACCGCGATCGTGCTGCCGCGGTCGGACGAAGCGGCGGAATGCGACCGCGCCCGGGCGCCGAATCGTACCTCCCCCTGCAGGACGTAGAGCAGGAGCACCGCCACCCCGCCGAGCCCGTGCCGTGGCAGCGACCTGAATCCGTCGAGGAGAAAGCCCATCTGCCGGATCTCCATGTCGGGCGGAGCCGTGGCTCAGCCTGCGCGGAAGCCCTGCAGGAGCTTCTGCAGGTTCAACGTGCCGGCCTGCCGCTCGATCTCCGACTGCACTCTCGGATAGATCGTCTTCGCCTCGTCCTGGAAGCTTGCGTACAGCCGCTGCAGGTCGCCGCTGTCCAGTCGCCTCCCCTGCGCATAGTACTGCTCCGCCACGCGGCCCAGGGCGTAGGTCGCCGCGAAGGTGACGACCGCGCCGGTCGCGATCCGCGCTCCGCCTCCGAGGATTCCGCCCAGAAGGCTCCCCGCCAGCCCGCCGATGAGCTTCATCGCCACGCCCTCGAGGCCCTGCGCCGCGGCGCCCAGGCCGAAGGTGGCGGCCAGGTCCTTCACCTGGTCGGCGTCGAGCTTCTGCCCGTGGCGCTGGCCGATCTGGTAGACCATGCGAAGCTGGAGCGGCAGGATGGCGACGTTCGCCAGCCGATCGGGCAGCACCTCCAGCGCGCCGGTGAGGATGGCCTGCTGGAGGATGAACTCCTGGATCGGCCCCCCCGGCGAGGCCGGGCGCGCCTCTTCGAGGGGGGCGCGCGCGAGGGCGCTGGCCGCGCCCATCGACTCGGCCACCTCCGCCTCGCCCAGCCCCAGCGCGGCTCCGAGCTCGCGGAGAAAAGCCCGCTCGCGCGCGTTCGCCGACCCGTCGGCGTTGACGATGGCCAGCGCGCCCTCCCAGGCCGCTCGGCGCGCCTCGTCGCCGGAAAGACGCGAGGCCAGGTCCGCGATCCGCAGCCGTCCTCCGGCGACCTGCCGCGCGAGATCCGCCACGTCCGGGTTGCCGGTGCGGGCGACCACCGCGTCCACGGCCCGCTGTTCCGCGCTGTCGACCCGGCCGTCGGCGCGCGCGGCCATCATGGCGATCCCGATCACTGCAGCATGGTCGGCGTCGTTCATTGTCGAATCATAGCTCAGGTCCCGCGGCCGCGCGCCGTGCGCGAGCATGTGAACCGGGTTGGACAATTTGTCAGCCCCGGCGCGGTTCCCTTGCCATCTCGGGTGGGCCAGAGCGCGATCTCCTCGGCAGACTCGAAGGGGTGATTGGTTTCGCCAGCGGCATGGGACCTGCAGCGCCCCGCTCGGAGGCTACATGTCCGAGTGTCTCTCTCCCTCGTTCACCAGGGGCGACAGCGATTTCGTGACCCTCTCGGTCCGGCCGTCCCGCCTGCAAATCGCTGTTGCCCGGCTGTCGCTCTTGCTGAATGGCAAGGAAGGCCGCCTGCCCATCGGCCTCGCCATGTTCGCGATCGGCCTCGGCCTCGGCGTCGGAGGACTTCAGTTCCTTCAGTTCGTCCTGAGATATGGATTGTCCGATGCCTTGCGGATATGCGCTGGGGGAATTGCCGGCCTGACCCTGCTGTCCGCCGCAGGCGGAGCGGCGCTGTTCGTGCACGCTGCTCGCGGACCCGATGCGCTTTCCCGCGTCGAGCTGGAGAGCGGCGTGCTCCTGCAACTGGATTCCCACGGGCTCGCCGCCACCGTCCGCGGGGCGACGACCTACTGCGACTGGGAACACGTCGACGTCCGTCCAGTCGCCGGCGGCATCGCCTTCGTGCTGCCGCGGCGCACGTTCCACCTGCTGCCCTGGTCGGCGCTCAGCGCCGAAGATGCCGGGAGGGTTTGCGCCCTTCTCGCGCATTCCGGTTGATTGAGGACGCCCGACGAACGCCGGCGTTGCGCGAGGGAGGACCTCGCGATAAGCAGGCTGCGATGCGCGCGAGTTGCCTTGCGCTTCTGGGCTTCTGCGCCGGCTGCGGCAGCGGCAGGCCGCCCCTTACGGTGGAGGAGTAATTCTCAGCCGCTTTACCGCACTGTCGACACGTGGTCGGTGTGCATGGGATGCCTCGCACCTTCCTCGATCGACGCGGTGGAGCGACAGGCGTTGCCTTCGATCGCGTCGGCGCCCGTGGTCGTGGAGGTCAAGAAGTCGGTGCAGGGAGGGCGCGCGAGGTTCGACGGTGCCAGCGCGCGGCAATGCATCGATGCGCTCGCGGTTGACCGGTCGGCCTGCTGGGGCGCCGATGCGCCGCTGAACGCTCCGCTCTTTCGCATGCCGGAGCGGGCCGCCGACCAATTGGTCCTCGTCACCGACCTGCACGGCTTGTCGCGGCAGTATGGCGATGAAGGAAGGCTCGTCGGCTCGCCGCAGGCGTGCACCCAGGTCCTCACGGGCCTCTCGGCGGCGGCTTCTCGAAGCTCACCGCGCTCAGGGCAGGTGCCCCGGGTACGTGCTCGCCGGAGGTGCAAGAAAGGAACGGCGTCCCCGCGCCGAACACTTTACCGCTCGTCTCTTCGCGCAATGGGGGTACGCGGGACACCGCTTCGGCCCCAGCCCTGCCGGCCGCCAACCGACCGCCAGCTCAGTTCCCCGCTTGGGGGTCGGCCGCGGGGGTCCCCACAGCAACGCGTGCCGTGTTAGAACACGTCGCAGGGGCGGCAGGCGGCCGTCGGAAAGGGGTGTGCGCGTTGCCCATGAACGAGGCCTGGGCGGCATCCAGGACTGCCGTTATCTTGCGCACGCGCCATCGCGTGTCGCCCGCGCTTCTCGCGCCGCAATGGTGACGTGTGCCCGCTAATCCGGTCGACTGGAACGTCATCGTCGTGGGAGCCTGGAACCTTGCGATCCTGACGCCGGACGGTATCGCGCGACGGCTGTTCCAACTGGAGCGCGGAACACCAGTCGAGGTTCAGGTGGCCATCGACCAACAGGCGCCCGTTCGCGTGCTGCATGATGGTCTCATCGTCATCCCTTCTCGCAACAGCCTTCTCGTTCAGCCTCAGACGGCGGGAACACGAGGTTTGCAGGCTGCAGCGAGGATCGTGGCACGGGCCATCAGGTCCCTTCCTGAGACGCCGATGACGGCGGCTGGTGTCAACGTGCGTTATCGGCTCGATCCCGTCCCGGACGAACTGATTCGCGTTGTTGAATCGACCATCGATCCCCGTCTTGCCGACGCGCGTTTCGTGATACAGTACAGGGGCTTGCTGCGACAACTCGGGTGGAACGAAGGCGTGATCAATTGTGAATGGCATCACGAACGGAACGAGTCTCGCGTCGCCTACAACTTCCACTTGGGGTCAACCGAGATCCAGCGACTCGCGGCATGGGTTGAACGATGCGACGAGATGGTCGCCGCAGCGTCGCAACTGACTACCGGGAGCCTTAACGTCGAGATCGCCGAGGGAGACAATGGGTAACACGGGAGCACAGGCCGAAGCCGGTACGAGTACAACCTCAGACGTTCGCTCCAACGCGGAGTACACTGCTGCTCGCCAGGTCGGAGTCGGTGCTTCCACCGACACGGCCGGGAAGCCGACCGCAGCCGAGACCGTCAGTGCATCGCGCACGAGCGGGTCGATCACAGTTCGTCTTATCCCGGTGCCGGCCCGAGGCCAGCATCGCGGGACAGCAGCCTGAGCGTCGCCTGACGGCAGTGCACTGGACGTATGCCGCTCTTGCTGCCGAGAACGACCTTGATCAAGGGGATTTTCTTGCACCAACCGAGCGGCTGAAGGCCTTAGTCAAAATGCGATCCACCGGATTCGAGCCCCACGAGCCGCTCGGGTTCATGGTCGCTACTCAGTCGTGCGATCTGGTCCGGCGAAAGAAGACTGAATCCATCGACTATCACGTCAGCATCGTTCCAGTGCTGTCGCTGAAAGCCGTGCTGCCGGAACTGCTGACCAAGATCGCGCAACCGGTCGCATTCGGGATGTTCGCCGCGAGCACGAAGTACAAGGCGCAGCAACTTCTTGAACGTATCGTCGACCAAAACGAATCGAAGCTCGGCCTGTTCTATTTTCACCCAGATGCGGAACTTGGGCTTGGCGACTCAGCCGTGGCGTTCCTTCGAGTCAAGATCCCCCTTGAAGGCAAGCATTACCCCGTGTTCATCGATGCGAGAAGAGGCCGTCTCGACCCGGAGTTTCGCGCGAAGTGCGGTTGGCTCCTCGGGAATCTCTACTCGCGTGCGGCGTCGCCCGACTGGGCGGATAGAGAGGGTGGCAAGCGGCAGCGCGACGAGTTGGTCAAGCAGCATCTTGCTGAAAAGATCCCCGGGGCTGG
>DASSQZ010000277.1:0-4505 GCA_035702105.1 Myxococcales bacterium | reverse complement strand
CCTCGCCTTCTCCTGCCTGGAGAGCTACTTCTTCATCGGCTACCTCATCTCCATCGCCATCTTCGGCCTCTACCAGGCCATCTTCATGGCCAACGCCGGCGGCGCCTGGGACAACGCCAAGAAGGTGGTCGAGGTGGAGCTGAAGGCCAAGGGCACGCCGCTGCACGCCGCCTCGGTGGTGGGCGACACCGTCGGCGACCCCTTCAAGGACACCAGCTCGGTGGCGATGAACCCGATCATCAAGTTCACCACCCTCTTCGGCCTGCTCGCGGTGGAGCTGGCGACGGAGATGCAGACGGGCACCCGGCTGGTGCTCGCGGCCATCTTCTTCGGCGTCTCGGTGGTGTTCGTGCTCCGCAGCTTCTACGGCATGCGCATCCAGGCGGGCGCGAGCGAGGCGGAGGCGGTGCGGGCCGCCGCCAAGGCGGCCTGAGCTGCGGCAAGTAGCCTGCGGCCTCCGGCCGCGCTATGAGTCTGGCCGGCATGGACGACCAGGCGAAAGTCCGCGGCTCGCTTTCGCGATTGCCGATCTTCCCCTTGCCGGGAGCGGTGCTGCTGCCGAAGGCGCTGGTGCCGCTGCACATCTTCGAGCCGCGCTATCGCAAGATGACGAGTGACTGCGAGCGCGGGCTGCAGGCGCTGGCGCTCGCCCACATCCCCGACGAGCGCGCCGCGGGAGAGACGCCCCCGCGGGTGTTGCCGGTGGTGGGAGTGGGCGTGCTGGCGCGCGTGGACCGGCTGCCCGACGGCCGCTTCAACATCCTCTTGCGCGGCGTCGCCCGCGCCCGCATCGAGGAAGAGCTGACCGCCGCCGAACCGTACCGGCTGGTCCGGGCCTCGCTGCTCGAGCCGGGAGCTCCGGGCTCGCGCGCGGCGATGCTCGCGGACGCGCTCCGCCACCTCGTCCTCGCCCTCTCCTCCTCGCGCCGCACCGAGGAGATGCAGGAGCTGGCGCAGCTTGCCGCGCGCGCGAAGGAGCCCGGAGACCTGGCCGACGTCGTGGCCGGCGCGCTCCTCGCCTCGCCCCGCGAGCGGCAGGCGGTGCTCGACGCAGTGGACCTGGAGCTCCGCCTCGAGCTCGCCACCCAGGCAGCGGCCGCCGCGCTGGCGCGCACCGCCGCCGCTGCCTCCGCGCCCAACTGAATGCGAAACCTCCTCCTGCCCCTTGCGCTCCTTCTCGCTGCCTGCCCCGAGCAGGTGGGCCAGCAGTGCCCGCCGAGCACTTCGTCGGTGGGCCAGTTCACCCTCGTCTTCGCCCCGCTGCGCGTTCCCGGCGAGTGCACCGTCGCGACGGACGGAGGGCACCTCACGCTGGACAACCGCCCCTCGCAGGGCGCGACCTTGTGCGTGGGCGCGGGAAGCGATGGCGGTCCGGAGCTCAATCTCCTTCTCGCGGGCCAGGCGGGTGTGAACAGGAGCCCCCTGCTGGCAGACGGCGGGTTCCATTTCGAAAGTCCCTCGGTACCCGTACCCGCGACCGGCACCGCCTGCGGCTGCGACGCCACCGACACGGAGACGCTGGACGGCTTCTTGCTGACCGGAGCCGCCGATGCCGGCTTCGCGCTTCAGCCCGACGGCGGCCTGCCGCTGGTCAATGCCCTGAGCGCGACGCTGACCGACCGCCTGACCGTGACCTCCTCGCAGAACTGCGCCTGCAGCTTCCCCTGCACGGTGAACTACATCCTCTCCGGGAACCGCTTCTGATGCGGGCGGCGGTGGTCCTGTTCTCGGGCGGGCTCGACTCGTCCACCTGCCTCGCCATCGCCCGGGACGACGGGTTCGCGCCGCACGCGCTCTCGGTGCGGTATGGCCAGCGCCACGCGCACGAGCTCGAGGCGGCGCAGCGGGTCGCGCAGGCGATGGGCGTGCCGCTCAAGACCATCTCCCTCGACCTGCGCGCCATCGGCGGTTCGGCGCTCACCGGCGAGCTCGCGGTGCCCAAGGACGCGCCCATCGGGCAGGGCATTCCCGTCACCTACGTGCCCGCGCGCAACACGGTGCTGCTCGCGCTCGCGCTGGGCTACGCGGAGACCCTGGAGGCGCAGGATCTCTATCTGGGCGTGAACGCCATCGACTACTCCGGCTATCCCGACTGCAGGCCCGCCTTCGTGGACGCGTTCGAGAAGCTCGCCAATGTCGCCACCGCGGCGGCGGTGGAAGGCCGCGCGCGCTACCGCGTCCATGCGCCGCTCCTCGAGATGAGCAAGGCGCAGATCGTCCGCCGGGGCGCCGCGCTGGGGGTGCCCTTCGCGCTCACCCATTCCTGCTACGATCCCGACCCGAAGGGCCGCGCCTGCGGCCGCTGCGACTCCTGCAGGCTGCGCGCGCAGGGGTTCGTCGAGGCGGGCGTCGCCGATCCCACCGTCTACTCCCCGAGGTGAACATGCTCCCGATCGTTGCCGCGCTGCTCCTGGCCCAGGCCCCCCACGTCCATCCCGCCGACGACTCGAAGAGCGCGGTGCCGTCGCACCAGGCCCACCCGCTCGACGCCAATGCGCCCAGGCCGCGGGGCACCATGACCCTGCTCAAGGTGGGCGATCAGACCTCGCAGGCCTACGTCGCGAGCCCCAGGGGCAGGGTGCGCGGCGCCATGCTGGTGGTGCACGAGTGGTGGGGCCTCAACGACTGGGTCAAGCACATGGCCGACGAGCTTGCGGGCCAGGGATACCTGGCGCTCGCCATCGACCTCTACAAGGGCAAGGTCGCCACCGACCCGAAGGAGGCCGGCGCGCTGATGCAGGGCAAGGACGAGGCCTGGGGAGACCAGGTGGAGGAGGCGGGCCTCGAGTGGCTGAAGAAGAACGGCAAGGGCGTGAAGGTCGGCACCATCGGCTGGTGCATGGGCGGCGGCGAGTCGCTCAAGGCGTCGCTGCACGATCCCAAGGACGTGGCGGTGACGGTGATGTACTACGGCATGCCGGTGGATGACGTCGCGAAGCTCAAGACCCTGCGGGGCCCGCTGCTCGGCGTGTGGGCGAACAAGGACGGCTGGATCACGCCCGACAAGGTCGCCGCGTTCGACAAGGCGCTCACCGAGGCGGGCGTCAAGCACGAGTTCCACGCCTACGACGCGGACCACGCCTTCGCCAACCCCTCGGGCGGCAAGTTCAACGGCCCCGCTGCAAAGGATGCGTGGGAGAAGACCATGGCGTTCCTGCGGAAGAACCTCAGGTCGTGACGGCGCGGCGCCGCGGCAGCTGCCGGATGGTGCCGTAGAAGCGCAGCGCGGCGGCGCCGGCGCGCTGGAGATCGCGGTTGTTCAGGTAGGCGACCAGCGGGGAGGCGACCACCGGCACTGCCCTGCCCAGCTGCGCGAGGCCGCGCTTGGTGAGCGCCTTCTCGGCGATCCGCGCCAGCAGCTTGGGCCCCGCCCTCCCGGCGAGGTTCACGGTGTCGGCGCCGTTGGAGTAGCCCAGCACCTCGAGGATCTCGTCGCGGGCGCGGTCGCTCTTCAAGTTGACCTTGTGCAGCAGCGCGATCTCCATGATCAGGGTGAGCTGGAGCGCGGTGACGAACATGAGGTCCGCCGGCACCAGGGCGAGCCCGAACAGCCCGGAGATGGCGCCTCCGGTGGAAGCCCAGGTCTTCTTCGCGTCGGTGAGGCGCTGGGAAAGCTCCTGCACGTTGGCGCTCGGGTACTTGCCGCGCAGCTCGTCCACGCGCCTGCGGCAACGCCCGATCTCGCGGACGTAGATCTCCCACAGCCGCTCTCTGGCGACCCCGTTCAGCATCGGCGGGATTGTAACCCGGCTAGGGCAGGACCGCTGGCACCACGAAGGAGCCGTCCTGCTCGAAATCGACGTCCACGGGCACGCCCGCGGGCGAGTCCACGTGGGCCGTGCCCACGATCCTGTACGTCGCGGTCTGGTTGGGGATCAGCGTGCGATAGACCGGCAGCGTGCGGCTGATCACGCCCTTCAGCTCCTGCTTGCCGTCGCCCTGGCCGGGCACCTCGAAGGCGCCCTGTGTGCCCTCGAACACGGGCGACCCCTGGAGGGAGATGCGGTAGTCGACGCCGGAGAGAGAGATGGGAAAGGCGTTGGGGTTGTGCGCGGTGAAGTCCACCGTCACCGAGATGCCGCCCGGATCGGGAACGGCGCTCGCGCTCGACGCCGTCACCGTCGGGACTTCGAACCCGTGCGTGCCGATGGAGTAGAGATCCGGACAGCTCGGCGCCGACGCGAGCAGCACGCAGAGGGCGGAAGCGCGGATCATCGCGAGCGCAGACTAGGCACTTTGGGCGGGCGAGGGAAGGGCCCTACGCCGGGCTGCAGACCTGGCGGAGGATGTCCAGCTCCTCCAGCGCCTTGCCCGCGCCGATCACGACCGAGGAGAGCGGGTCCTCGGCGAGAAACACCGGCAGCCCGGTCTCCTCGCGCAGCAGCGCGTCCAGGTTCTTGAGCAGCGCCCCGCCGCCGGCGAGGACGATGCCGCGGTCGGCGATGTCGCCCGCCAGCTCGGGCGGCGTGCGCTCCAGCGTCACCTTCACCGCCTCGACGATGGCG
>DASSQZ010000276.1:0-9162 GCA_035702105.1 Myxococcales bacterium | reverse complement strand
GCCGAGACGCTGAACCTCATGCTCCGCTCGCCGCTTCCCGCGGAGGCGCTGGCGCGGGAGCTGCGCAGCGCGGTCGCCTCTTTGGACCCGCTGCTCTCGCTCGACGCCTTCGCGGGCATGGAGCAGGTGCGCGCAGAGAGCCTGGCGCCGGACCGCCTGGGCGCGGCCACCGTCTCGCTCTTCGGGCTGCTCGGGCTCCTGCTCGCGGCGGTGGGGACCTACGGCGTGCTCGCCTACGCCCTCGAGCGCAGGCGGCGCGAACTGGGAATCCGCCTCGCGCTCGGCGCGGCGCCGCGCGACGTGCTGAGCCTGGTGCTGGGCGAGGGCATGCGCCTCGCCACCCTCGGCGTCCTGGCCGGCCTCTGCGCGGCGCTGGTCCTCCAGCGCGCCCTCGCCCGACGGTTGCCCGAGGCCGCCGGCGCGAACCCGCTCCTCTTCGCGGCGGTCGCCCTGCTCTTCCTGCTCCTCGCCGCGGCGGCGTCCTTCCTGCCGGGCAGGCGGGCCATGCGCACCGCCCCCGCCGTCTCGCTGCGCGCCGAGTGATCAGCGGCGGTGCTGGGCGCGGAACTCGTCGCGCAGCCGCTTCACCTCGTCGTAGATCGCCGCCGGCACCACCTTGCCCCGGATCACCTTGTTGGCCTGCTCGGAGGCCTTCTGCCAGGCCTGGATGTCGGCCGGCTCCTCCACGTCGAGGCCGCGGTTCTTCATCTGCTGGATGGCGTCCTCGTTCTGCTTGCGCAGATCGTCGCGGGTCTTCTTGCCGTAATCCTCGGCGATCTGCAGCAGCTTCTTCTGCACGTCCGGCGCGATCTTCGCCCAGGTGTCCTTGCGCACGATGGTCGCGCCGGTGAGGAAGCCCCAGTGCAGGTTGAGCATGTGGTTGGCGCGCGAATAGAGGTTGGTGGTGTACGCGTAGAGCGGCGACTGGTTGACCACGTTGATCATCCCCGAGGTCAGCGCCGGCACCAGGTCGGTGGAGGAGAGCACCACCGGGTGGAACCCCGCCGCCTTCCAGGCCGCCTCCGCGCCGGGGTCGCCGTTCCAGGTGAAGACCTTGCCCTTGGCGAAGTCCGCCGGCGTCCGGTAGGGCTCGGTGGAGAAGAAGTAGACGAACCCCACCTCGCCCCACTGCAGCACCTGGTAGCCTTTCCTGGCGATGGCCTCCTCCAGCTTGCCGCGGATGTGCTCGTGCACGTAGTCGTACTCTTCGTACGAATCGATCATGAAGGGCACGTCCTCCGCCTGCGGCTCGGGCGTGATCTCGTGCAGGCCGATGGCGGTCATGCTGGCGCCCTGGAGCTGGCCGATGGAGATCTTCCGGATCATCTCCCCTTCGCTGCCCTGGGTGCCGCCGGCATAGATCTTGAGCTCCACCTTGCCGCCGGAGGCCTTGGAGAAGTCCTGCGCCATCTGCTGGAGGAGCTGGTGCCAGGTGGAGCCCTGGGGCGCGAGTGTGCCGAGCTTGATCCGCACCGTCTGCGCCGACGCGGATCCGGCGACCAGGCAGGAGAGGAGCGCGAGTGCAGGTCGTTTCATGAAGGTTGACTCCGATCTCAATCCGAGAAGACGTCGTCCTCGTGCGCGAGGAGATATTGCGCACGCCGTTGCGCGAGGACATTGGCGAGGCGGTTCTTGCGTGCCTTCGGCTGCTCGACGTCGAAGGAAGCAGCCTGCCGGAGCAAGGCCTCGTACTCGGCCTTGTGTTGCGCCGGCCCCGAGACCGCCTGCGCATAGGTGACCAGGGCCGAGATCTTCTCGCCCTGCGCAAGCTGCAGCGCCCGCTCGAAGTGCTGCTTCTGCTTCTGCGGGGTGGTGCCTTCCGGCCGCGCGGGGTCGAAGGTGATGGCGAACTCGTGCAGCGCCCCCTCTTCGTACGACTCGTCGAGCTGCAGGGCCCGGTCCAGCAGCGCCGCGATGATGGGCAGGTCGCCCACCAGCGTCAGGTCGCGCTTGTTGGCGGCGATGGCGGCGGCCCAGGGTGCGAAGGTCCAGTACATCAGCGGGACGTCCTCCTTCTGCAGTCGGGCGATGCCTTCGGACCTGGCAAGATCCTTCGCGGTCACGCCCCTCTGCATTCGCAGGCCGTCGAGGCCGTACTCGCGCGCCCTCAGGTAGAGGCGCCGGGCGCGGAGCATCTCCGCCTGCGCGACGTCGGGCGGCGCCCCCAGCTCCGCGGGTTGCTGCACGAATGCGTACGCGTACTGGGTGAAGCCGCGCGCCATGCCCAGCCGCAGCCCGACGTGGTCCTCGAGGCGATCGGAGAGGCTCTCCATGGTCTTGAGCGCGAAGGGAACCGCGTCGCGGACCAGCTCGGGATCGTCGTCGCGGGCGAAGGCGCCGCCTTCGCCGTTGGACGACAGCGCGTCTGCCACCTGGTTGAGCGCGTACCGCTTGGGAGAGCAGGCGAGCAGGACCACCAGCGGAGCGAACTTGAACGCGCGCAAGATGGCCGAGAGTGATATTGACGCCGCCCGGGAAGTCAACCTTTGCAGCACCCTGGAGTCGACTTGGACGCGCAGCCCGCAGCCGTTCACGTTGCAGGAGCGCCCGAGGACCCCGGCGAGAAGGCCGGCACCGCCCTGGAGCGCTGGGCGCTGGTGCTGATCGTGCTCGCGATGGTGATCCTGCCCACGCTGGAGGCGGCGGTGCGGCGCTTCACCGGCGGCAGCGTTCCCGGCGCCGCCGTCTACACCGAGCACCTCACGCTCTGGGTGGGCTTTCTCGGCGCCATGCTCGCCACCGCCACCGGCCGCCACCTGGCGCTCTCCACCGTGGACTTCCTGCCCGAAGGCAAGCCGCGCCTCTACGCGCGCGCCTTCGGCAGCGCGGTGACGACGCTCGTCTGCGCCGTCCTCGCCTACGCCGCGCTCGACATGGTCCTGCTCGACAAGGGCCGCGTCGACACCCTCGCCGGCGGGGTGCCGGAGTGGTGGTTCGAAGTGGTCATGCCGGTGGGCTTCGCGGTCATGTCGGTCCGCGGCGCGCTCAAGGCGCCGGACAAGGCGGCGAAGATCTTCTGCTGGCTGCTCATCGCGGCGGTGGCGCCCTTCGTGATCTCGCGCCTGGTCGCCTCGCGCGGGCTGGGATTCCTCACCATGCCCGACGGCCCCACGCTGTTGCGCGGGCACGTCTCGGCGCTGGGCTGGCCCGGCGCATTCCTCCTGGCGGCCTCCTTCCTGCTCGGCGCGCCCGTCTTCGTGGTCATGGCGGGCTTCGCCGTGCTGCTCTTCTACCTCGCGGGAACGCCCATCGCCTCGGTCCCGGCGGAGACCTTCCGCCTGGTGGTGTCGCCGACGCTGCCCGCCATTCCCCTGCTCACCGTCGCGGGCTACGTGCTCGCCGAGGGCGGCGCCTCCAAGCGGCTGGTGCGCGCCGCGCAAGGCGTGTTCGGCTGGATGCCGGGCGGGCTCGCGGTGGTGGCCGTGTTCACCTGCGCGCTCTTCACCACCTTCACCGGCGCGAGCGGCGTCACCATCCTCGCGCTCGGCGGCATCATCTTCCCGGCGCTGGTGAGCGACCGGTATCCGGAAGGCTTCTCGCTCGGTCTCGTGACCGCGTCCGGCAGCCTGGGGCTGCTCTTCCCGCCCTCGCTGCCCGTCATCCTCTACGGCGTCGTGGCGGGCGTGGCCATCGACCACCTCTACATCGGCGGCCTCGTGCCGGGACTGCTGATGATCGTGCTGGTGGCGATCTACGGAATCCTGGCCGGCCTCCGCGCGCGGGTCCCGCGGCCGGCCTTCGACCTGCGGGAGGCGGCGAGGGCGGTGTGGGCCGCCAAGTGGGATCTCGGGCTGCCGGTCCTGATCATCGTGGCGGTGGGGAGTGGATTCGCCACCGTGGTGGAATCGGCGGCGCTCGGCGCGGCCTACGCCATCATCGCCGAGCTGGCGGTGCATCGCGACGTGCACCCCACCCGCGACCTGCCGCGCGTCCTGGTGCACGCCTCCACCCTGGTGGGCAGCGTGGTCATTCTCCTCGGCGTGGCGCTGGGGATGACCAGCTATCTGGTGGACGCGGAGATCCCCACCCGCCTGCTGGCCTGGGTGCAGGCGCACATCCACTCGCAGTGGGTCTTCCTGCTCGCGCTCAACCTGCTCCTGCTGGTGCTCGGCAGCGTGCTCGAGATCTACTCCGCCATCGTGGTGCTCGCGCCGCTGGTGGCGCCGCTGGGAGTGGCCTTCGGGGTGGAGCCGGTGCACCTCGGCGTGGTGTTCCTCGCCAACCTCGAGCTGGGCTTCCTCTTCCCGCCGATGGGACTCAACCTGTTCCTGAGCGCCTCACGGTTCCAGAAGCCGCTGCCGCTCCTCTACCGCAAGGCGCTGCCCTTCCTGATCATCATGGCCGTGGGCGTGCTGCTCATCACCTACGTGCCGGCGCTCACCACCGGGGTGGTGTCGCTGGTCAAGGGCCGTTAGTTGCCGATGACGCCCGCGCCATTGCTGCGCTGGGCCCCGCGCATCATGTCCTGGGTGCGCTGGGTCTCTTCGTTGGTCTCGATGCCCACGTAGCGGCAGACGCGCTCGGGGATGTTGCTGCCGGTGGGACGCTCCATGCGGCAGACGATGTCTTTCTTGTCGTTCGCGGCGACAGGCTTGGCCGCATCCTTCTTTGCTTCCTGGTTCGCCGCCGTCGCCTGCACCTGTGGGGTTGCTCCTGCGCAAGCGGCCAGAGCCAGGGACAACACCGCACCTGCCATGTTCGCGCGAATCGTCACGTTTCGATGCTCCATCGAAGAGGAGTACCAAGCCTAAGGTACGATCGCCCGACTCGCAAGCAGGAAGGCGCGCGGGCCGGCACTCGTCCCACAAACGGACAGCCTGTTACCGTTGCTCCATCGGAACGTAGCGGGTTTCCCGAGGTCCTGTGTAAATCTGCCGCGGCCGGGCAATCTTGGTGCTCGGGTCCTCGATCATTTCCTTCCAGTGCGCAATCCACCCGGGAAGCCGGCCCAGCGCGAACATCACCGTGAACATGTGGGTGGGAATGCCGAGCGCGCGATAGATGATTCCCGAATAGAAGTCCACGTTCGGGTAGAGCTTGCGCTCGACAAAGTACGGATCGTTGAGCGCCGTCTCCTCCAGCTCCTTGGCGAGGTCGAGCATGGGGTCGCGGATGCCCATCCTGCTCAGCACGTCGTCGCAGGCCTTCTTGATGATCTTCGCGCGCGGGTCGAAGTTCTTGTAGACGCGGTGGCCGAACCCCATCAGCCGGAGGCCGCTCTTCTTGTCCTTCACCTGCGCGATGAACTGCCTCGCGGTCAGGCCCCGCCTGCCGATGTCCTCGAGCATCTCCACCACTTCCTGGTTGGCGCCGCCGTGCAGGGGCCCCCAGAGCGCGCAGATGCCGGCGCTGATGCTGGCGAAGAGGTTGGTCTGGGCCGAGCCCACCATCCGCACCGTGCTGGTGGAACAGTTCTGTTCGTGATCGGCGTGGAGGATGAGCAGGAGGTTGAGCGCCCTCACCGCCACCGGATCGGGGCGGTACTCCTCGGCGGGAACGGCGAACATCATCCGCAGGAAGTTGGCGCAATAGTCGAGATCGTTGCGCGGGTACACGAAGGGATGCCCGATGTTCTTCTTGTAGGAGAACGCCGCGATGGTGGGCAGCTTCGCGATCAGCCGGGCGATGGTGATGTCGCGGTACTCGTCGGCCTTGGCGTTGAGCGCGTAGGGATAGAACGAGCTCAGCGAGGAGACCATCGCCGAGAGGATGGCCATCGGATGCGCCGTCATCGGGTAGCCGTCGAAGAAGCGGCGCATGTCCTCGTGGATCATCGAGTGGCGGGTGAGGAGCCGCTGCCAGCGCGACATCTCCTCGCGGTTGGGCAGGTTGCCGTAGACGAGCAGGTACGCCGTCTCGATGAAGCTGCTCCTCTCGCCCAGATCCTCGATGGGGATGCCGCGGTAGCGGAGGATCCCCCGCTCGCCGTCCAGGAAGGTGATCGCGCTCTGGGTGGAGGCGGTGTTCATGAAGGCCGGATCGAGCGTGGTCAGCCCCGTCTTGCCGCGCAGGTTGGTGATGTCGATCCCCCGCTCGCCTTCCGTCCCCTGCACGATGGGGAGGTCGAGCTCCTGCTTGCCTGCAAAGATCCGGACGCTGTCGGGCACGGAGTGCTCCTTCGGGGTTGTTCGCTCGGCGAAGGGTTCCTCGCGCGGTGCGGCAAAAGAGTCAAGTACCGAGTCGCGCGAGAAGCTCTGCGACGTGCAACGGCGTATCGCAGAGATAATCCGCCGCCGCGAGCGCGGCACGCTCTCCGAGCCCCCAGGTGGCCGCACACACGCGGACACCCGCCGCACGCCCGGTTGCCAGGTCGATGGCGCTGTCGCCGACGAGGAGCGCCTCGGCGGGCGATGCGTCCAGTTGTTTGCACAAGCGCAGCAGACCGTCGGGCGCCGGCTTGCGCGGCGCCTCGTCGGCTCCCACCACGGCGCGGAAGGCGTGCGCGATGCCCAGGCCCCCGAGGATCTCGCGCGCGAATCCTCCCGGCTTGTTGGTGAGCACCCCCCGCGCGGCAGGAGGCCGGCGGAGCAGCTCGTCTACGCCGTTGTAGAGGCAGGTCCGGGACAGGAGCCTGCGGCCGTACTCCTCGCGCCAGATCGGCGCCGCCTCCGGATACCGGTGCTCGCACGCCGGCCCGAGCGACCTGCGGATCAACCGCTCCGCGCCCTCGCCGATGAAGCCGTAGATCAGCTCCGGGCGGTGCTGCGGCAGGCCCATGCGCGCCAGCATGGCATTCACGCTGTCCGCCAGGTCGGCGCGCGAGTCGATCAGCGTCCCATCCAGATCGTAGATGACCGCGCGCACGGGCGATGTGTTCATCCCGCCTCTTTTAACCCGGCCGCCCGCCCGTGGGTCTTGCCGCCAGACCCACCCAAGGAGGCACGCCCCGATGAAGCTCAACCGCATCCTTCCTCTCGCGCTCCTCGCCGCTGCGGCGTGCGGCGGCTCCGCGAGCACCAGCGACTTCCGCGCCAACGCGCCGACCTTCGAGAAGCTGGCCATCTCGCAGAACGACGGCGACACCGCCGGCACCCCCGCCACCGCGGCGGCGCTGACCCAGGCCGCCACCACGCCCGACTGCCATCCCCACCTCTTCGTGCGGACCGGCGAGATCGTGGAGCGCGTGAACCGTCACTTCCGCAAGCACCTCCACCACGTCGAGGAGCTGATCGAGAACAATCCCCTCGCCGACGGCGAGACCAAGACCTGGGAGAACGTGCGCGACGGCGTCGATCGCAAGTTCACCATGACCCGGGCCGCGAATCTCGACGGCTCGGTCACCTACACCTTCGAGCTGGACCTGGCGGCGGTGCCGGCCACCGGAGCTCCCACCTTCGTCAAGGTGATGTCGGGCTCGATCACGCACATCGGACCCGCCAACGCGGACGACACCGATGCCGGCGCCGGAGCGCTGGTGGAGAACAAGGGCGTGGTGACCTTCGACTACACCGCGCTCGCGTCGGTCAGCGCGCACGAGCGCTCCAGCGGCCAGATCACCGACACCTTCGACAACCTCCACGACCCCGTAAAGGGCGTGAAGCGCTCCGCCAGCATCACCCTCACCAACTTCATGCCCGAGGAAGGGGACGCCCATGGCCCGCGCAACGGCAGCTACACCTGGGAGCGCGAGCCCGGCGTGGGCGGCAAGCTCCAGTTCCAGGACACCCTGACGCTCTTCTGCCTGCCCAACCCCACCGGCGCGCAGTCCGACGTCTCCACCGTGGCCCGCTGGTACAAGGCCGCCGACGGGCAGGTGCACGGCCGCACCGACGCCAGGGCCACCGGCGGGCAGCTTCCGGCCGGCGACACATGGATGGGCGTGACCTGCGCCAAGGGCCAGACCACCAGCGCCCCGGCCGAGGGATTCTGGATGATGAAGCTCGAGGATTCGACCGGCGCGACGGTCACCTCGCAGTCCGCGCAGGTGGGCACCGAGCCTTGCGATCCGGTGTTCGGCGCCGTGCCCAGCGCCACCGACAACACCGCCGACTACGACTTCACCGCGGCAGTGACGTTCCCCGGCGAATTCTAGCAGCGGCCGGCGTGTTGTCCGCCCGCGAGGGGCGTCCGGCTACGGCCGGGCGCCCTTCGTCTTTCTGCGCTATCTGCTCGAACATGCGGATGTGCGCCGTGCCGGCGGGCGAATTCTGGATGGGCAGCGACCCGCCCGAGGGCCAGGACAACGAGCATCCGCGCCGCAGGGTCGCCACCGCCGCCTACGAGATCGCCGAGACGCCGGTGACCAACGAGGAGTTCGCCCGTGCCCTGGAAGGGAACGATTTCTATCTCCAGCGCGCCTGCTGGACCGACGAGGGATGGGCCTTTCGCGAGCGCAACGAAATCGTCAGGCCGCGCTTCTGGAACGATCCGGCATGGAGCGCGTACCTGGGACCCCGGCAGCCCCTCGTCGGCGTGAGCTGGTACGAGGCGGACGCGTTCGCGCGCTCGCTCGGCATGCGCCTGCCCACGGAGGCGGAATGGGAGCGGGCTGCGCGCGGCGAGGACGGCCGCCGCTTTCCCTGGGGCGACGAGTGGATCCCCGCCTTCGCCGCCCACCGCGGCGGAGTGCGCCACACCTTGCCGGTCGGTTCCATCGCGGGGAACCTCAGCCCGCACGGCCTGTTCGACTGCGCCGGCAACGTCTGGGAGTGGTGCGCGGACCTCTTCTCCGCTGGCCTGCGCAGCGCGCGAGGCGGCTCCTGGAACGCGCATCCGCCCCAACTCCGCTGCGCCTCGCGCAACGCCTGGCCGCCCACGGCGCGCTTCTCCAACCTCGGCTTCCGCCTCGCCCGCTGAGCTCTGCTCACGCCGGCGCCGCGCCGCTGCGTGAAGACCGGCCGGGGCGAGCCGTGCCCATCTTGCGCAGCCGCGTGCGCAAGTCGCGCAGCGGCGTGCGCAACGGGGTCTGTGTGCGACTCTGACAACCGCGCATGAAACAACCCTGTCCGCTATCGCACACGGTTGGCCCACCGCTTGCTCTGTCGTCCACCATGCCGCGAATTTTTCAGCGGCGCCAGAGGTGGGCAACGGTATGCAGACGAGCGCAAACGCAGCCGGCAGGTTCGCAGCGACGCTGCTCGCGTTGTCGGCAGCCTGCGGCGGCGGATTGCCGGCCGGATCGCAGCTGCAGTCCACCGTCCAGTCCACCTCCGACCTCGACAG
>DASSQZ010000275.1:0-2526 GCA_035702105.1 Myxococcales bacterium | reverse complement strand
GCGACGATGGCGTCGGGCGATTCCATCCAGCGCGCCCGCGTGCCCGCCTTGCCGATGTCCTGCGCCATGCGCTTCGCGTCCACCCGCTCGCTCTCCGGCACCTTGGCGATGGCGGAGGGCTGGCTGATGATGGCCTCGTCGGCGCCCTTGAAGGCGTGCGCGTATTCGTCCTGGTGGATCTTGCGCATGGCGGTGTTGCTGCGCGGCTCGAAGACCGCCACCAGGCGCCGGCCCGGGTACTGCGCCAGGACCGCGGCGATGGTCTCGCGGACCGCGGTGGGGTGATGGGCGAAGTCGTCGATCACCGCCACGCCCTTGACCTCGCCGCGCAACTCCTGCCGGCGGCGGACGCCGCGGAAGCTGGAAAAGCCCTTGGCGATCTCGTCGGGCTTGAGCCCCAGCGCGCGGCAGGCCGCGTAGACGCCGAGCGCGTTCTCCACGTTGTGGCGGCCGGCGGAGGGCAGGAGGACGCGGATCTCCGGCTTGCCCTTGAAGTCGACCTCGAAGGACGCGCCGGCGGGGCCGAGCTGCAGCCAGCGCGAGTGCCAGTCGGCCTCGACGCCGTCGTGGGCGGAGTAGGTCTCGACGCGGCAGCGGGCAAAGCTCGCCAGGCGCTTCCAGTTGGGAAAGGTGCTGCAGGCGGCCGCGTAGCCGTCCGGCGGCAAGAGCGCGAAGAACTTCTCGAAGGCGCTCTCGTAATGGGCCAGGTCGCGGTAGATGTCGGCGTGGTCGAACTCGGCGCCGGTGAAGATGGCGGTGCGCGGCCGGTAGTGGAGGAACTTGGGGCCCTTGTCGAAGTAGGCGGTGTCGTACTCGTCGCCCTCGATGACGAAGTGCTCGCCGTGGCCGAGGCGGAAGCCCTCGTTGAAGTTGAGCGGCACGCCGCCGACGAGGAGGCTCGGGTCGCGGCCCGCGTGCATGAGCACCTGCGCGCAGAGGCTCGTGGTGGTGGTCTTGCCGTGGGTGCCGGCCACGACCACCGAGTGGCGGGTGGTGAGGAAGAGCTCCTCCAGCGCCTCGGGGAAGCTCATGTGCGGGATGCCCTGGCGGCGCACGGCCCTGGCCTCCACGTTCTCGGCGCGGATGACGTTTCCCACCACCGCGAGGTCGATGTCCGCCGCCTTGAGATTCCCGGCCGAGAAGGGCGTGAAGGTGGGGATGCGCCACTCCCGGAGCTTGTCGCTCATGGGAGGGTAGACGTTCTCGTCGGAGCCGGAGACTTCGTGGCCGGCCTTGCGGAGCAGACCGGCGAACGACCCCATCCCGGTGCCGGCGATGCCGAGCAGATAGACGCGCATGGGCGGCGCAGCCTAGCAGCTTTGGCCGCCGCCGCCGAAGGCGGCCTGCCGGCTACGCGTGTGGTGCTGAACCACGAGGGGTCGTGAACGTGCCTTCATCCGCGGCCGGTGGGCGGTTCGAGCTGGAAGAGTTCGCCGGTCTCGGCGTCGAGAGCGTGGCCGCATCCGAAGGCCACCGGCTGGTTGCGGCCGGCATGCCCGAAGGGAGCGCCGAAGACCACCGGCACGCCGAGCGTGAGCAGGCGCTCGGCCACCGTCTCCTCCCGGTTGGCAGGATCCTCCCCGGGCGCGCTGAGGTCGCCCACCACGAACGCGCGCGCGCCGTCGAGGGCGCCGCTGAGGAGGAGCTGGGTGAGCAGGCGGTCCAGGCGGTAGGGCGGCTCGTTGAGGTCCTCGAGCAGCACGATGCAGCCGCGGAAGGAGGGCTGGAGCGGCGTCCCGCACATCGAGGCGAGGGAGGCGAGGTTGCCGCCCGCGAGAGGCGCCTCGGCGCGGCCGGCCCTCGCGGTGCGGGGCTGCCAGGTGAGAGGTGGCGGAGGCTCGCCGAAGAGGAGCTGCCGCAGGCGCTGCTGGGCGGACGGATCCTCGCCGAGCTGCGTGCACATCGGGCCGTGGATCGAGGGCACGCCCGCCCGGCGCCAGAGATCGTGCAGCAGGGTCGCGTCGCTGTAGCCGACGAGGAGCTTCTGCGGCACCCGGTGGACGTGCGTGGCGAAACGCAACAGGCCGTAGCCGCCGCGGGCCAGGATGATGGCCCTGGCGTCGCTCTGCAGGGCCGCGTCCAGCTCTGCCTTGCGCCGTTCGTCGCTGCCCGCGAGGTGCCCCGTGCGCGCAAAGATTTCGTCGCAGTAGCGGGGGACGAGGCCCATGTCCGCGAGGGCCTTGATGCCGCGCTCGAACCGCTCGCGGTCGAAGGCGCTGGAGGGAGCGACCACGTCGATGGGATCGCCTGGGCGGAGTGGCTGCACGACTCGCAGTGTAACCTTGACACATCCCGCCGTGGCGGCTTACAAGCGACGCCCTTCGCCGGCCCGTCCTGTTCCCCGATAGCTCAGCTGGCAGAGCAACGGACTGTTAATCCGTGGGTCGCTGGTTCGAACCCAGCTCGGGGAGCCAATCTAACGAGGCGATTCTCGGCTGAAAAATGCGTTGCCACTTCTCGCCGAGTCGACCGAGTGTGCGGTGAGCTGTGCGGGGTTCTGTGCAGGGTACGAGGCGGTACCAGCCC
>DASSQZ010000274.1:0-2754 GCA_035702105.1 Myxococcales bacterium | reverse complement strand
GCCGCCCTTCACCTGGCGCAGGTAGACGTTCTGGATGGGGTTGTGCGCCCTGGAGAAGCGGAAGGGCCCGCGCGGGCTGTCGATCCGCGCCGTCTCCAGCGCCGCGATCAGCTCCTTCTGCGCCGAGGTGTCGCCCTGCACCTTGCCGAGCGCCTGCGCGAGCAGGTTGACGGTGTCGTAGCCCGCCACCGCGTAGACGTCGGCATCGCGCGAGGTGGCCTTCTTGAAGGCCTCGCGGAACTTCCTGTTGGCGGCGTTGTCGAGCGAGTCGGCATAGTGCAGCGTGGTCTTCACGCCCTCGGCCGCCGCGCCCTGCGCCGCCAGCACGCCGTCGGTGAGGAAGCCGCTGCCGTAGAGGGGAATCTTCTCGGAGAGGCCCGCGGCAGCGTAGTCCTTCACGAACTTGGCCGCGCCGGCGCCGGCGAAGAAGACGAAGACCGCGTCGGGCTTGAGCGAGGCGATCTCGGAGAGGTTGGCCTGGAACTCGGTGCTGGGGAAGGGCACCGCGATCTCCTTCACCACCGTGCCGCCCCTGGCGAAGCCCTCCTTGAAGGCGGCCATCGACTCCTGGCCGAAGCTGTAGTTCCAGAACATCAGCACCACCTTCTTGCGGCCGTCCTTGAGCATCACGTCGGCGCACGGGTACGACGTCTGCCAGTTGGAGAACGAGGTGCGGAAGACGTGCGGCGCGCAGAGCTTGCCGGTGACCGCCTGCGCTCCGGCGTTGGTGACGATGGTGAGGGTGTTCTCCTGGCGGACGATCTGCATCATCGCCATGGCCACGCCGGAGTGGACCGGCCCGGTGAGGATGTCGACCTTCTCGCCCACCACCAGCTTGTTGACGTTGGCGGGCGCCTTGGCCGGGTCCGACTCGTCGTCCACCGCCACCCACTCGATCTCGCGGCCGCCGAGCTTGCCGCCGTGCTCGCTGGCGGCGAGCTTCATCGCGTCGGTGATGTTGTTCCCCAGGGCGGCATAGGTGCCCGAGTAGGGGAGGAGGAGGCCGATGCGGAGCTTCGCCTTGCTGGCGGCAAGGACGCGGCGGGGCAGGAGCGAGGCTGCTGCGGCGGCGCCGCCTGCAGCGAGGAGCGCACGGCGGGAGAGCGTCGAGGTGGGCATCGCGGAACCTCCGGGTGAGCGCGATGCACGATTTACGACAGATCGGACGGTCGTCCGTCAAGGAGGGCGGCCCTCGGACGCGGCCAGCCGCGCGACTCCTCGACGCGGCTCACCCTCTCTTGCGCAGCCCGGCGAGAGGGTCCTCGCCGGCCGACCAGGAGGGCAACACGCCGTCCTCCATCTGGAAGTCGGGGCCGTCGTGCTCGGTGTAGACGAGGTAGACGCCGGAAGGATCGACCGCGAAGGTCTTCCGCAGCTCGCCGATCACCGCCAGCGCCAGCTCGCGCTTCTGTCCCATGGTCCTGCCGCGCCGCACGTCGAAGTCGAGCAGCGCGACGCGCGCCGGGTCGGCGGCGCGCCCGAAGTGGAGGTCTTCCGGGGCGCAGCAGCGGAGCGAGACCGCCACGTGCTCGGTGCCGGTGTTCATCACCCGGCCGAAGTGCTCCGCCACCGCGGCGGCGAAGCGCGTCTTGTCCCCGGCGGACGGCGTGAAGTTCAGGTCGAAGCGGAGGTGCGGCATGGAGGCAGTGTAGCGCGCCACTCGCATCGCCGCGGCGCTGGGGCGCCAGCTCAAGCTGCGCTTCGTCCCTGCCGCCGACCCGGCGCCGCTCGTCGAGGTGGACCGCCCGCGGCGGCGCGTCACTTCCTCGGCGAGCGCAGCGCGCGGCGGATGATCTTGCCCGTCGCGGTGAGAGGCAGCTCCTTTGCGAACTCCACGATGCGCGGGTACTCGTGCGCGGCGAGGCGCGAGCGCACGTGTTCCTGCAGCTCGGTCCGGAGCGCCTCCGAGGCGGCATATCCCTCGCGCAGCACCACCACCGCCTTCACCACCTCGGTGCGGATGGGGTCCGGCTCGCCCACCGCGGCGGCCAGCGCCACCGCCGGGTGGCGCGCGAGGCAGGCCTCGATCTCGCCGGGGCCGATCCGGTAGCCGCCGCTGGTGATCACGTCGTCGTCGCGGGCCGCGAACTTGAAGTATCCCGCCTCGTCGCGCATGCCGAGATCGCCGCTGATCAGCCAGTCGCCGCGGAACTTCGCCTCGGTGGCCTTCTGGTTGTGCCAGTAGCCGAGGAACATCACCGGGTCGGGCCGCCGGTAGGCGATGTTGCCCGTCTCTCCCGCCGGCAACTCGCGCCCTTCGCCGTCGACGATGGCCACGGTGTGGCCGGGGATGGCGGTGCCGGTCCAGCCCGGGCGCACCGGCGGCAGCGCGGCGCCGTTGCCCACCACCAGGTTGCACTCGGTCTGGCCGTAGAACTCGTTGATGGTGAGGCCGAAGGTGCTCCGCCCCCACTCGATCAGGTCCTCGCCCAGGCTCTCGCCGCCCGAGGCGAGCGAGCGCAGCCGCACGCCGGCGTCGCGCGCGCCGGAAGCCCGCAGGAGCTTCAGCGCGGTGGGCGGCATGAACACGTTGCGCACGCCGTGCCGCGCCATCAGCCGCAGCGCCTCGCCGGGATCGAACTTGCGCATCCGGTGCGCCACCACCGCCACGCCGTGGTGCCAGGCCGGCATCACCACGTCGAAGAGGCCGCCGATCCAGGCCCAGTCCGCCGGCGTCCAGAAGCGGTCGCCGGGCTGCGGGAAACCGTCGTGCGGGAACTCGACGCCCGGCAGATGGCCGAGCAGCACCCGCTG
>DASSQZ010000273.1:0-8198 GCA_035702105.1 Myxococcales bacterium | reverse complement strand
GGGGGGATCTTCTCCTCGTAAGAGATGCGCACGATCTCGTCGGCCACGTGCTTCGCCTCCGCCTCGTCGGAGGGCGCCACCACGAGGCGCAGGTTGGGCCCGCGCCCGCGGTCGGTCCACAGCTTCTTCGGCTTGCGTCCGGGGTTCTTGCCGATGACCGCGTTGGCCGCCTCGAGGATGTTGCCGTTGCTGCGGTAGTTCTGCTCGAGGAACACCTCCACGCAGCCGGGGAACTTCCGGTCGAACTCCAGCACGTGCCGCACCTGCGCCCCACGCCAGGCGTAGATGCTCTGGTCGTCGTCGCCCACCACGCAGAGGTTCCGGCGCAGGCCGGAGAGCAGCTCCAGGAGCCTGAGCTGCGCCTGGTTGGTGTCCTGGTACTCGTCCACGAGCAGGTAGCGGTAGCGGCCCTGGTACTTCTGCAGCACGTCGGCGTGTCCGGAGAAGAGCCGCAGAGGGAGCAGGAGGAGGTCGTCGAAGTCCACCGCGCCCATGGCGCGCAGCCCCAGCTCGTAGCGGGGGAGCAGCTCGTGCGCGCACAGCTCGTACTCGTCCGCCAATGCTGCGGCCTGCGGCCTCCGCCCCTCGCCGGCGGAGCCGGCTCCTCCCATCGCTCCTTCGGCCTGCGGCCTCCGCCCGCCCGCGGCAGGGCCTCCCTCGCCGCTCGTGCGCAGCCGCGAGAGCACCGAGAGCAGCCGCCCCACGTCGAAGCGCTTGTCGTCGATCTTCACCTCGCGGAGCAGGCGCTTCACCAGCGCCGCCTGATCGCCGGAGTCGAGGATGGCGAACTTCGCCGGGAGCTGCAGCCGCTCGTGCTGCTCGCGCACCAGCCTCGCGCCGAACGCATGGAAGGTGCTCACCGTCACCCGCCGCGCCTCGGCGGCGCCCGCGGCCAGCTTGACGATGCGCTCCTTCATCTCGGCCGCGGCCTTGTTGGTGAAGGTCACGGCGAGGATGGCCCGCGCGGGGATTCCCTGCTCGAGCAGGTGCACCACCCGGTGGGCGATGACGCGCGTCTTGCCCGAGCCGGCGCCGGCCAGGACCAGGAGCGGGCCCTCGGTCTGCAGCACCGCTCTCTTCTGCTGGGGGTTGAGGAGCGAGAGGTCCAGCGCCATCGCACGCCGTCGATACCGCGGCAAAGCCGCCCGAAACAGACTTGATCTTGCGGCGGAAGCGTGCGTGGGACAGGTCCCATGATCCGCCCCTCGAACCCGAAGACGCGCAACCTCCTCGTCGCGCTTCCGCTGCTCTGCTCCTGCTCGCTCCTGCAGCAGGTCGCCTCCAGTGCCTTCCAGCGGCCGACCCTCTCCTTCAAGGACGCGCGGCTGCCCCACATCGACTTCCAGGGCGCCGAGTTGGACCTCGTCTTCGACGTGACCAACCCCAACTCGATGGGGCTCGATCTCACTTCCGCCAGCTACGCGCTCGAGGTCGAAGGGCACAAGGTCGCCTCCGGCACGCCGCAGAACGGCCTCAAGATCCCCGCAGGCGGCACGACCGAGGTGACCTTCCCCGCCAAGGTGCGCTGGAACGAGATCGCGCCCGCGCTGGAGGCGCTCTTCGCCATGGACCAGGTGCACTACAAGGCCAGCGGCGAGCTGGGCGTGGGCGGGGTGACGCTGCCGCTCGCCCACGAAGGCACCTTCGCGCCGCCGAAGATGCCCAGGCTGGACGTGGGTTCGCCGCAGATCACCTCGCTCTCCCTGACCGGCGCCCGCCTCTCGCTCCCGCTGAAGATCGCCAACCTGAACGGCTTCCCGCTGCCTCTGGGAGGCATCCTCGGCACCGTGGACCTCGCCGGCGCGCGAGTGGGCCGCGTGGACCTTCAGCGATCGGCTCCGGTGCCGTCGAAGGGCGAGACCACCGTCAACGTGCCTCTCGATCTGAGCTTCCTCTCCACCGGCCAGGCGGTGGCGGAGGCGCTGCGGACCGGCGTCGCGGAGGTGAAGGTGGATGCGATGCTCAACGCGGGCGGCGCCATGCTGCCGCTCAAGGTCGCGCGGACGGTGCAGCTTCAGCGCGCGTCGTCGCCGTGACGGAACCGCGAGGTGGCCGAGCGCACCCGCTGGCGCATCCACTCGCGGAGCCTGCGCGCCCACTCGAACTGCGTCGAGAGCAGCGCCAGCCCGGCGATGATGAGCGGCACCCCCGGTCCGGGCAACACCAGGAGCGCGATGCCGGTGACGAGCAGGATCCCGCCGCCCGCGACGGCGGCGATGCGGCGGACGTTGGCGAGCACGGCTTCCATTGCTCCAGTATAAGACTTTAGTCTGGACCTTGCAGCTTGCGCGCCGCCTGCTCCGCTGCCGCCTCCTGCTGCTCGTCCGCCGCCTGCCGCTTCTCCTGCTCCTCGCGCCAGGCAGAGAGCCGCTGCGCGATGGCGGCCTCCTCGCCGTTCTGGCTGGGCTCGTAGAAGCGCTGTCCGCGCAGCGCGTCGGGAAGGTACTCCTCGGGCACGTAGTTGCCGGAGAAGTTGTGCGGGTAGCGGTAGCCGCCGCTGTAGCCCATGCTCTTCATCATCGGCGTGGGCGCGTTGCGCAGCTTGAGCGGCACCGGCAGCGGCCCCTGCTCCAGCACCGCCTTTCGCGCCGACGAGTAGGTGGTGAGGGTGGAGTTGCTCTTGGGACAGGTGGCCAGGAACACCGCCGCCTGCGTCATCGGCAAGACCCCCTCGGGCAGCCCCACCAGCTCGAAGGCGCGCAGCGCGTCCACCGCCACGCCCAGCGCGCGGGGCTCGGCGTTGCCCACGTCCTCGGAGGCGAAGATGACCATGCGGCGCAGGAGGAAGCGGGGCTCCTCGCCCGACTCGAGCATGCGGATCAGGTAGTACGCCGCCGCGTCGGGATCGCTGCCGCGCAGGCTCTTGATGAAGGCGCTGACGGTGTCGTAGTGGGCGTCGCCCGCCTTGTCGTAGAGGAGCGTCTTCTGCTGCAACGCCTCCTCCGCGTCCTTGACGGTGAGGACGTCGCGCCTCTCTGCCCGCGCCCGCGCCGCGGCCACTTCCAGCGCCGAGAGCGCGCGCCGCGCGTCGCCCGAAGAGTGCCGCGCCACGTGCTCGAGGAACTCCGGCGCGGCGGTGAATTCCCCCTTGAGCCCGCGCTCCCGGTCGGCCAGGGCGCGGTCGAGCAGGACGCGCAGATCCGCCTCCTCGAGCGGCCGCAGGGCGAAGACGCGGGCGCGGGAGAGCAGGGCGGAGTTCACCTCGAAGCTGGGGTTCTCGGTGGTGGCTCCCACCAGCGTCACCGTGCCGCGCTCCACGTGGGGCAGGAGCGCGTCCTGCTGCGCCTTGTTGAAGCGGTGGATCTCGTCGATGAAGAGGAGCGTGCGCTGCCGGTTCTCCGCCAGCCTCCGCTCGGCCTGCGCCACCGCCTCGCGAATGTCCTTGATGCCGCTGTCCACCGCGGAGAGGGCCACCAGCTCGGCCCGGGTGGCGGCGGCGATCACCCGCGCCAGCGTGGTCTTTCCCGTGCCGGGCGGCCCCCAGAAGATGAGCGAAGGGACCTGGTCGGTCTCGATGGCCTCGCGCAGCAGCGTGTTGGGCCCGAGGATGTGGTCCTGCCCGACGATCTCGTCGACGGTGCCGGGCCGCATCCGCTCGGCCAGGGGCACGAGGGCAGGGTCCCTCGCCGCGGCGGCGCGGAAGAGATCGCCCGTCTGCCTTCCTTTCGGCATGTAGGTCGGCATTCCACGGCAGTCTAGAGCGGATTTGCGACGGCGCCACAAGCGCAGGCCCGAGGCCGCCTTCGACGGCAGGCCCTGACGCGGTAGAGTCGCCGCCGTGACCACCGTCGGCCTGATCCCTCGCCTCGCCAGGGAGGCTGCAGCGGAGCTCGCGCGCGAGATGGCGCGCTGGCTGCAGCAGCGCGGGCACACCGCGCTGGTCGAGGAGGAGGCCGGGGTCGAGGGCGTGCCGCAGGCGCCGGGCTGCGACGTCGCCGCCCGGGCGGATCTGCTGGTGGTGCTGGGCGGCGACGGCACCCTGATCCACGCCGCCGGTCTCTGCAACCAGCGCGAGGTGCCCATCCTCGGCGTGAACATGGGGACGCTCGGCTTCCTCACCGAGGTGCCCAGGGAGCGCGCCTTTCCGCTCCTGGAGAGGGCGCTCCACGGCAGCCTCGACGTCTCGCGCCGGCTGATGCTCGCGGTGAAGGTGCGCCACCACGACGAGGTGCTGCTCGACGGAGCGGTGCTGAACGACGCGGTCATCTCCAAGAATGCGCTCTCGCGGCTGGCGGTCCTCCAGGTTTCCGTGGATGCGCGCCCCGCCACCACCTACGAGGCGGACGGGCTCATCGTCGCCACTCCCACCGGGTCCACCGCCTATTCGCTGAGCGCCGCGGGGCCCATCGTCTACCCGACGCTGGACGCCATCCTGCTCACGCCCATCTGCCCTCACGCGCTGACGCAGCGCCCGCTGGTGCTGCCGCCCACGAGCCAGGTGCGGGTCCGGCTCAACAGCCCGGGCGAGATGTTCGTGACCCTGGATGGCAGCAGCGGCCGGCCGCTGGAGATCGGCGAGGAAGTGTGGATCCAGGCGGCGCCGCACCGGACGCTCATCTTCCGCAATCCGGAGGTGGACCACTTCACCATCCTGCGCGAGAAGCTGCGCTGGGGGGCGCGGTAGCGGGGCGCCGGCGGCCTCTGGCCGGTCCCGGCGTGAGGCCTCTGGCCGTCGAAACGCCTTCGGGCCGGAGCAAGGCGCTGGAGCCGGCGGGCTCCTGGTTGGCGAGAGGTGGAGTTGACGCTGGAGCTCGAGGCGGCCGAGCAGACTCAGCAGCAGGCTGCGCATGGCCGACCGGAAGGTGGCGAGCTTTCCGGTTCAACCGGTTGAACCAGAACACGAATCACCTGGCGGAGAGGAACCTGGCGGGTCAGGCCAGAGGTCCGGGCCCCTTGCCGCCGGCACACTTCAGCGGCGGCTCGAGACATGCGTGGCCTGCCCACGTGATTTTGCCCGCGGTGCCAGGCCCATCGGCATCGAGAGGATCGTGCTGGCCGACAAGCCCAGGCAGGAACGCTACGTCTCGCCGCGGAGCAGCGCCTGCACCGCCAGCGCCTCGAGGTGCTCGCGGTCGTGCTGGAAGAGGTCGACGAACGCCACCCCCACGGCTCCCGGGTAGCTCCAGACCACCTGGCCCTTCGCCAGCAGCGGCACCCTGCGCCCCGGCAGCTTGATCGAGAGATCGACCTGCGTCCCCGTGGGAATCTCCTCGGCGATGCGGATGGAGAGGCCACCTGCGCCGATGGTGCTGGTGGCGAGCGAGGCCATCTCGTCCGGGGCGAGGATGTCCACCTCCAGCTCCACCGGCGCGCGCAGGTACTGGCGCTCCGGGGTGAAGGTCTGGTGCTCGCGGATGCTGCCGAGCAGCCGGGTGGTAAGCTCCCGCCAGCGCGCCCGCTGGCTGTCGAGAAGCTTGTACCGCGTGGCCAGGCTGGCCAGATGGAGAAGCTCCTCGTACCCAGGGCTGCCGGGCCTGAACACGGCAAGAGCCTACCACCGATGTCGGACCCGTCTGCTATTTTGGCTCCTTCGCGGGGGAGGTCAGCCACAGATGCTCGAGCTTTTGCGGGTGCGGGCGTTCGCCATCATCGACGAGCTGGAGGTGCACTTCGCCCCCGGCTTCAACGCGCTCACCGGCGAGACGGGTGCGGGCAAGAGCATCCTCGTCGACGCGCTCCACCTCGTCCTGGGCGGGCGCGCCCAGGCGGACTCCGTGCGCACCGGGGCCGAGGAGGCCGAGGTCCAGGCCCTCTTCCGTCCGCGCGACCCGTCGGCCTGCGATGCGCGGCTCCTCTCCCTGGGGCTGCCCGCGGCGGGAGCCGAGCTGGTGGTGCGGCGCACGCTGCAGCGCGAAGGGCGCAGCCGCGCCTGGGTCAACGGCTCGCTCGCCACCGCCGCGCAGCTCCAGGCCGCCACCCGCGGCCTGCTCGACATCTCCGGCCAGCACGAGCACGTGGGGCTCCTCGATGCGCCGCTCCACCTCGACCTGCTCGACGCCCACGCCCAGCTCGGGGCGCTGCGCTCGGAATTCTCTGCGGCGTTCACCGCGCTCGCCGAGGCGGAAAAGGCGCGCGCCCAGCTCGACTCGGACGAGGCGCAGCGCGCCCAGCGGGCAGACTGGCTGCGCTTCCAGCTCGACGAGCTGGAGAAGACCGCGCCGCAGACGGGAGAGGACGACCGGCTCGGGCAGGAGCGGCGCGTGCTCGCGGCGGCGGAGAAGCTGCGCGGCCTTGCCGGGGAGGCGGAGGCGGCGCTCGCGGAGTCGCAGGCGGCGCGGGCGGCGAAGCGGCTGGAGGACATGGCCGCGATCGACCCGTCGCTCTCGCCCCTCGCCCAGGCGGTGCGCGGCGCGGCTGCCGAGCTGGACGAGGCTTCCCGCGAGCTGTCGCGCTACGCCGCGCGCGCCGCAGGCGACCCGCGGCGCCTGGAGGAGATCGACGAGCGTCTCGAGGCGCTCCGGCGCATCGCCCGCAAGCACGGAGGCACGCTCGCGGCCGCGCTGGAGCAGCGGGCGCGCATGCAGGCGGAGCTCGCCTCGCTGGAGAACCACGACGAGGAGCTGGCGCGGCGAGAGGCCGAGGTGAAGCGCCTCGCCGCGGGGGCGCAGGCGCTGGCGCAGCGGCTCTCGGAGAAGCGGCGCGCCGCGGCGGGGGCCTTCGGCAAGGCGGTGGCGCACGAGCTGTCCGCGCTGGGCATGGCGCAGAGCGAGCTGTCGGTGCGCTTCAACCCGGTGGGCGAGGGCGCCATCCAGGGCCTGGGCCCGCGCGGGCTGGAGACCGCGGAGATCCTGCTCTCGCCCAATCCCGGCGAGGAGCTTCGCCCGCTGGCGCGCATCGCCTCCGGCGGCGAGCTGTCGCGCGTCTTGCTCGCGGTGAAGCGGGTGCTGGCCGAATCGGACCCGGTGGACGCCTACCTCTTCGACGAGGTGGACGCGGGCATCGGCGGAGCCACCGCGGACGCGGTGGGGCGCGCGCTCGCGGCGGTGGCCCGGAGCAGGCAGGTCATCTGCATCACGCACCTGCCCCACATCGCGGTCTTCGCCGGCAAGCACCTCACCGTGGAGAAGGAGGTGCTCAAGGGGCGCACCCACAGCCGCGTCCTGCCGGTGGACGGCGCGGACCGCGTACGCGAGCTCGCGCGCCTGCTCTCGGGCAAGACCACCGAGGTGGCCCTGGAGCACGCCCGCGAGCTGCTCGCCGCGGCGCAGGCCCCCGAACCGCGCCGCCGGAAGGCAGGCTAGCGTGCCCACCTGGCGCAGCGCCGCCCTCACCGACGTGGGGATGAAGCGCGAGCACAACGAGGACAGCTTCCTGGTCAACGACGACCTGGGCCTCGACGTGGTCTGCGACGGCATGGGCGGCCACGCCGGCGGCGAGACCGCCAGCCGCCTGGCGGTGCAGACCATCGAGCGCGAGCTGATCTCCGCCCGCCTTCGCGCCGACGACCCGTTCTCGACGCAGGCCCCCCTCGCCGAATCGCCGCTCGCCGACGCGCTCCGGGAGGCGGTGGAAGGCGCCTGCGCGGCGGTCTTCCGCACCAGCCGCAAGAACCCGGAGCTGGCGGGCATGGGCACCACCTGCACCTGCCTGCTCCTCCACCGCGAGCACGCCATCGTCGGCCACGTCGGCGACAGCCGCGCCTACCTCGTGCGCAGAGGGGAGATCTGGCAGCTCTCCGAGGACCACTCGCTCGTCAACGAGCAGGTGCGGGCGGGCCTGCTCACGCCCGACGAGGCCCGGCACAGCCGCCTCAAGAACATCATCACCCGGTCGGTGGGTTTCGAGGAGGACGTGCTCGTGGACGTGATCGGCGTCGTCACCGAGCCCGGCGACCGCTTCCTGCTCTGCTCCGACGGGCTCTCGAACCTGGTGGAGAACGGCGACATCCGCGACACGCTCGACCGCCTCGACGTGGCGGAGGTGCCCAGGGCGCTGATCGAGATGGCCAACGCGCGCGGCGGCGACGACAACATCACGGTCGTCGCGGCGCACCGCCTGGAGTAGGGGCGGGTGGGTAACCTGTAAACCTTGACGGGGTTTCAGGGATTCCGATACTTGACATCACTCACCCAACGGGCGGCTTGGCCCGCACTTTGTATCTGCGCCGGGGAAGCAGCAGCCCACGCGGTTGGTTGGGAAAAGAGTTGCCCCCCAGGAGGTTCCTTGGACAAGTCGTACACGATCCTGCTGGTCCCGGA
>DASSQZ010000272.1:0-27363 GCA_035702105.1 Myxococcales bacterium | reverse complement strand
ACTCCATTCCGGCGGCGCTGGCGGCGATGCGCGACATGGCGGCGCGCGAGCACCTGGAGGTGGTGGCGACGGAAGATCCGGCGGCGTTCAGGCCCGATCCGCTGCGGGGCGTTTCCGCCGTCGTCTTCCTGCACACGACGGGCGACGTCCTGGATGCCGCGGGCGAGGACGCACTCCAGGCCTACGTGCGCGGCGGAGGCGGCTTCCTCGGAATCCACTCCGCCGCGGATACCGGTCACGGCTGGCCCTGGTACCTGGCCCTGGTCGGCGGCGAGTTCGTGAGGCACCCTGCCATCCAGCTGGCCGTCCTGGTCCGCGAGGATTCCGTCCATCCCGCCACGGCTCCGCTGCCCGATCGCTGGAGCCGGACCGACGAGTGGTACGACTTCCGCACCTCGCCGCGCGGACAGGTCCGGGTGCTCCTCTCCATCGACGAGGCGAGCTATCAGGGAGGCGGCATGGGAACCGACCACCCGATGGCCTGGTGCCATCTCTTCGAGGGCGGACGGTCGGCCTACACCGCACTCGGGCACACCGTGGAGAGCTGGTCGGAGCCCCTCTTCCTCGAGCACGTGCGCGGAATGCTCCGCTGGAGCGCGGGACTTGCGGCGGCCGACTGCGCGCAGTGATGCGATCGGCCCGGAGCGCCTGCTGCAGCGGCAACCGGGAGCTACGACTTCGGCGCGCCTCCCGGCTTGGGGCCGCCGGGCCCGCGCCCTCCGCCGCCCGGCCTTCCCCCGCCGCCGCCGGGCCGGCCGCCACCGCGGCCTCCACCGGGACCTCCGCGCCCGCCGGGGCGCCCCCGGCCGCCGCCGCCGGGGCCGCGCTCGCTGCGCCGGTCCTGGATCAACGACTCCATGGAGAAGCTACCCTCGAGCGAGCCCTCCGCGCCCTTCTTGCCGCCGCCCGAGGGCCGCTTCGGCCCGCGCCGGCCGGCCTTCTCGTCGCGCTCGAAGTTCTGCTTCATCGACTGCGGCATGAGATCGACCACGTACTGGTGCTCGCCGATCTTCTTCGCGCCCTGTACCTCTTCCTCGGCGCCGAAGACGCGGACGAGCCGCACCCGATCGGCCTGCCGGCCGGCGGCGTGCAGCGCCTCGCGCAGCCGCTCGAGACGGTCGCCGGTCGCGCCGGTGGCCTCGCTCACCGCCTTGTCGAGCAGCTCCTTCACCGCGCTGGTCTCGCCTTCAGCCTCCGCCCTGGGCGCGCCCGCCTCGTCGGCGTTGACCTCGGAGGGCTTGGCGCCGCCCGGCGTGTTCTTGAGCGCCGGCTCTCCCTGCCCGGACAGGTCCTGATCCGCCGCCGCCTCCTCGCGCGCTTCCTCGGCCGCGGCGCCGGGCTGCATCGCGTCCTCGGCGGTTCCCGCCTCTCCCGGCTTCTCCTCGTGCGGCTCGGAGGAGGTGCCGATGACCGCTGTGGCGCCGCCCGCTGCCTGCTCCGCCAGCGCCAGCCCCGCCGCGCCCGTCGGGCTGTCCGCGCCCGAGTCGGCCAGCACGGCCGAGGCGTTCTCGTTCGGCTTTGCCGAGACGCCCTCGGAGACGGCCTTCGCCGGCGCGACGCGCGTGAGCTCCGGAGGCAGGTTCTTGCGCGCTTCCGCCTCCGCGCGCGCGGCCATGCGGATCATCGTCCCGCTGAACTCGGTCAAGGTCTTCATGTCAACACCCGGTCGTTACGCAAGGGCGGCCTTCCTACCACAAGTTGGACACAAGGGAAGCGCGGTGGGCGGTCTGTGCGGAGAGGGGAAAAACGATCCTGTCCAAGGTGCCTTGGGCCTGTGCGCACGGGATCCACAACCTGTGGGAAAAGTACTACCACTTGCGCATTGTGCGATGCGTCACCACAATCCCTAGGGGGTTTTGTTTGACAAGGGAGCCACCTCTGCCGCACTCTGCCCACACTCCGCCACGCGCGCCGAAACCCCGGGCGGACGTCAAGGGGAACACCAACATGGCCAAGAACGGCAAGCCTGATCCCTCAGCGTTATCCGCGCTGCCTGCGGGCCCGTCCACCCACGCTCCCCGCTCCGAAGGCCCCCGGCCTGCCCGCAGGGCGAAGGGCCTTCCGGTCCCGCGGCGGACCACGCGCGCCGGCCAGTCCGCCGCCGACGTGTTCGCGGAGGTGGAGTGGACGCGCCGCCCCGCCAAGATCTCGGGGGCCGACGGCGAGGTGGTGTTCAAGATGGACGACGCCGAGGTGCCCGCTGCCTTCTCGCAGCTCGCCACCGACGTGGCCGTCTCCAAGTACTTCCGCAAGGCCGGCGTTCCCGCCGAGATCTCCCCGAGCGGTTCGGAGACCTCGGTCCGCCAGCTCGTCCGCCGCGTCGCGCACACCCTGCGCACCGCGGGCGAGGAGATGGGCGGCTACTTCGCCACCGCCGCCGATGCGGAGGCGTTCGAGGCCGAGCTGACGTACATGCTGGTCCACCAGATCGGCGCGTTCAACAGCCCGGTCTGGTTCAACTGCGGCCTCTTCCACGAGTACGGCATCAAGGGCTCGGGCGGGAACTACGCCGTCGATCTCGCCACCGGCACCGCCTACAAGACCGAAGACGCCTATACCCGTCCCCAGGTCTCGGCCTGCTTCATCCAGAGCTGCGGCGACGACCTGGACTCGATCTTCAGCCTGGTCCACGACGAGGCGCGGGTCTTCAAGTACGGCTCCGGCTCCGGCACCAACTTCTCCCGGCTGCGCGGCAAGATGGAGCGCCTCTCCGGCGGAGGCACCAGCTCCGGCCTGATGAGCTTCCTCGAAGTGCTGGACCGGGCAGCCGGCGCCACCAAGTCGGGCGGCATCACCCGCCGCGCCGCCAAGATGGTGGTGCTCGACGTCGACCACCCGGAGATCCGCGACTTCATCCAGTGGAAGGCGCGCGAGGAGAAGAAGGTCGGGGCGCTCATCGCCGCAGGCTACTCGTCGGACTTCAACGGCGACGCCTACCGCACCGTCTCGGGCCAGAACGCCAACAACTCCATCCGCGTCACCGACAGGTTCCTCGAGGCGGTGCAGAAAGACGGGGTCTGGGAGACCACCACCCGCACCACCCGCGAGGTGGTGGATCGCCTCTCCGCGCGCGAGCTGTGGAGGGAGATGGCGCAGGCCGCCTGGCAGTGCGCCGACCCCGGCCTGCAGTTCGACGACACCATCAACCGCTGGCACACCTGCAAGGCCACCGACCGGATCTACGCCTCGAACCCCTGCAGCGAGTTCGTCTTCCTCGACGACACCGCCTGCAACCTGGCGAGCCTGAATCTGCTCAAGTTCCTCGACGAGAAAAGCGGGAAGTTCGACGTCGAGGGCTACAAGCACGCCTGCCGCATCTTCTTCATGGCGCAGGAGATCGCGGTCGACCTGGCGAGCTATCCCACCAAGCGCATCGCCGAGCGCAGCCACCAGTTCCGGCCGCTGGGGCTGGGCTACGCGAACCTCGGCACGCTCCTCATGGTGGAAGGGCTGCCCTACGACTCCGACGCGGGCCGCGCGGTGGCCGCCTCGATCACCGCCATCATGACCGGCGAGGCCTACGCGCTCTCGGCGGAGATGGCGTCGACCAAGGGCCCCTTCCAGGGCTACGCGCTCAACCGCGAGAGCATGCTGGAGGTGATGCGCCTCCACCGCGACTCGGTGGCGAACATCGACCACTCGCTGCCGCCTGCAGAGCTCGTGGCTGCGGCGCACGACGCCTGGAACCGCGCCGTCCAGCTGGGCGAGCAGCACGGCTACCGCAACGCGCAGGCCACCGTGCTCGCCCCCACCGGCACCATCGGCCTGCTCATGGACTGCGACACTACCGGCGTCGAGCCCGACTTCGCCCTGATCAAGTTCAAGAAGCTGGCGGGCGGCGGCAGCTTCAAGATCGTGAACCAGTCGGTGCCGCGGGCGCTCAAGAAGCTGGGCTACAGCCCCTCGGCAGTGCAGGCCATCGTCGACTACGTGCGGGGCACCGCCACGCTCAAGAGCGTTCCGGAGTTCTCGCCCGCCGAGCTGCAGGCCCGCGGCCTCTTGCCGGCGGAGATCGCCCGGGTGGAGAAGTCGCTGGAATCGGTGTTCGATCTGCGCGCGGCGTTCGCCGGCCACGTCCTCGGCGCGGCGGCGCTGCAGAGGCTGGGGCTCGATCCCTCCGCCAAGGGCAAGAACGTGCTGGTGCGGCTCGGCTACACCGATGAGCAGATCGACAAGGCCACGCTGGTGGTGTGCGGCAGGCAGACGGTGGAGGGCGCGCCGGAGCTCGACCCGGAGCACTACGCCATCTTCGACTGCGCCAACCGCTGCGGGCCGCTGGGCACCCGCTACATCGAGCCGATGGGCCACGTGAGGATGATGGCGGCGGTGCAGCCGTTCCTCTCCGGCGCCATCAGCAAGACCATCAACCTGCCCCACGACGCCACCGCCGCCGACGTGGAGAAGATCCACTGGGAGTCGTGGCGGCTGGGGCTCAAGGCCATCGCCCTCTACCGCGACGGCTCCAAGCTCTCGCAGCCGCTCTCCGCGGGAGACAAGGCGCAGAAGATCGTGCTCCCCAAGGACGCCAGGGAGATGGCCGGGGCGCTGCGCACGCTCATCCCCGATCTGACGGCGGAGCAGGCGCAGCGCATGGCGGAGGCGGCCTTCCACGCCAAGGCGGCGGAGAGCGCGGCGCCGGAGCAGCTTCCGGCCATGACCCGCCGCAAGCTGCCCTCGAAGCGCCACGGCATCACCCAGGAAGCCAAGGTGGGCGGCAACAAGATCTTCCTGCGCACCGGCGAGTACGACGACGGCTCCCTGGGCGAGATCTTCATCGACATGCACAAGGAGGGTGCGGCGCTGCGGTCGGTGATGAACTGCTTTGCCATGCTGGTCTCCATCGCGCTGCAGTACGGGGTGCCGCTGGAGGTGCTGGTCGAGCAGTTCGTCTTCACCCGCTTCGAGCCGCAGGGACCGGTGCAGGGACATGATCGGGTCAAGTTCGCCACCTCGGTCATCGACTACGTCTTCCGCGCGCTCGGGGTCGAATACCTGAGGCGCGACGACCTCGCGCACGTCACGCCGGAAGCGGCCGCGGAGACTCCGAAGAGCGCGCAGACCTCCGACCCGATGATGCCCGGCGCCGCGAGCCCGGCGGCGGCCGCCAAGGCGGCGCAGAAGTCGAACCCGCCCGATCCGACGCGCAAGGCGGCGAGCGCGCAGGACGAGCTCCTCGGCAGGCTCTCCGGAGACGCTCCCTTCTGCGACACCTGCGGCCACATCACGGTGCGCAACGGCACCTGCTACAAGTGCCTCAACTGCGGAAATTCGATGGGCTGCTCGTAAGCACCCCCCCCGCTTGCGAGCGGCCAGGGGCGGCGTGCCTCCCCGGGCGCGCCGCCCTAGTTACGTCTGGAGCCCCTGCTTGCCGGAGAGCGCCTGCCCTGCCGGCCGTCCGGCGGCAGGGATGCAACGCCCGCGCGCCATGCCGACCTTGCCAGGAGGGGGCGCTTTGCATGGACGGCAAGGGCTGGAAACCGGAGTACGGCATCTCCTCTGAAGGGGTGCAGATCCTCGGCTACGTGGAAGCGCTGCCGCGCGAGGTCCGGCGCGAGCTGGCGGACGCGGTGGCCGAGCTCTGCAGGCGCGAGGGGTATCTGTCGCTGCACGACGACGTGCGCAAGGCGCTCGCCCAGGAAAGGCCGGCGCCGGCAGAGCCGGCCAAGGTGATTCCGCTCTTCAGGCGTTCGCAGCGCGGCTGACGCGCGGGATCGAGTCGTCGGAGATGCGCCGCGCCTCCACCGGCAGGCGGGCCACGAACGAGGTCGCCCAGCCCGGCTCGTCGCGAAGCGCCACGCCGCCGTCGTGCGCCAGCGCCACCAGCCGGCAGAGGTAGAGCCCGAGGCCCAGGTGCTGGCCGCGAAAGCCTCCGCGCGTGGCCGCGTGCTTCTCGAACAGGCGCGCGCGCGCCGCCTGCGGCACCGGCTCGCCGGTGTTGCGCACCGCGAGCAGGAGGTCGCGCCCTTCCTGCCAGGCCGCCACCTCGATGCGGCCTCCGGCGCGGACGAAGTCGAGCGCGTTGAGCACCAGGTTGTCGAAGAAGCGGTGGATCATCTCCCGGTGCACCACCGCGCCCAGGCCCGGCTCCACCGACGCGTGGATCTGCGCTCCCGCCTTCTGCGCCGTCAGCGAGTAGGCGTTGGCGAGCGAGGAGAGCAGCGCGGACAGGTCCACCTGCTCCGGCGTGGAGGTGAGAACGCCGCGCTCGAGGCGGGCGATCTCCAGCAGGTCGCCGACCATCGCCTGCAGCCTGCGGCCCTGCTGCTCGATGGACTTCACGTCGGCCTTGAGCGGCCCGGTCAGCTCGCTCGCCACCACCTCGGCGAGGCCGATCAGGCCGGTGAGCGGACCCTTCATGTCGTGGACCAGCAGATGCGTGAGGGTCTCTGCCTCGCCCTGGGCGCGCCGCAGCTCTTCGTGGCTCACCTCGTTCACCACCAGCCGCGCCAGCAGGCGATCGAGCTCGCGCACCACTGCCGCCGACGCCATCGCCACCAGCACCAGCACCACCGCGCTGCTGGCCATCTCCGCCCAGCCGACACCGCTGCGCAGGAAGAGGACGGCGAGCAGCGCCGCCGCGAGCGCCGCGGTGACCCCGATCACCAGCCTGCGCAGGGAGAGCGCCGAGAGCCCGACCAGGAGCGCGAAGAAGCCCAGGGCCCATCCGGCATTGAACTGCAGGCTCTGCGCGCGCGGCGCCCCGAACCAGAGCAGCAGGAAGACGAAGACCACGTCGAGGACGGGCGATGCCATCGCCAGCGACCTGCGCAAGCCGCGCCCGCGCCGCGTCCAGCGCGCGATCGGGTAGCTGCCCAGGGCGTAGAGGACGAGCGGGAGCAGGCAGGCGCGCGATTCGGGATCGCCCGCCGCCGCGAATGCCGCGTTCACCAGCGTGAAGGCCACCAGCGCGGCGAGCCGGAGCCGCGAGAGCTCCGTCATCGCGCGGGCGCGGAGGGCGGCGAAGGCGCGCGCGCTCGATTCGTCGAGGAGCCGGCCGCGGCGCTGGCTGTCTTCTGGCGGCATTCACGCGATTGTCAGGCATTTTCCGCGGCATTGCAAAGCTTCCGTACAGCTCGACGGAACGAATCATCGCACCCTTCGGGCAGGCAATCGGCCGGGAACCAGCGCAGCGCGTGGCTCTCGGCCGACACCCGCGGTGCGGCTCCCACCCCGGCCACGAAGCCGTAGCGGAGGTCGAGGTGGGCGTGGGCCGGCTCGCCGGGGCGCGCGGGGATGCAGTGGACGTCCACGTCGAGGATGCGCCAGTCGGGACAGGGCAGGAGCGTGGTCCTCGCCAGACCCGTCTCTTCCTCGACCTCGCGGAGCGCGATCTCGCGCGGATCGATCTCTCCTTCGCCGTGCCCGCCCGGCTGGAGCCAGCGGCCGAGCTTGCCATGATGAAGCAGCAGCACCCGCGTCCGCGCGGCGTCGAGGATGAAGGCGCTGCCGGTGAGGTGCCCTTCCGCCTGCGAGCGAAGGTGCGCGTCGTCGGGATGGAGGGCGACGAAGGCGCGGATGAACGCCACGTCGCGCGCCTCCTTCTCGTCCGCCGCGCGATGCGCGTCGAGCTGGGCGAACAGGTGCGACCAGTCGGGGCGGGCCATGCTCCTCCACAGACGCTTCGCCGCACTTTGCCACCGGCTGTGGACGGAGCGAAAAGACCCACGGGTTTCGCGTCTCAAGCGGCCGCGAGCCTGTGCGCAACCTGTGTCTTCCCCGGCAATTTTCCTCAGTATTGACGGGGGGTTAAGGCTAGTGTTAGCACGCTCGCCCGGGAGGGGCCGCGGCGCCTGGGCGCCGGGACGTCAGACCCCTCCGGCATGCTGCGGACGGCGGACTTCCAGGCGGGGTGCAGGCATTTGACGGCGCAAGAGTACATCGAGACGGTCGCCCAGGAACTGGGCAAGGTGCGGGGGCGCGGGCTTCTGCTTTCGTCCGCCGACGCGCAGCTGGCGCTGGCCTGGCACGCGGCGCAAGTGCCGCTCGCGGCCGTCGTCACCGAAGTGCGGAAGGCGGTGCGGCTGCGCTCGCAGGCGGTGCCGGCGCGCGGGGCCGCGGAGCTCTCCATCTCGCTGCAGGCCGTCGCGCCCGCCATCGAACGGCTCCGTCCACGGGCCGCTCCCGCGGCCGCCCGATCGGAGGCGCTCTCCGCCCAGCTCCGCGCCGCCTGCCGCGCAACCGGACTGCCTGCGCGCGCCGCCTGGGAAGACCTGGCCGACGTGGCCGAAGACGTGCTCGCGCACCACGGCGCCGACGGCTACTGGTCGGCGGCGGTGCGGGCGCTGAAGGCTTCGCTGCGCGAGCTGCCCCGGTCGGCCGCGCTGCAGGCCGGCGCCGCCCTCCGCGTCCGCCTCGCTCCGCGGCCGCGCGGCATGTCGCGCCGCAGCTACCAGCGCAGCCTGCAGTTGATGCTGCTCTCCGCGGCCAGCGAGTCCCTTGGCCTGCCTCCCCGCGCCTTTCTTCTCTGATCCTCCTTCCCAACGGTGCCCTGCTTCGTGATCCTGCGCGCTGCCCGTGAACCGATGTCGCTTCCCGCGTCGACGGCAAGAACTTCTCGCCTGCCCGGCCAGCCGGGACGCAGCAGCGGAGACGCATGCCTGACCCGGTGACCGTCGCGAAGGCCCCCTGCGCCCGCTGCGGGGGAGAGGGCTTCGTCTTCCAGCAGCGCGAGGGCAGCGGCGTGGCCCTGGCTTGCGCCTGCACCGCGGAGTGCGGCTCCTGCCACGGCCAGGGGCGGCTCTATGCGCGCGACGAGCGCGGCTACGAGGTCCTGCGCGGCTGCACCTGCGGCGCCGATCCGCGGCGGCTCTCGCTCCTGACCGGGCTGCGGCTGCCCCCCAAGTTCCTCGACCGCACGCTCTCGGCGTATCGGGCGTACAGCCCGGCGCAGCAGCGGGCGCTGCTCCGCGCACGCAGGTTCGTGGACGAGTTCGTGCCCGGGGCCGCCGGGCAGCGCGCCCTGCTCTTCTGCGGACCGCCCGGCACCGGCAAGACGCACCTGCTCGCGGCCATGCTGCGCGAGCTGGCGGCGAGAAAGGGCGTGCGCGGCCGCTACGAGGAGTTCTTCCTCCTGCTCTCCGACATCCGCGACGGCTTCTCCCGCGGCCTCTCCTCGCGCGAGTGGCTGGAGCCGTTGCGCCAGGTGGACGTGCTCGCCATCGACGAGATCGGCAAGGGCGGCAAGAACCGCGAGTTCGAGCAGGGCGTGCTCGACGAGATCATCAGCGTCCGCTACAACGCGGGCCGCCCCACGCTGCTCGCCACCAACTACCCGCGCCCGGGAACCACCGGCTGGGAGTTCCGCGCCGACGGCCAGGCAGCGGAAAACCTCGAGCAGCGGGTGGGCCCGCGCATCTTCTCCAGGCTGCACGAGATGTGCGACCTCATTGACGTCACCGGTCCCGACCAGAGGGAGGTCCAGCATGATGCCCGCAAGGCGCGCGACGACGCTACGGAGAATCTTGCTCGTGGGCCGCGACCTGCACGAGGCTGAGCGCATGCGGCGCCTGCTGCCCGCGCAGGTGACCGTCGCGCACGCGCCCTCGCAGGCACTGCCCGCGCTGCCCGACGCCGACGTGGTGCTGCTGGAAGACCGCTCCTGGCCCGCCGCCGAGGAGGATGCGCTCGACACGCTGCGCAGCATGTCGGCGGCGCGAAGGCTCGCGGTCGTGCTCTCGCGGCTGCCCGGCGAGGGCGGCGAACGCCTGGCGGTGCCGGTGGTGGAGCGGCCATACCGCATCGACGAGGTGATCAGCGCCGTCCGCCTGGCGCTGTTGCGGAGGAAGGCTTGATCCGCTTCTGCGCGCGTCCCGGCGAGCGGCTGGGGGGAATCCTGCATCGGACCTTGAAGGAGCGGGGCATGGCGCGGCGCCTGCCGCGACGCCTTTCGCACGAGCTCTGGGAGAGCGCGGTCGGGCGACAGATCGCGGCGCGGGCTCAGCCCACCGTGCTGGTCGCGGGCACGCTGCACGTGCTGGTCGAGGACCACCGCTGGCGCGACCAGCTCGACGCGGCGCGCACGTTCCTCATCGAGCGGCTCAACGCGCGGCTGGGAAAGGACGCCGTGCTGCGGCTGCAGTTCGGGCTGGCGCACGAGGGCGCGCTGCGGGAGGGCCGGCGCCGCGCCGGGATCGGACTCGCCGCGCGGGAGGAGGTGGCCGTGGAACCGCTCGCCGTCCTGGGCGGGGCGCGGCTGGATCCCGGACTGCGGGAGGCGCTGCTGCGGGCGGCGGAGGCCGCGGCGCGGCGGAGAGGCTAGGACCGTCGGGTCCCGGTCCATGTTCGAGGCCGGGTTTGCGGTTTGCGTTCGGGGTCGCCGTTGCGGAGAGCGGTGAAACTTGCGGCGCCGAGTGCGGCGGCGTGGAAGGCGCTTGGCCCCTATGCGCGCGGGCGCCTGGTCGAGAAGGCGCGGGGATTTCCCACGCTCTCGCTCGATGTGCCCTGGGACGTGTTCGCCTCGCAGGGAATCGACGACGGCACGCTGCTCCTGCTCGAGAGCCTGCCCGAAGGGGAGCCGGGCTCGGTGCTCGATCTCGGCTGCGGGTACGGAGCGCTCGGACTGCCGGTGGCGGCGCGATGGCCGAAGGCGCGATGCCTGCTCGTGGACCGCGATCTGCTGGCGGTGGCGGCGTCCGCGCACAACGCGCGCGCGCTCGGGCTCTCCAACGTCGAGGTGCGGCCCGGTCTCGGGTACCGCCATCTCGGCGGCGAGCGATTCGACCAGGTGCTCTGCAACGTCCCCGCGCGCATCGGCGAGCGCGCCATCCGCCACCTCCTCGAAGGCGGGCGCGCGCTCGGCGCCGAGGTGCGGGTGGTGGTCATCCGCGACCTGGCGCCGGTGGTCGAGTCGCTGGGGCTCTCGGGCCTGGTGCGCGTGGCGCGGGGAGCGCGGCACGACGTCTTTGCGCTGGCGCGGGGCGCGGCGGCGATCGATCCATCCGACGAGAGCGTCTACGCGCGCGACGCCACCAGCTTCATGGGCCTCTCGCTGCAGCGGCCCTACGACGCCTCCGAGGATCCGGCGCACCTGCAAAGGCTCGCGGTGCTGGCCGAGTCGCTGCCGCGCGCGGCCCCGACCCGCGCGCTCTGCTTCCGCGCCGGCTACGGCGCGCTCCCCTTGCACCTCAAGTCGCGCCATCCGCGGGCGGAGGTGACCGCGCAGGAGCGCGACCTGCTCGATGCCGCCTTCCTGCGGCGCAACTCGCGGGCGTTGTCCTTGCCCGTCGAGGTGCGCGAATCGCTCTTTCCCGCGGAGGGGCTCTCGCGCGGCAGCTTCCCGCTGGTGGTCGGTGAGTGGTCGTCTCCGGCGGGCGCTCCGGTCGCCGCGCGCGAACTGCAGGAGGCGGCCGATCTGCTCGCTCCCGGAGGAGAAGCGCTGATTCTCGCGACGGAGAAACAGGAGCGCGAGTGGCTTCCCAGGGCGGCGCCCAGGGGTGCGGCAATCACGCTCCTCCTGCGCCGGGAAGGCGCGTCGGTGCTGAGGATTTCCCGCGCCAGAGGGCGCTGACCGGCCTCTTCAGAGGGAGGATCGCGGGTTCTCAGAGGAGAAATCGCTGGACGAAGGCGATCTGCTTCTGTCAGAGTGCGCCTGTTTTCGCGGGGAGACACTTCCCCTTGGGAGGACAAACCGGATGGCCGCCAAGAAAGCAGCCGCGAAGAAGCCCGCCAAGAAGACCGCCCGCAAGCCCAACGCCGCCTTCATGAAGGCCATGCAGCCCAGCCCCGCGCTCGCGAAAATCGTGGGCGAGAAGCCGCTGCCGCGCACGGAAGTCGTGAAGAAGCTCTGGGCCTACGTGAAGAAGAACAATCTGCAGGACAAGAAGGAGAAGCGGAACATCAACGCGGACGAGCAGCTCCGCGAGGTGTTCGGCGGCAAGAAGACCGTCTCGATGTTCGAGATGACCAAGCTGGTGAACGACAACCTGTCGTAAGCAGCGGCTGCATCGTTCAGGGCGAAGGGCGCGGGTCCGCAAGGATCGGCGCCCTTTGCGCTTCGGCGGTGAACGCCGCAGGCGCCGCCCGCTTCAGAACCCGACCTGCATCGCTGCCCATTCGCCGTGCGTCTGCAGGGCAGACGCGAGCCCGGGCAGGGCCCCGCAGAGGTTCGCCACCGCGGCGGCGGGCACGTTCACGAGCACGAGCCCGGCGCCGTTCAGGCGCTCGCGGCGCAGCCGCAGCGGCGTCCAGTGCACCTCGACGGCGACGCCGTGCACGCCCAGCCTGGGCAGCCCCGCGATCAGCGCGCGGGGGCGGGTGAGCGCCTTGATCGGGTACCAGAGCGCGGCGGGGACGCCGGGAATCCTCTCCAGCGCGCGCGCCGCATCGGTCCATTCCTGCTTTTGCGTATAGGGGGGATCCACCAGCACGAAGGCGCGGCCCACGGCGGCGTCGGCCAGGCCGGAAAGGCCGTCCACCTCGCGCACCTCCGCGTCGGGCAGGCAGCGCCGCAGCACGCCCGCGGCCTGCGGCTGGATCTCATGGAGCAGCATCCGGTCCTCTTTGCGCAAGAGCGCGCGGGCGACCAGCGGCGAGCCGGGCAGCGCCCGGGGCCGCTCCGCGCCGGGCTCGGAGTGCGCGCGGAGGATCTCCGCGTAGCGCCCGAGGAGGCCTTCCCGCGCTCCCCAGACGCGCAGCGCGCCCTCGCCCCACTCTCCCGACGACCCCAGCGGATAGAGCCCGTCGCCGGCGTGCGTCTCCACGTACGCGAGCGGCGCCGGATCGCGCAGCAGCTCGTCGAGGATGGCGATCAGCGCCACGTGCTTGAGCACGTCGCCGGCGTTCCCCGCGTGGCGCGCGTGGGCGTAGTCCATTCAGGCGTCCGAGAGGAGGAGCGCGTCGTCCAGCTCGGGCGGCTCCAGCTCGGCCGGCGGCGCGACACCCTCCGGAACGATGCGGGCGATTCCCCTGCGGCTGAGCACGATCACGGCCTGCCGCGTCTCCACGCCTCCGGCGGTGGCCGCCCGGACCCGCATCGGGATGCGGTAGAGCCGCGGCGCGTCCGCGAAGCGGACGCCCTGGCCGGCCGGCACCGGCACCCGCTTCACCGAGTCGTCGAGGCGGGTGAGGATGGGCGCGAGATCGTAGCGGAAGACGAGCTTGAGCCGCTCGAAGGCGGAGGCGGCGGGCCCCTTGAGCTGCGCCACCCGCGCCCGCTGCTTGTAGTGGAGCGTGACCACCCGCTGGAGCGCGCCGGTGCCCGGGTTGAGCGGGTCGGGCCTCGCCACCCGCGACTGCGCCATCGACTCGCGGGCGCGCAGCACGGCGTTGCGCGACGGCTCCAGCCGCGGCGGCTCGCGCAGCACCAGCACGCGGTTGGCGTAGAAGTGGGAGAGCTTGCCGGAGAGCCATTGCCGGGTCAGCTCCTTGGCGCGGTCCTTGAGCGCGTAGGCCACCGCGCCCACCGTCATCAGCGTCCACAAGCCCAGGCCGGCGGCGGCGCTGGTCTGCAGCGCCTGCAGTCCGAAGTAGATGATGAAGGCGGTGGCCGCGCCGGAGATGCCCACCCAGTTGCGCAGGGCCTCGTCGATCATCTTCGACTCCGGTTCGAGGAAGAGCACCTCCTGGAAGTGCTTCTTGAGCTGCGCGGCGCGGTCGAGGAAGAGCGCCAGCGCCTCCGGCTCGTCCCCGGGCGCCTGCTCTCCCCTGTCCGCCCGTTCCCGCAGCTCGCCTGCGAGCGCCCTCACCACCCGGGCGCGCAACTGCTGCGCGACGGCGCGGTACCCCGGCAGTCCTGCAGGCGCCAGCATGCGGGCGCAGGTCTCCTCGGCCGCCGTGAGCAGCTCGAGGAGCTGCCCGGAGAGGAACTCGTCGGCGAGCGCCCGCTCGCGCAGGAGCTCGGGCGGGTCGCCGGGCCGCGGCGCGGTGAGCGTCTCGCGGGCGTGGGCGAGCGCCGCCAGCGCCTGATCGAGGATGCCCTCCAGGTCGCGGGACAGATCGGGAGCCACCGGCATGGGATTGAGGGCGTGCCGGTCCGCCGCCCGCGGGATGCTCTCGCGCAGGAGCTTCAGCCGGCGGGCGACGCCCAGCGCCGCCCGGCGCACGCCGTCGGAGTCGAGGGGGCGGCCTGGCGGCGCCTCCTCGTCGGGGCTGGAGAGCCGCGCCAGGATCTGCAGCTGCTCCCAGCCGTCGTGGGGCACGTAGACGTTCTCGGGGAACTCGAGGCTGAGCGACACCTCCGCCTCGTTCACCTCCCTGCCCCGCGGGAGGGGGATGTAGATCGACCACTCGATGCGGCTGGCGTCGTGCGCCTCGATCTTGAGCCGCTGTGCGGGACCGGTCATGAGCGCGGGCAGCGTAACGGCAGATGCCTCCTGCGACAAACAGGCATGGGCCGGCCGCTTGACGGGGAGCCTGCGATGGGCCATGCCGCGCCTGCGCGCAGGATCGGCTTGACGCGGCGAATCCTTTTTGGAGAATGATTCTCGAACGCTCCGGATTCTCGCTTTTTCCGCAGGAGGGATCACGCAATGGCAAACCTCAGGTCGAGCAAGACGCACGAGAACCTCAAGGCCGCCTTCGCTGGCGAGAGCCAGGCGAACCGCCGCTACCTCTACTTCGCCAAGCAGGCGGACGTGGAGGGCCGTCCCGACATCGCCGGCCTCTTCCGCGACACCGCCGAGGGCGAGACCGGGCACGCGCACGGCCACCTCGAATACCTCCAGGAAGTGGGCGATCCCGCCACCGGCGAGCCCATCGGCGACACGGAGAAGAACCTCAAGGCCGCGGTTGCGGGCGAGACCTACGAGTACACGCAGATGTATCCCGGCTTCGCCCGGCAGGCGCGCGAGGAAGGCTTCGCCGAGATCGCCGAGTGGTTCGAGACGCTGGCCAAGGCGGAGAAGTCCCACGCCGGCCGGTTCGCCAAGGGCCTGCAGCAGGTCAAGGCCGAAGGGTAGCGCACCCGCCCTCCCCGGTGGACCACGTGAGACTCCCCATCGCCGACCAGACCGATTGGTCCACCGATCCCCACGGGATGGCGTACGACAACCCGCGGTTCCGGGACGCGGCCCACCTCGAATCCGAGCTGCACCGCGTCTTCGAGATCTGCAACGGCTGCCGCCTCTGCTTCAACCTCTGCCCTTCCTTCGACGTGCTCTTCCGCAGGATCGACGCGCTCGATCCGCACCGCGAGGAGGCCGAGGGCAAGCACATCGAGGGCGGCAGGATGGTGGAGGAGCACGAGGCGGCAGAGCTGCTCAAGCACGTCACCGTCTCCACCGAGAACCCGGTCGCCCTGCTCACCGACGAGGACAGGCACCGGGTGGTGGAGCTCTGCTACGAGTGCAAGCTCTGCTTCCCCAAGTGCCCCTACGTGCCGCCGCACGAGTTCGCCGTCGATTTCCCCAAGCTCATGCTGCGGGCGAAGATGATCGGCGCCGCGAGAGACGGCATCGCCTTTCGCGAGCGCTTCCTCGGCGCCACCGATCTGGTGGGCGGCCTGATGACGAGGATCGCGCCGCTCGCCAACGCCGCGGCGCACAGCTCGTGGAACCGCGCGCTGATGGAGAAGACGGTCGGCATCGCGAAGGGCCGGCAGCTCCCCGCGTACGCCGAGGAGAGCTTCGCCACCTGGTGGAGCCGCCGCGCGCCGGTGCAGGGCGGCGAAACGCCGGTGGTGCTCTTCGCCACCTGCTACGTGAACTACAACGACCCGGCCATCGGCAAGGCGGCGGTGAGCGTGCTGGAGCGGGCCGGCTGCGCGGTCAGCTGTCCGGAACAGGTCTGCTGCGGGATGCCCAAGCTCGACGGCGGCGATCTCGAGGGCGCCCGCGAGCTGGCGCGGCGAAACGTGGAGACGCTGCTGCCCTCGGTGCGGGCGGGCGCCCGCATCGTGACGCCGGGGCCCTCCTGCACGCTCACCCTTCGCACCGAATACCCCGAGCTCGTCCCCACGCCGGAGGCGCGCGAGGTGGCCGCCGCCGTCACCGACCTGAGCGATTTCGTGCTCCAGCTCGCCCGGGCGAAGAAGCTTCCCAGGCCGCCTCCCGGCGCGGTGGGGAGGGTGGCCTACCACGTGGCCTGCCACAACCGCGTGCAGAACTTCGGCTACCGCGGGCGCGACCTGCTCAAGTGGGCGGGCGGCGACGTCACCCTGGTGGACCGCTGCTGCGGAATGGACGGCACCTGGGGCATGAAGAGCGAGTTCTTCGCCGAGAGCCTGAAGGTGGCGGAAGGCGCGGCGCGGCGGGTGGAGAGCGCGGAGCCCGAGGTGGTCTCCAGCGACTGCCCGCTCGCGGGACTGCAGTTGAAGCAGAAGACGGGGCGGCCTTCGTATCATCCGGTGCGCATCCTCGATGCCGCCTGGTCGGGCGAGCCGCTGCGCTCGCCCCGCGCCGGCAACCCCGAAGAGGGCGACCTGCCCGGAGCAGGACCTGAGTGATGGAGCACCTGACCCCGAAGGATCTCTGGCCGCTCGCCGTGTACGAAGGCGTCCGCGACGCGTTCCGCAAGGAGGTGATCGCGGCGAAGAAGGAGCGCCGCGTCCAGGTGGGCCCCTCGATGACCTTCGTCTTCGAGAATCGGCTGACGGTGAAGTTCCAGGTGCAGGAGATCCTCCGCATCGAGCGCATCGCCGATCCGGCGCAGGTGCTCGAGGAGCTCGAAGGCTTCAACAGCATGCTGCCGGGGAAGGGCGAGCTCTCGGCCACGCTGATGATCGAGCTCACCGGCGGCGACGCCGAGGTGAAGGCGCAGCTTGCCCGCCTCTTCGGGCTGCGCGACCACGTCTGGCTGGAGGTGGGCGGCGCGCGGCACCGGGGGGAGCTGGAGCCCAACCGCGAGGAGCCGGGGCGCGTCTCCGCCGTGCAGTACGTCCGCTTTCCCGTCCCCGACGCGGAGGCGCTGCTTCGCGGACCCGCCATTCTCGCCATCGATCATCCCGCCTACCGCCATCGCGTCGAGCTGTCGGAAGCGGCCCGGCGCTCGCTTGGCCAGGACCTGACGTGAAGGCCAGGTCCATCCAGAGCGGGCGATTCGCCGCTTTCTGCCGCGAGCACGGGCTTTCGGTCACGCACCAGCGCCTGGCCATCTTCGAGGCGCTCGCCTGCTCGCGCGAGCACCCGAGCGCCGAGCAGCTCCACAAGGCCGTCCAGAGGCGCATCCCCACGCTCTCCCTCGCAACCGTCTACAAGAACCTGGAGGCGCTCAAGGCCATCGGGGCGGTGGCGGACGTGAACTCCCTGCACGAGGAGGCGCGGTACGAGGCGGCGCTCCCCGGGACGGGAGCCGGGCGGCCGCACCACCACCTGGTCTGCGTGGAGTGCCACCGCATCCTCGACCTGCACGACAGCGGCCTCGACGGCCTGCGGCTGCGCGACGCCCAGGGGTTCGCGGTGCGCGCCGTCCGGGTGCAGGCGGAAGGCCTCTGCCCCGACTGCCAGCGGCGCACCCGGAAGGCGGCGCCGCGGCGGGCCGGCGCGCACCGCTCGCCGGAGCCGCGCTGACGGTCCCTCCATCGCGATCGGGCGGACTCATCGCCGCCGCGGGGTTATCTTCGAATCCGTGAGCATCATCTGCCAGGACGCGGTGGGCCGCTGCAGCTTCATCGACGTGCTCGAGGAAGCGGTGCTCATGCACCGTCCGGTGGCGGTCCTGCTGCGCGACGGCGAGCGGTTCATCGACGTGGTGACCGACGTGGTGACCGAGAACCACGAGGACTACGCCGTCTTTCGCACCCACGACCGCGTGGCGGTCACCGAGATCGCCGCGGCCACCCGCGCCGACCCGCATCTCGCCCGCTGAGGGGTGTGCGCGGGCTGACCACCTGCTGCCGCGTCCGGCGAAACTTTCCCGTGCGGCAACCGGCGATGACTGGCAGGATCCGCTCCCCCAGATGGAACGACACGCCGTGCTCGCACACCCGCCCTCTTCCGACCTGCCGCTCGGGATCCCCGGTTTCCGCTACTCCGATCTCCACGACGCCGCGCGCCTCGCCGACCTGACCGCCGCGTTCGACGAGTCGCTGCGCGCCGCCGACGGCCCGCTCTTTTCCCGCTACGATGCGCACCGCGCCGGCGGCACGCGGCTGCGCGGAGCGGAGGAGAGCGAGCTTCTGCTCCAGGTGGGCGCGCACCTTTCGCGCTTCGTGTCGCGGCTGTTCGGCGTGGAGGACGACTTCAAGGCCCTCCGCGCCGCCGCGGGCCGCGACGCGCCCATCTTCCGGGTCAAGCGGGAGTTCGTGCAGCGCCGGGTGTTCAGGAAGGGCGCAAGGCAGCGGCCGCACGCGGACGAGCTCGCCGCGCTCGACGCGCAGGTGCAGCCGCTGCTCGCCGCCGCCCGCCCGGGCCCCTCCGCGGATTCCGAGCTGGAGCTGGCGGAGCTGATCGACGCCCTGCTCGAGGCGGAGCGCGCACGACCGGGGTCGGACGGGATGGCGGGCTGGCAGGCCCTCCGGACGCGCCTGCAGCGCGGTCTCGCCGGTGCGGGCACCGCGCCGATCGAGCTCGAACCGGGTCCGCTGCTCGGCCTCTTCGACCGGTGGCTCTACGCGCTCTCCCTCCAGCCCCACCCTCCGCCCTGGGCGCTGTTGCGCCTGCCGCACGCCACCGACTTCCAGCAGCTCGTGCCGCTGCGGCGGCCGCGCGCGGACCAGCCCGGCCTGCTCGCCGGCCCTGAGGAGCACCAGCGCCGGCGCGACGGGTTCCGGCTCACCGACCCGCGCATGGGCGCTCGCGAGGTGCGCAGCGAGATCGATTACTGCATCTACTGCCACGAGCGGGAGAAGGACTCCTGCTCGAGGGGGCTGCCGGAGAAGGACTCTCCCCATTTCAGGAAGAACCCGCTCGGCATTCCCCTCACCGGCTGCCCGCTGGAGGAGCGCATCTCGGAGATGCACGCCGCCGCGCGCGAAGGCGACGCGCTCTCTGCCCTGGCCCTGGTCTGCATCGACAATCCCATGGCGCCGGGAACCGGGCACCGCATCTGCAACGACTGCATGAAGGCCTGCATCTACCAGAAGCAGGACCCGGTCAACATCCCGCAGATCGAGACCCGGGTGCTCGACGACGTGCTGCGCGCGCGCTTCGGCTTCGAGATCTGGAGCCTGCTCACGCGCTGGAACCCGCTGCGCTTCCACCGCCAGCATCCGCGCCCCTATTCGGGAGTGAACGCGCTGGTGGTCGGGATGGGCCCTGCCGGCTACACCCTCGCGCACCACCTGCTCAACGAGGGCTTCGGCGTGGTCGGCATCGACGGACTCAAGATCGAGCCCTTGCCCGAGGCGCTGCTCTCGCGCCCGGTGGAGCGGTTCGAGGAGGCCTTTGGCAAGCCGCTCGACCAGCGCATCACCTCCGGATTCGGGGGCGTCTCCGAGTACGGCATCACCGTGCGCTGGGACAAGTCGTTCCTCGACGTGCTGCACTTGAACCTCGCCCGCAGGCCGCACTTCCAGCTCCACGGCGGCACCCGTTTCGGCGGCACCATCACCGTGGAAGACGCCTTCGAGCGCTACGGCTTCGACCACGTCGCGGTCGCGGCGGGCGCCGGCAAGCCCACCCTGATCGGCCTGAAGAACAACCTCATCCGCGGCGTGCGCAAGGCCAGCGACTTCCTCATGGCGCTGCAGCTCACCGGCGCGTTCAAGAGGAATTCGCTGGCGAATCTCCAAGTCCGGCTGCCCGCGCTGGTCATCGGCGGCGGCCTCACCGCCATCGACACCGCCACCGAGCTCGCCGCCTACTACCCGGTGCAGGTGGAGAAGCTGCTCGACCGCCACGAGACGCTCTGCGCCTCCGGCGGCGAGGAGATGGTCTTCTCCGTGCTCGATCCCGAGGAGCGCCACGTCTACGCCGAGGCGCTGGAGCACGGCCGCGCCGTGCGGGCGGAGCGGGAGCGCGCGGCGGCGGCGGGCGAGGCGCCGGACTTCTCGCAACTGGTGGGCTCCTGGGGCGGCGTCACCATCGCCTACCGCAAGGGGCTGGGCGACTCTCCCGCCTACCGCCTCAACCACGAGGAAGTGATCAAGGCGCTCGAGGAGGGCATCACCTTCGCCGAGGGGCTCTCGCCGGTGGAGGCGGTGCCGGACGCGTACGGCGCGGTGCAGGCGATGAAGTTCAACGCCCGCGGCGGCGGCGAGGTGACGCTGCCTGCGCGGACGGTGTGCGTGGCCGCGGGCACCAGCCCCAACGTCACGGTGGAGAAGGAAGCGCCGGGGCACTTCGAGCTGGACCCGGAGCACGCCTCCTTCCGCTGCTTCCGGCTGCAGGAAGGCAAGCTGGTTCCGGCGGAGGTGAGCGAGGACCTGACCGGAGAGGTGGGCTTCTTCACCAGCTACGCGAGCGGCGGGCGGCTGGTGAGCTTCTTCGGCGACAACCATCCCGTGTACGCGGGGAGCGTGGTCAAGGCCATGGCCTCGGCGAAGGACGGCTACCCGCACATCTGCGCGCTCTTCACCCGGCAGCTCTCGCGTGCCGACGGCAGCGCGCAGCCGGCCTGGGACCGGCTCTCGGCGCGCCTGCGCGAGGATCTGGCGGCGCGTGTCCACGAGGTGAAGCGGCTCACGCCCACCATCGTCGAGGTGGTGATCCATGCGCCGGCGGCAGCGCGCGGCTTCCAGCCCGGTCAGTTCTACCGGCTGCAGAACTACGAGTCGCTCGCGGCCGAGGTGGAGGGAACCAGGCTGACCATGGAGGGCCTGGCGCTCACCGGCGCGTGGGTCGATCGCGAGCGCGGCCTTCTCTCGCTCATCGTACTGGAGATGGGCTCCTCCTCGCGCCTGGTGGCGGCGCTCAGGCCGGGCGAGCCGGTGGTGGTGATGGGCCCCACCGGCGCTCCCTCAACCATTCCCCGCGGCGAGGACGTGGTGCTCTGCGGCGGCGGCCTGGGAAACGCGGTGCTCTTCTCCATCTCCCGCGCGCTGCGCGACAACGGCTGCCGGGTCGTCTACTTCGCCGGCTACAAGCACGCCCAGGACATCTTCAAGCGCGACGAGATCGAGGAGGCCACCGACGTGGTGGTCTGGTCGGTGGACAAGGGCTCGAAGCCCCCGCAGCCGCGCAGACCACAAGACCGCGCCTTCTCCGGCAACATGGTCGAGGCGATGGTGGCCTACGCCACCGGCGCGCTGGGCGAGCCGCCGGTCCCCTTCACCAACGTCCGCCGCATCATCGCCATCGGCTCCGACCGCATGATGGCGGCGGTGGCGCGCGCCCGGCACGCCGAGCTCAAGTCGCTCTTGCCGCCGGACCACGTGGGCATCGCGTCGATCAACTCGCCGATGCAATGCATGATGAAGGAGATCTGCGCGCAGTGCCTCTGCAAGCACCGCGACCCGGCCACGGGCAAGGAGAGCTTCGTCTTCTCCTGCTTCGACCAGGACCAGCCCATGGACGTGATGGACTGGGAGCATCTGCGCATGCGGCTGCGCGGCAACTCGCTCCAGGAAAAGCTCTCCGCGCTGTGGCTGGAGTACCTGCTGGAGCGGACGGAGCTGGCGAGGGTATAGATCCGACACGAGGCGCTGCGCGTCCCCCGATCGGGTACCATCGGGGCGATGCCGGACGATTTCTCGCTCGACGACGACGCGAGATGGCGACGCTTGAAGGATCGGGAGTGGACCTGCTCGGGCTGCGGGGTCCGGCACGCCGGATTGATCGATCTCGCGTGCGGAAGACCCGCGCCGTGGCCCGGCGGAGAAGACAAGGTGGAGAACGGAAACGCCACCGCGTCCTCTCATTTCCTCTCGGAGGATTTTTGCGTTCTCGAGGGACAGCATTACTTCGTGCGCTGCATCTTGCCGATTCCCATCCTGGGCAGCGGAGGGCTCCATTTCGCATATGGGGTCTGGTCGACGCTCTCGGAAAAGAACTTCCGCCGGTACGTGGAGACGTTCGACACCGGTAATCAGGGCGGGTTGGGGCCGTGGTTTGGCTGGTTCTCGAACCAGCAGCTCTACGCCCTGAACGGGCACGACATCCGGAAGGACCTCCTCGAGTGAGGTCGTGAGGGGAACCAACGTTCCGTGCTTACTGATGCAGGCTCCCCCCGAAGGCCGCTGGGGCCCGGCAGCCTACGCGAGCGCCATCTGCTGGCCCTGCCGTTTCGCCTTCACGTCCACGCCGTGTCCGTCCGAGAACACCACGATGGCGCGGGTCCAGGGGCCGGCAGCGCGGGTGGTGGGGTGCGCCTCCACGGCGCGGTTGACCAGCGTGAAGATGGCGTCGCAGGAGCCGCAGACGCGGTAGTCCTCGGCGGGGATCAGCGGGTACGGCTTGGCCAGGGCGGGAGCGAAGACCAGGATGACGGAGACCGGCGCCGTGAACTGACCGGTCTTCCGGCAGACCCCACAGGTCAGGGTTCCTTCGCTCTGCTTGGTGCCGTCGGCCATCGTCACCGTCCTTTTCGCCTGGAAAAAACGATAACCACGACCTCGACGATGCGCCGGGCGCTCCCCTCTCGCGGGGCGGAAAGAAACGCCCCCGGGCAGGCAACCGGGCGCACGCCCGGACCGCCGGTTGTCAATTCGGCTGTTTTGTGACACCCGGGGGCGTTACAAGACGCACCCCCTCATGGCCAGGATGCTCGACAAGCCGGAATTGCTCGCGCCCGCCGGGGACGAGGAGAGCCTCCGGGCGGCGGTGGCCGCAGGCGCCGATGCGGTCTACTTCGGCCTGCGCGGCGGCTTCAACGCGCGCGCACGCGCCGACAACTTCGCCGCCGCCGACCTGCCCCGCATCTTCGACTTCCTGCACGGAAAGGGCGTGCAGGGGTTCGTCACCTTCAACACGCTGGTCTTCGACAGCGAGCTTCCCGTCGCGGAGGAGGCGCTCGCCGCCATCGCGCGCGCCGGGGCGGACGCCATCCTCGTGCAGGATCTCGGAGTGGCCCGCCTTGCCCGACAGGTCTGTCCCGGGCTCGCGCTGCACGCCTCCACCCAGATGACGGTCAGCTCGCCCGAGGCTGCGGAGATCGCCAGGTCGCTCGGCGTCACCCGGGTGGTGCTGCCTCGCGAGCTGTCGCTCGAGGAGATTGCCCGCTTCGCCGCCGGGACGGACCTGGAGCTCGAGTGCTTCGTCCACGGCGCGCTCTGCGTGAGCTGGAGCGGGCAGTGCCTGACCAGCGAGGCGCTGCAGCACCGCAGCGCCAACCGCGGCCAGTGCGCGCAGAGCTGCAGGCTGCCCTACGAGCTGGTGGTGGACGGCCGCCGCGAGACGGCCCGGGGCGACGATGCGCTCAAGTACCTGCTCAGCCCCAAGGACCTCGCGGCGTACGACCTGTTGCCCGAGCTCCTCGCGGCCGGCGTGTCGTGCTTCAAGATCGAGGGCCGCATGAAGGGGCCCGAGTACGTCGCCAACGTGGTGGACAAGTACCGGCGCGCGCTCGACGCCGCGCGGGAACGGCGCCCCTCGCCGCTCACCCGGCAGGACGAGGAGGAGCTGCGCTACAGCTTCTCCCGCGGCTTCTCGCACGGGTTCCTCGGCGGGTCCGATCACCAGGAATTGGTCCACGGCCTCTATCCGGGACATCGCGGCGTGCTCGTCGGCCGCGTCGAGGAAGTGCACGCGCGCGCGCGGCACGTGCTGGTCCGCGCGGAGCCCGATGCGCCGGAGCTGAAGGCCGGCGACCGCATCCTCTTCGATCAGGGCAAGCCCGAAGACGACGAGCCGCGCGGCGGGCTCCACGCCTGCGACCTGCTGCCCGACGGCCTCGTCAAGCTGGTCTTCGGCGGCCCCGACCAGGGCACGCTCGACCTGCGGCTGGTGAAGGTGGGCGACGTGGTCTGGAAGGCGAAGGACGCCGAGCTGACCCGGAAGATGAAGCGGATCGCCGCGCAGGAGCGCAAGGTCGGCGTTTCGCTCGCGGTGCGCGGTGCCGCGGGCACGCCGCTCGTGGTCGAGGCCCGGGACGATCTCGGCCGCTCCGTGCGCGCAGCGAGCCTGATGCCGCTGCAGGCCGCGCAGGGCAAACCACTCCACGAGGGGCTCCTGCGCGAGAAGCTCTGCGCCTTCGGCGAGACGCCCTTCGAGCTGCGCCGGCTCCAGCTCGATCTGGAGGGGGCGCTGGCGCTGCCTCCCTCCGAGCTCAAGCGCATACGCCGGGAGATCACCTCCGCCCTGGCTGCGACTGCGCCGCCGAGGCCGGCCCGCGAGGTCGCCGCCGGGGGAATCGCCGCGGACAGCGTGGCCGCCCCCCCGGTCCCGGCGCCGGCGCCGGCGGTTCCCAGGCTCATTCCCCTGCTGCGCACGCTGGAGCAGGTGGAGGTGGCGCTGCGCCTGGGCTTCGACGAGGTGCAGCTCGACTTCATGGAGCTGACCGGCCTGGGCGTCGCGGTGGAGAAGGTGCGCGCGGCCGGAGCGCGCGTCGTGGTGGCCACCCCTCGCGTGCAGAAGCCGGGCGAAGAGGGCTACGACCGCCGCTTCGAGCGGCTGCGCCCCCACGGCATCCTCGCCCGCCACCTGGGAGCGGTGGAGCACTTCCGCAAGAATCCGCACGCGGAGTCGGTGCACGGCGACTTCTCGCTCAACGCCACCAACGCGCTGACCGCCCGCACGCTGCTCGGCCTGGGCCTCGCGACCTTGACTCCGGCGTACGACCTGGACCTGGCGCAGCTCCTCGATCTCTGCGCCGGCGTGCCCGCGGGCCGACTGGAGGTCACCCTCCACCAGCACCTGCCGCTCTTCCACAACGAGCACTGCGTCTACTCGCACCTGCTCTCGAACGGGCGCGACTTCCACGACTGCGGCAGGCCCTGCGAGAAGCACCTGCTCCAGCTTCGCGACGCCGCCGGCCTTTCGCACCCCGTCATCGTCGACGTGGGCTGCCGCAACACCGTCTTCAATGCCCGGGCGCAGAGCGCCGCCGCCTGCCTGCCGCAGCTGCTCGCCGCGGGCGTGCGCCGCTTCCGGGTGGAGCTGGTGCGGGAGGGCGCGGCCGAGACGGAGCAGGTGCTCCGCGCCTATGCGGAGCTGCTCCGCGGCGCCCGCACCGGACGGCAGGTCATCGCCGAGGTGGGCGCGCTGGAGAAGTACGGCGTCTCCGCAGGAACCCTGGTCGTCGTCACCCAGCCCCACGCCTGATGCCACGCTACGACGCCGCCCTCTTCGATCTGCTCACCGCCCTGCTCGACTCCTGGTCGCTCTTCAATGCCATCGCCGGCAGCGAGGAGATGGGCCTCTCCTGGCGCAAGGCCTACCTGCGCCACGCCTACGCCACCGGCGCCTACGTCGACTACGCGCAGATCGCGCGCGACTCCGCCCGCGACGTGGGCTTGCCCGAGACGGTAGCGGAGGCGCTCGTGCAGCGCTGGGACGAGCTTTCGCCCTGGCCCGAGGCGCGCGAGGTGCTCGGCGCTCTCGGCAAGCGGGTGCGCCTCGGCGTCGTCACCAACTGCTCGGAGATCCTGGGACGGCGCGCTGCCGCCCTCGTGGGCGTGCCCTTCGCCGCGGTCACCACCGCGGAGCGCGCCGGCTTCTACAAGCCGGACCCGCGCACCTATCGCGCGGCGCTGGACGCGCTGGGAACCGCACCCGGCAGGACGCTGTTCGTGGCCGGCTCGCCGGGAGACGTCGCAGGCGCATCGGGTGCCGGAATGGACGTCTTCTGGCACAATCGCCGCGGCCTTGCGCTCCCCGCAAGCTCGCCGCGCCCGCTCGCGGAAGAGCGGTCGCTGCGCCCGCTGCTCGAGGTCATCCCATGACAGTGCGGCATCGCATTGCGGTCATTCCCGGCGACGGAATCGGCAACGAGGTGGTGCCCGAGGGCATGCGCGTGCTCGAGGCGGCGGCGGCGAAGTACGGGTTCGAGCTGGCCTGGGACCCCTATCCCTGGAGCTGCGCGTACTACCAGAAGCACGGGCGCATGATGCCCGAGGACGGCCTCGCCCGGATCCGCAGCCACGAGGCCATCTACCTGGGCGCGGTGGGCTTCCCCGGCGTGCCCGACCACGTCTCGCTCTGGGGGCTGCTCATCCCCATCCGCCGCGAGTTCCAGCAGTACGCCAACGTGCGGCCGGTGCGGCTGATGGAAGGCGTCCCTTCTCCCTTGCGCGACCGCAAGCCGGGCGACATCGACTTCTGGGTCATCCGCGAGAACACCGAGGGCGAGTACTCGTCCATCGGCGGCCGCATCTTCGAGGGCACCGAGAACGAGACGGTGATCCAGGAGACGGTCTTCACCCGGCGCGGCGTCGACCGCATCCTCCGCTACGCCTTCGAGCTGGCGCGGTCGCGTCCGAAGAAGCACCTCACCTCGGCGACCAAGTCGAACGGCATCTCCATCACCATGCCCTACTGGGACGAGCGGGTGCGGGCCATGGCGGCGCAGTACCCGGACGTGCGCGTGGACCAGTTCCACATCGACATCCTCTGCGCCCATTTCGTGCAGCGGCCCGACCGGTTCGACGTGGTGGTGGGGTCGAACCTCTTCGGCGACATCCTCTCCGACCTGGGCCCCGGCGCGACCGGCACCATCGGCATCGCGCCTTCGGCGAACCTCAATCCCGAGCGCGAGTACCCCTCGATGTTCGAGCCGGTGCACGGCTCCGCGCCGGACATCGCCGGCCAGGGCATCGCCAACCCGGTCGGTCAGATCTGGTCGGGAGCGATGATGCTGGAGCACCTCGGCCACAAGGACGCGGCCGATGCGGTGGTGCGAGCCATCGAGACGGTGGTGCGCGAGGGACCGAAGACGCGCGACATGGGCGGCAAGGCCAGCACCGGGGAGATGGGCAAGGCGATTGCCCAGGCGATTCGCTGAGCCTAGGGATAGTCCTCGTCCCTGTGCGCCTTGGCGATGGCCTGCTGCACTCCCTCGGGCAGCCGCTGCACGTCGACGATCACCTTGCCCTCCACCACGTCGAGCACCGCCGACATGGGAATGGCCGTGTCGCCCGCGTCCTCGATGTAGACGACCAGCTCCTGGGGCCGCACCTGCCGCACCGCCCCGAACTCTTCCTCGGCGCCCTTTGCGAAAGCCTGGTACCCGACGTCGATCGGCAGCAGCCTTTTCTTCGCCATGCGCGCATCATGCCGTGGCCGCGGGCAGGATGCACCAGTCCTGTGGAAAACCGCTTTACACCCCTCTGGCGCGCCCTTATGGTGCGCGCCGCAGCCGCGCCAGACTGGCGGGGAAGCACTGGAGCTCTCGGATGGATCAGTTCAAGTCGAAGGTCGCTCCTGCCCAGGGCAAGCTCGCCGTGCTCTTGCCCGGCATGGGCGCCGTGGCCACCACGTTCATCGCCGGCGTCGAGGCGGTCAAGGCGGGGCTGGGCAAGCCCATCGGATCGCTCACGCAGATGGCCCACATCCGCCTGGGCAAGCGCAGCGAGAAGCGCTGGGCGATGATCAAGGACTTCGTGCCGCTGGCGAAGCTCGACCAGCTCGTCTTCGGCGGCTGGGACCCCATCCCCGACGACGCCTACACCGCCGCCGC
>DASSQZ010000271.1:0-30137 GCA_035702105.1 Myxococcales bacterium | reverse complement strand
CGTACCAGCCGCCGAACTGCTTGCCCAGGCCCTCGGCCACGTCGGTCACGTCGACCAGCTTCTGCGGGTAGATGTGCGGGTCGTCGTACCAGCCCATGATGATGTCGGGGCCGGTTCCGAGGTTGGCCGCGAGCGCCGCCTTGGGCCGCACGTCCTCCCAGGTGATGTACTCGACGCTGACCGGCACTCCCGTCGCATCGGTGAACTTCTTGGTGTTGGCGTTCCACAGCTCCTCGTCGGACTTGACGAAGCCGGACCAGCGCAACAGCCGCAGCGACGCTCCGCTCTCCGGCTTGAAGATCGGCTCCGGCTTTCCACCCTGCCCGAGAGCGCGGCCCGCCGCGAGACCGAGGCCGAAGCCGAGCACGGTACGTCTCGGAATCCTGCGCATGACGCCCCTCCGCGAAGATCGAATGGGTCATCATCCCTCTTCGCGATCCGCTTTGGGAAGGTGCTCCGATCATTGCCCTTGCCCGCGCCATTCCTCGTAGGAAGAAGCGGTGCGCGCGCAGCCCACGGTGCAGCCGGCGCTGCACGGCTTCTGGGCATGGAACTGCTGCCTGAGATCGTCGAGCGAATAGGACAGCAGGTCCTTCGTGAACATCGGAATGGTCTGGCTGCACCAGTGCACCTGCCCGTGCTCGTCCACGTAGAGGTAGCGCGCGCCGGAGCGGCAGCGGAACGGCGCCGCGCCCTGGTCGAGCAGGCGCTGGCGGTAGTCGCCCGACTCCCTGCCCGCGCGCCCGAGCATCTGCTTCACCTCGCGGTAGGCGGCGCGGTCCTCCCCGGACAGTTGCAGGCGGCCGGAGCCGTCGTGGAGCAGGATGATCCGCGGCGTCAGCCCCTCGGCGCGGGCGAAGCGCACCACCTCCAGCGCCTCCGCCGGAGGAGCGCTTCCGATCACGGCGCTGACCACCACCTTGAACCGCGCCGTGCGCGCGAGCGTGCGCAGCCTGCCGCGCAGCGGATCGAGCACCTTGACGGTGGTCGGGTTGCGCTTGACGCCATCGACGCTGATCTGCAGGTCGGAGAGGCCGGCGTCGTTCAGCGCCTCCACCAGCCTGCGGGTCAGCCGATAGCCGTTGGTGATGATCTGGCGGCGGCGGAAACCCAGCTCGGTGGCGCGGCGCACCAGCCGCGGCAGATCCGGGTGCAGCGTCGGCTCGCCTCCGGTCATGCAGAGCATCCAGGTGCGCAGCGCGCGCAGCTTGCGCAGGCGCCGCTCGAGGACCTCGTAGGGCACCGGCGGCGAGTGATCGTCGTATTCGTTGCAGTAGCCGCAGGAAAGATTGCAGCGGCGGATGATCACCAGGTGCGCGAGGAAGGGGCCATAGCGCAGCCATTCCCCTGCGGAGAGCGGCACGTCGGCCGCGTCTCCCGTCCGAAGCCCCAGCTGGACGACGTCCTGCGAGCTCATCGCGGGCTCAACCTCCTTCCGTGGGCACCTCCGGCACCGGCGCGGCCAGGGCCTGCAGCTCGCGCCGGCCCAGCGCGTTGCGGGCGAGGACCAGCGAGCCGAGCACGGTCTCGGGAATCAACTGCATCATGTGGTACAGCACACCCACCGCGATTCCCCGCTCGGGACTGGCCCCCGCGAACACCAGCGCGGCGGCGGCGCCCGCCTCGAAGAGGCCCACCTGTCCGGGGGTGGCGGGCACGGCGTTGACCAGGTTGACGAAGAGCAGCACCAGGGCCGCGGCGAAGAAGTCGGGCAGGAGCCCCACCGCCAGCATCGCCACCAGGATCTGCCCGATGTCGAAGAGCCACATGGCGAACGACTGGGCGAGCACCATCGCCGCCGACCGCAGATCGGAGAGCATGGCGAGCCCCTCCGACAGGCGGCGCAGAAGACCGGCCGGTCTCGCACCCCCCGCGCCCGCCAGCCAGAACGACGCGACCACGCCGAGCGCCGCTCCCACGGCCACCAGGCGCAGCGTTCCGGTGACGCGGGCGGGCAGCGGCAACACCCAGGGGAGCGGCAGGGCCAGCGCGGCGAGGACCAGGACGTTGTAGATCTCCTCGAGCAGGATGGTCCCTGCCCCCGCCGCCAGGGGAACGCCGTCGCGGCGCAGGAGCAAGACGCGCGCCGCGTGCCCGGCGCGGGCGGGAACCAGGTTGGAGACGGCGCAGCCGGCGAGGCAGTAGCCGTAGAGCCGCCGCAGCGGGAGCCTGCGCACCGGCGCGAGCACGCGCTGCCAGCGCCACGCCTTGATCGGGATGACGACGGCAAGGTGGCCAATCGTCATCAAGAGCACGAGCCGGTAGTCCGCCTGCCGCAGCGCGAGCGCGAGCGCCTGCCGATCGGTGCGGGTGGCCAGGTAGTAGCCGCACGCGCCGAGGACGGCCGCGGAGCCCAGCCAGCGCGCAAGCGCGCGGATGCGCTGCCTCGGCTGGATGGCGGCGGCAATCGGGCCGGAGGCGCGGGGCGGCACGCGGGGAAGCTACCGCGCCGCCGGCCGATTGCACAGCGGCCGCATTCAGCGGATGTGCAGCTCGCTGACGACCCCCGCGTGATCCGAATCCCAGAACCCGTTGACCATGGTCCGGCCGGTCACGAACGACGACACCAGCCGCACGATCGCGGGCGCGTTGGTCAGGATGTGGTCGACCTGGTGGTCGAACTCCGCGGCGCTTCCGCCGGTCAGATCGAAGGAGGACTCGATGCAGCAGCTGAGCGGATTGTTGGTGCTGCGCTCCACGAACCCGGCATCGAGCAGCGCCCGATACGCCTGCTGATCGTCGGGCACCACCGTGTCGTCATCGGAGTTCAGGTCGCCCACCAGCACCACCGGCAGCTCGCCGGTGGCGGGCCCGCCCGCGGCGGCGAGCTCCATGGCCTGCAGCGCGCGGATGCTGGGATGGAGCACGCGCGGATCGAACGACTCCAGGTGCGTGTTGACGAAGCGGAAGGCTGCTCCGCCGCGCACGCGCGCATCGACGGCCGTCCAGCCGCGCGTCACCGGAAGCGGGCTGCCCAGCACCGGTAACGACAGCAGCGTCTGGAAGTGCCCGGACTGCGGATTCGAGGTGTGGACGCCGTTGCCGACGCGCTCGAGGATCACGTCGCGCATGGTGAGCCGCACGTTCAGCTCGGCATCGACGATGGGCGCCGGCCCGTCGCCGGGAATGCCGTTCTCGTCCGCGGGAGCCTCGAAGTCGAACTCCTCCTCGATCACCACCGGCCGGTAGCGCTCGCGGCCGGCGTTGAGCTGGCCCAGCAGGAGCTGGAGATAGTCGTAGCGGACCGTCGACGCGGTCTTGGGGGCGCCGAGCAGCGGCGCAATCGACGCCGGGCCGGTGCGCCAGAGCGCCACTTCCTGCAGGCCGACCAGGTCCGGCTCGGCGGCGAGGATTTCGGCGGCCAGGCCCTTCGCGCGGGTGGGGAAGCTGGTGGCGGTCACCTGCCGCACGACCAGGCCGGTGCCGGCCACGAACGCGGGAAGGCTCGCCGCGCCGATGGCAGGCGCGAGATCGGCGCCGAGGTACAGGTTGCGGGTCATCACGGTCGCGTTCTGCCCGACGGCGCGGCCCGGATTCGTCTCGCCTGCCGCCGGCTGGCCTTTGGCGATGTCCTGCACCGCCACGTCAGCGTCGCGGCCGGCGCAGGCCGCCAGCAGGGATGCCACCACCAGGGAATGCAGCCTCAGGTTCCTCATCGCACGCCCTCCTTTTCCCGAGCGGGCAAGCACGATCGATACCCGCCGCGATGCGGCGACCCGGCGGCTCGACACATCGGGCGCAAGTGGATTTACGCAGAGGTCTCGCGGCCCGCGGCTGCGCAATCTGCGCAGGTCGCGATTCGCCGCCGCAAATCGTTCGCGCCGCGCCAGTCACGGAGGCCCGGGCCACTTGCCGATCAGCATCGAGAGTCCATCGATCGCTCCTCGCGTGTAGACTGGGCCGATGGTGCTCCTGCTTGCGCTGCTTGCCGCCGCGCCCGATCCGCTCGTCTCGATGGTCCAGACCCGCGACGAGATCCAGGGCGTGACCTGGTTTCGCGACCGCGCCCAGGCGCGCAGCAACGCGGCCGACAGCCTGTCCTGCTCCTTCGCCCGGTTCTCGAGCGGCTACGGCCCCCTGCGGCTGACGATCTCCCACGCGGGGAAGCGCTCCATCGACCCGGAGATCGCGACGCTGGCCATGGACGGTGCGAGCTTCGTGCTCACCGAGGCGCGCCGCGGGCTTCGCGGTTGCTCGTGGAGGCGCGAGAAGGCGAAGTCCGGCGTCTCCGAAACCTGCGAGGTGGAGATCTCCACCGAGCACCCCGACCTGCTCGCCGCCCTGCTCTCGGCGAAGGCGGTGAAGGTGCGGCTCCAGGGCGACCGCGTGCACGACTTCCAGGTGCCGAAGAGCCAGCTCGACGCCATCCGCAGGGTGCACGCAGCCTGGGAAGCCGCGTCCAGGTCCGCGGCAGGGCACTGACGCCGCCGGCGGGCGCGACGTGCCGGTCAGCGCGGATGGCCGGGACGGTTCATCCCGGCGCCGCCCGGCGGCTTGCCGGACCCACCCACCGGCCCCTGGCCGGTCACGCCTCCCTGGTCGGTCAGGTTCTCACGCTTCTGTCCAGGCCGCTTCCATGACTCCGGCTCGCGGCCCTTGCGCAGCGCCTTTTCGATCTCCCTTTCCAAGGGATTTGCCATCCGCTGCAATAATCCGCCCAGGCGCCGCCGTCGAGAGGCAGCCGCGCGCCCGCCCGTGCGGCCGGCTCACAGCCCGGCGAAGAAGGCCGCGACATCGCGCGCCACCAGCTCCGGCTCTTCCACAGGGGCGAAATGCCCGCCGCGGGGCATCGGCGTCCACCTGCGCACCGCGTAGAGGCGCTCGGCCCACTCTCGCGGCGGAACGCCTTCGGCGGCGAACTCGTTGGCGAACACCGCCACCGCCGTGGGAGCCCGCACGACGTCGTCCGGGCGCAGCGCGACGCCGCGCCAGCGGTTGTCGTGATAGTCGCGCATCGACGGCGTGATGCTCTGCGTGGCCCAGTAGAGGGTCAACAGCGAAAGCAGGAAGTCGCGGGGAAAGCGCGCTTCCAGGTCGCCCTTGCTGTCGGTCCAGGAGCGCCACTTCTCCAGGACCCAGGCGGCCAGGCCCGCAGGGGAGTCGTTCAATGCGTAGCCCAGCGTCTGTGGCCGGGTGGACTGGATGGCGCCATACCCGCGCTCCTCCTCCGTCCAGCGGCGCCTCTGCGCGAGGTACGCCTCCTCCGCCGCCGAGAGCGCGCGCGAGCCGGGCCCGGTGTACGGCGGGATCTCCAGGTTGGTCAGGTGCACGCCGATGACCGCGTCCGGGTGGTCGAGCGCAAGCAGCGTGGCGACTCCCGCGCAGAAGTCTCCGCCTCCGGCGCCGTAGCGGCGATAGCCCAGCGCCTTCATCAGCGCGTGCCAGAGCCCGGCGGTGACGCGGTAGTTCACCCCGGCGCGGGGCGGCCGCCGGGAGAAGCCGTATCCCGGCAGCGAGGGCAGCACCAGATCGAAGGCAGGTCCGTCGATTCCGTGCGCCTGCGGATCGGTGAGCAGCGGCACGAGCGGCAGGTACTCGATGAAGGCGCTGGGCCAGCCGTGCGTGAGGACGAGCGGCACGCCGGCGCCGCGGCGCGCGCGCTCGTGCACGAAATGGATGGCCACGCCCTCGATCTCCATGCGGAACTGGGCGAAGGCGTTGAGCTTGCGCTCCTGCGCGCGCCAGTCGAATCCGTCCGCCCATGCAGCCAGCATCCGCCGCAGGCAGGAAAGCTCGACGCCCTGCTCCCAGCCGATGCCGGGCACCTGGTCCGGCCAGCGCGTCCGCAGGATGCGGGCGCGCAGGTCGTCGAGGACCTCGTCCGCGATCAGGATCGAGAAGGGCTCCGGCAGCCGCGACACCTTAGCCCAGGCGCTTCAGCGCGCGCTGGATGCGGACGCGCCGGTGCCGGGGATCAGATCGTCGCGCCGGTTCTCCCGCCAGGCGCTCTCCTTGTGTCCGGGATCGCGCGGCTTCTCCTCGCCGTTGCTGATGGCGGTGATGCGGGACGAATCCAGACCAAGGTCCTGGAGGTACTTCTTCGCCGCGTCGGCGCGGCGCTGGCCCAGGGCCAGGTTGTATTCCGAGGTGCCGCGCTCGTCGCAGTTTCCTTCGATGCGCACCCGCACGTCGGAGCGGTCGCGGACCTCGCCGTAGAACGACTGCAGGCGCGAGCGCGAGTCGGCCGAGAGGGTGGAGCTGTCGAACTCGAAGTAGATGCTGACCTGTTGCGGCAGCGGCTGTGGCGCCGGGGCCGGCGCGGGCTCCGGAGCAGCAGGCGGAGGAGCCGCGGGTGCCGGTGCGGCCTGCTGCGTGGGCGGCGGCGCTTCGGGGGGCGGAGGCGGAGGCGCATGCGCGCACGCTGCTGCGGTCACGGCGGCAAGGGCAAGGATTCGCGGCGCTCTCATCTTCGGGGCTCCTTTCGCGAGAGGGACGCGACCCATGCCGGGAGCGCCCCTGCGCGGCGGGGTGGGACAGGCGCCGCGCGCCCGCATGCTACCTCTTCGCCGCGGGGAAGTGGACGGGGCGGCATTTCGCCGCCGCCGGCGCCGGCCTGCGGCGGCCGTCGCATCGGGCATTTAATCTAATGAATGACGCACGCGCACCGTTTGCGCCGCATTCGGGGGCCTCCATGTCGTTCATCGTCCCGACGCTCAAGCCGCATCTCTACGCCCGTTACCACTTCGGCGCCTGCAAGATTCCGGTCGAGATCGCCGATCCCGGCGGCCTGCCCGGCACCGGTGTCGTCTACCTCCGCGGAGCGATCTCTCCGGACCCGATGTACTCGCCTCCCTCTCCCATGCCGCCGACCAAGCTGGTGACCGTCTTCACCCTGCCGGCGGGAATGCGACCCGCCAGCACGCGCTGGGTCCACATCTACACCAGCACCTATCTGGGAATGTACGACGCCCGCCCGGCCCTCTGCGTGGTCTTTTCCACCGGCGACGTGGCGGTGAAGATGGAGGGCGGCATGTCGGTGGACGGGGCCCTCTTCTTCGACGGCGTCACCTTCGTCGCGGAGCAGTAAACCTTCCTGGCGCGGTCCGGCTGCGGCGGGAGGGTGTCTCCGCATCCACGGAGACACCCAGCGTCACGCCCGCGCATGTCTCGCCGCAAAGTCCGCTGGCGGCGGGCAGCGGCTAGCGCGTGATGTTGAAGGCCGGCGAGGTCCAGGTTTCCCAGTCCGCCGGGTTGTTCTCGTCGCCGAGCGCCTTGAGGACCGAGAGCTTGAGGACGTACTGCCCCGCGGGAACGGTCACGGTCTTGAAGCCGTTCTTGGCGCCGATGCCGGTCGTGCCGTCCCACGCCAGGGCGAAGAAGCCGGTGGCGGTGGAGTTGCGGACCTCGTAGTCGTCGCGGAAGGCGCGGTGCCAGGCGCGGCCCGTTACCGCGTCGAACACCTCCATCTGGAAGATGCGCGACTGGTGATCGAGGTGGGCGAGCACGGTGGGGAAGTCGCCGGCGGCGAGGTCGAAGGTGGCGCCGGCGCTCTCCTTGACGAAGCTCGCTCCCACCGCGCGCGCGAGCCAGGGGAACCCGTTCGCGGTGGGCGCCAGCACCTGGATCGACTGGTAGTCGCCCTTGAAGCCGGCGAAGGGCACGCGCAGCGTCTGGCTGCCGTCATCCGGGGTGAAGACCAGGTAGCCGCCGTAGAGGCTCCTGTCGCCGAGCGCGGCGCTGGGCGGCGCGGCGATGGTCGCCGACACGGTCGCGCTTCCGCCCGCCGGGACGGCCACCGACGCCGCGCTGAACTGCACGTCCGCGTTGCCGACGAAGAACGAGGGCGTGAACGTGTTCGGTCCGGTGGCCAGCGCCGGCGTGAAGCTGGGGGTGAAGACCACGTCGCTCGAGCCGGAGTTGGTCAGCGTGATGGTGCGGGTCGCCGGACCCGCCTGGCTCTCGCCGAGCGAGAGCTTGCCCGGCGTGGCGGCCGTGGTTGCCAGAACGGCCCGGTCGATGCGGAGCATGCCCGCGCCCTGCCGGTGGACGTTGTCGAGGAAGCCGAGGCCGGGATTGCCGAACCATGCCTTGGGAGAGGCGCTGTTCTGCAGGAAGCCGCGCACGTCCTGCGCGTTGGTCCGGGGATGCGCCTCGAGGAAGAGCGCGGCCGCTCCCGCCACGTGCGGCGAGGACATCGAGGTGCCGCTCAGGTTCGCGTACCCGCCCAGGGCCAGCGGATAGGTCGAGCGGATGAACCCGCCCGGCGCGCCGATGTCGGGCTTGAGCGAGAGGTCCGGCGCCATTCCGTACGAGCTGAACGAGGAGATCAGGCCCGCGGTGAGCGTGTTCGCAGAGCTGGTGAGCTGATCGGTCCAGCTCAAGGTGACGGCGCCGGCCGCGAGGCGATCGTCGAGGAAGTTGCCGTCGGCCTGGGTGATGAAGACCACCGGGATGGTCGGCGTGGGAGGAGTGACCGCCGGGGTGAGCAGGCCGGTGTTCTGGTTGTTGTAGAGGACCACGCCGGCCGCTCCGGCCGCCTGCGCATTCGCCACCTTGACCGCGAAGCCGCAGGTGCCGCGGCGGACCAGCGCGACGGTGCCGTTCAGGCTCCCGGCGGGAAGCGGGTTGCAGGCATCGGCGCCGCTCGCCTTGGTGCCCGTGCGCGACAGCGGGGCCGACCCGGAGAGAGGCGCGATGGGCGAGCCCGAGCCGTTGAAGTACCCGAACAGCCGCCCTGCGTCGGTCGAGACGGTGAACGAGTTGAGGCCGTTGATGAAGGTGTTGTCGAAGGAGGCGACGCCGATCACCTTCTCGCCCACGCCGGGCGCGCCGCCGGAGTAGAGGCCGTTCGCGCCGCTGTTGCCGATCGAGGCCACCACCACCACGCCGTGGTTGACGAGGCGGTTCGCCGCCACCGCGGTGGGATACTGCGGCCAGGTGAACGACGAGCCGATGCTCATGTTCAGCACCTGCATGCCGTCGGCGAGCGCGCGCTCCATCGCGGCGATCATCACGTCGGACTCGGTGGTGCCGGTGCAGCCGAAGACGCGATAGGCGCCGAAGGTGACGCCCGGGGCCACGCCGGTGACCACGCCGCTGGCGCCGACGATGCCGGTGACGTGCGTGCCGTGTCCGGCGCAGTCCATCGGGTCGTTGTCGGGATGCGGGACCTGCGCCGCCGGATCCGGGGAGGAGGAGTCGTAGGCGTCGCCGACGAAGTCGTAGCCGACCGCCACGCGGCAGCCCGGGCCGAAGCAGCCGCCCAGGTCGGGATGGTTGTAGTCGATACCGGTATCGACGATGGCGACCTTGATGCCCTTGCCGGTGAGCCCGAGGCTCGAGTGCGCCACGTCGGCGCCGGTCATCGAGAGCGCGCTGATCAGGTCCGGCTCGGAGATCGCCGCGGCCGGCGGGACGCTGACGCTGACCACCGGCCAGATCGCCTTCACCCCGGCGATCCGCTGCAGCGCCGCCACCTGCCCGCGGTCGGCATTGATGGAGACGCCGTTGAAGAGCGTGTCGAACGCGAATCTCTCGCTGAAGCGGATTCCCGCCTGCCGGGCGGCGGCGCGGAAGGCGTTCTTCTCGTTGCGCACCGTGGAAAGGCTGGTGCCCTCGATGGTGGGCGCGTTGGACAGCTCCACGAGCCAGGCGTGCGCCGACTCGTCCGCGGAGATCGGGACCTCCTGCGCGATGGCCGAAGCGGAGAAGAGGGTCACGAGCAGCACGACGCAACGTCGGATCGACAGCGGCATGGAGAACCCCGGAGAAGGCGTTGAGGTGCGGAAATGTCGGGAAATGAAAACTCCTGCCGGCTACCAGCGCGACACGGGACGGTCAATGCGACGCAACGTCGCCGATCGGCCGCCTGCGTCATCCATTGATCTGCTCGCCGCGTCATTCATTATCGAATGACGCGATGTCGTTACGGCTTCCCGGCGCCGCGGCTGAATGCTGCGCCGCTCCGGTGCGGCAATCGGCCCCAGGTCAGGTCACGGCACCGGGGCGGCCGCGAGCGGACTTGCGCGAACCGGCCCAGCGGGAGAAAAGGCGGGACCGATGGCCGGCCTCCGCGGTCCCAGGGCTTCGAGGATCTACTGGCGCGATGCCGCGCTGACCTTCGGGCCGTTCCTGGTGGCCGTGATCGCGGCGTTCTGGATCGCGTTCCACTACGTCCGCCCGGCGCCGCCCCGCACCCTGGTCATGACCAGCGGGGTCGCGGGCAGCACCTTCCAGGTCTCCGCCGAGCGGTATCGCGAAATCCTCGCCCGCCAGGGGGTCACCCTGAAGGTGCTCCCTTCCCAGGGCTCGCTGGAGAACCTCAAGCGGCTGAGCGATCCGAAGTTCCAGGTCGACATCGGACTCGTCCAGGGCGGGCTGTCCAGCCAGGGCGATCCGGGCAGGCTGATGTCGCTCGGCAGCGTCTTCTACGTCCCCGTGCTGGTGTTCTACCGCGCGCGGCAACCCATCCGTTTCCTCTCCGAGCTGCAGGGCAAGCGGATCGGCATCGGCCGCGAGGGCAGCGGGACGCGGGTGCTCGCGGAGACGCTCCTCAAGGCCAACGAGATCGATGCCGGACGGGCCAGGCTGCTCGACCTCGAGGGCAAGGCCGCGGAGGACGCCCTCCTCCAGGGACGGGCCGACGCCATCTTCGTGATGGGCGATTCGGCGACGCGCGAGACCATGCGCGAGCTCGTCCACAGCGAGGGCATCCGTCTCTTCGACTTCGTCCAGGGCGACGGCTACGTGCGCCGGTTCCGGTTCCTCAACAAGATCGAGTTGCCGCCGGGATCGATCGATCTGGGAAGGAACTCTCCCGCCGAGACGCTCACCATGGTCGCGCCGACCGTCGAGCTTCTCGCGCGCACCGACCTGCATCCGGCGCTCTCCGACGTGCTGATCGAAGCCGCCCGCGAAGTGCACGGGCGCGCCACCCTGTTGCAGCCGGCCGGCACCTTCCCGGCGCCGCTCGAGCACGAGTACCGGGTGAGCGACGACGCCCTCCGTTACTACAAGTCGGGCAAGACGTTCGCCTACAAGCACCTGCCGTTCTGGGTGGCGAGCCTGGTCGATCGCGCCCTGGTGCTGCTCTTGCCCATCGCCGTGCTGCTCATCCCCGGCGTCCGCATCGTTCCCCTGCTCTATCGCTGGCGCATCAGCGGCCGGATCTACAAGCGCTACGGCGAGCTGATGGCGCTGGAGCGGGTGGCGTTCGGACAGACGACGGCGGACCAGCGGGCGGACCTGCTCCGGCGGCTCGACGAGATCGAGAGGCGCGTCATCACCGTCAAGCTGCCCGGGTCGTTCGCCGACCAGGTCTACGTGCTGCGCCAGCACATCGATTTCGTGCGCAACCGCATCGTCCAGGGCGGAGGCCGCGCCGCAGGCCCGATACCGGCGCAGCAGCAGGTCCCCGCTGCCCGGTGAGGAGATGGGCGTTTGCGAGCGCGGGGGCAGGCCAGTCTCCGCCTGCCCGCTCCCCAACCGTGCGATCCGATGCCGCTGCGCCGACCGCCCCGACGGCGGTAGTCTCCCCCGCCCATCCGGAGGAGGCCCTTCATGCCCGCGCGGTCGTACGCTCATGGCGCAAGCCCCGTCGCCCTTCTCGGCGAGACCATCCCGGAGAACCTCCGGCGCACCGTCGAGCGCTCCTCGTCGAAGCCGGCGCTGATCGTCCGCTCGCAGGGGAAGCGCTTCACCTGGGGGGAACTGCTCGATCAAGTGCGCCTGGCCGCGCGCGGCCTCATCGCCCGCGGCGTCGCGAAGGGCGACCGGGTCGGCATCTGGGCGCCCAACCGCTACGAGTGGGTGGTGATGCAGTACGCGACCGCGCAGATCGGCGCCATCCTCGTCAACGTCAATCCCGCCTACAAGACCACCGAGCTGGAGTACGTGCTGCAGCAGTCGGGGACCTCGCTCCTCGTCTACGCGCGCGCCTTCCGCGCCTCGGACTTCCACGGCATGGTGCAGGAGGTGCGCGGCCGCTGCCCGCAGCTTCGCGAGACCCTCCAGCTCGAGGATGGATGGGACCGGTTGCTCGCCGACGCCAGCAAGGTGGGCGAGCCGCAGCTCCTGCAGCGCGAGGCGTCGCTCGACCCCGACGACGCCATCAACATCCAGTACACCTCGGGCACCACCGGCTTCCCCAAGGGCGCCACGCTCTCGCACGACAACATCCTCAACAACGGCTACTTCATCGGCGAGGCGCTGCGCTACTCCGACCGGGACCGCGTCTGCATCCCGGTGCCCTTCTACCACTGCTTCGGCATGGTCCTCGCGAACCTCGCCTGCACCACCCACGGCGCCTGCATGGTCGTGCCCGGGGAGGCCTTCGACCCGCTGGCGGTGCTCGAGACCGTCCAGGCGGAGCGCTGCACCGCCCTCTACGGCGTCCCCACCATGTTCATCGCGGTGCTCGATCATCCGCGCTTCAAGGAGTTCGACGTCACCTCGCTGCGCACCGGGATCATGGCCGGCTCGCCCTGTCCGGTGGAGGTGATGCGCAAGGTGCAGTCGGTCCTGCACATGCCCGAGGTGACCATCTGCTACGGCATGACCGAGACCTCGCCCGTCTCCACCCAGAGCGCGGTCGACGACCCGATCGAGAAGCGCGTCGCGACGGTGGGCCGGGTGCACCCGCACGTCGAGGTCAAGGTCATCCACCCCGAGAGCGGCGCCACGGTGCCGCGGGGAGTGCCCGGCGAGCTGTGCACCCGCGGCTACAGCGTCATGCTCGGCTACTGGAACAACGAGGCCGCGACCAGGGGCGCCATCGATGCCGCCGGCTGGATGCACACCGGCGACCTCGCCACCATGGACGAGGACGGCTACCTGAACATCGTCGGCCGCATCAAGGACATGATCATCCGCGGCGGCGAGAACATCTATCCGCGCGAGATCGAGGAGTTCCTCTACACGCACCCTGCGGTCAGCGACGTGCAGGTGATCGGCGTGCCGAGCGAGAAGTACGGCGAGGAGGTGATGGCCTGGGTCAAGCTCAAGCCCGGAGCCGAGGTCACCGGGGCGGGGCTCGACGCCTTCTGCCGGGGGAAGGTCGCCACCTACAAGATCCCGCGCTACTGGAAGTTCGTCGACGGATTCCCCATGACGGTCACGGGGAAGGTGCAGAAGTTCCGCATGCGCGACATGGCGGTGGGCGAGCTGGGGCTGGAGCGCGCGGCGCGGGTGAAGACGGCGTGAATCAGGGCGGCGGGCGCCGATCGAACCACGGCTGCGCCGTCTCGAGCTGGGCCGCGAGCCGGAAGAGGATCGCCTCGCCGTTCGCGCGGGTCACGAACTGCACGCCGACGGGAAGACCCAGCGCGGTCCAGTGCAAGGGAACGCTCATCGCCGGGACGCCCGCCAGGTTGGCGATCGGCGTGAACGCCGCGAACTCGAAGGCGCGCTCGGCCAGCCGCCGCAGGGCAAGGCGCACCGCGCGGCGCGATCGCGCCATCCGCAGCGCCGCCAGCGCCGCCAGCTCCGCCGGCCTCGGCGCAAGCTCGCCGATGCGGATGGGCGGGCTCGCCAGCGTGGGCGTGAGCAGGACGTCGTAGCGCTCGAACCAGCGCGCGACCTGGCGGCCCAGCGCGTGCTTCCAGTGCACCGCGGCGGCGAGATCGGCGGCGCTGTGGGCGCGCCCGGCCTGGGCGAAGAACCAGGTGCCAGGCTCGAAGTCCCTGTGCGAGGGCTTCTTCCCCAGCACGCGCGAGGCCTCGGCGATGGCAGCCGCGGTCTCGGCCGAGGCGATGACGAGGAACGCCTGCCGCGCGGCGCGCGCGTCGATGGCCGGGGCGGCCTCCTCCACCGCGTGCCCCAGCCGCTCGCACAGCCTCGCAGCGCCCTCCACCGCCACGACGCACTCCGGATGCACCGCCCTGCCGAAGAGCGAGCGCGCCGTGAAGCCGATGCGCAGCCTGCCCGGTTCGCGCGAGACCTCTTCCAGCCAGGGCCGCTCGGGCGCAGGCGCGGCGTGGGGAGCGCCGAGGTCGGGGCCGGCGGTCGCGTCGAGCAGCGCGGCGCTGTCGCGCACGCTGCGGGTGACGCAGTGCTCCTCGGAGAGCCCGTGCCAGCCCTCGGCGAAATCAGGGCCGAAGGGAGTGCGGCCGCGCGATGGCTTGAGCCCGAAGAGCCCGCAGCACGAGGCGGGGATGCGGATTGATCCGCCGCCGTCGCTGCCGTGGGCGATCGGGACCACGCCGGCCGCGACCGCCGCCGCCGAGCCGCCGCTCGAGCCGCCGGAAGTGCGGTCCAGGTCCCAGGGATTTCGCGTGGCGCCGTAGAGCGGCGTTTCGGTATACGGCAGGATGCCCAGCTCGGGCGTGGCGGTCTTCCCCAGGATGACGAGCCCGGCCCGCTTGTGGCGAAGGACAAGCTCCGAGTCGTGGTCGGAGACGGCGCCCACGAAGTACCGGCAGCCATGGGTGGTCGCGAGGCCTTCCTCGAAGACGTAGAGATCCTTGATCAGGAAGGGCACGCCCCGGAACGGGCCGTCGCCGAGCGGGCCCCTGGCGAGCCGGCGCGCGCGCTCGAAGCTGCGCTGGACCACCGCGTTGATCTTGCCGTTCACCGCCTCGATGCGCGCGATGGCCGCCTCGACCAGACCGGCCGGCGAGACCTCGCCCTTGCGCACGAGGCCGGCGAGACCGAGACCGTCGTGGCGGGCGTACTCGGAAAATGGAAGCACCGGGCGCTCCTACCAGAGCAGCGCGGGGCCGTCCACGAGCCGCCTCGTCGTCGCCACGGCTCACCTGGGCCGCCACCGGGAAGCCAGCGGCGAACCGCCACACAACCGCCCGCTCGAAATCCGTGTCTCGCCGGTGAAGGAGGAAGCAATCATGACCAATGGAATGGCATGGGCAGCAATGCTGGGAGCGATCATCTTCACGGCGCCGGCAGGTTTTGCGGCCGACAAGGACCAGGCGAGGGATCGCGATCGGCTGCAGGACCAGACGCGCGATCCCGACCACCTCCGGCAGCGCATTCTCGACGGTCTCCAGAAGGACGGCATCCCCGCGGCCGATCTGGACGCGATTGCGCCCGAGTTGAGTCGCTACGGAGCGCATGGAGCGGATCCCGGGCCGCTTCGGGCCACCGTGCGCGACGCGGCCCGCGCCGGCTGCAAGGGCGAGTGCCTCGCGCAGTGCGTGCGCTCGATGAACACGGCCATGGACAAGGGCGCATCCGCGGTCCAGGCGCGGAACATGGTCCAGGCCGCGGTTCGTGACCAGGTCCGCGAGCGTGCGCGGGCCGGCGGCCCTGCGGCCATCGACGCGAACGGCGTGCGGACCGCGGTCGAGGCTCGCCTCGACCGGTTCCAGGACAGAGGGCGCGATCGCAGCCGCCTGAACGAGGCCGGGCGGGCCGGATCGCGCGGAGGGCCGCGGCGGTGATCGCCGTCGCGCTCGCGCTCGTCGCCGCCGGCTGGCTGGAGGTCGCTGCCGGCGGCGCCGCCGACTCGAACGTCTCGGGTGGCGCGGGCGCAACGCCGGTGGTGGACGCGGGCTCGTTGACCGCCCGCATCCACGCCGGCGCTGCGCTCGATCCGTCCGACGACGACGAGCTCTCGGCCGAGATCGGCTACTCGGCGGAGGTCTTTCCCTCGCTCCACGACCTCGATCTCCACCGCCCTTCGCTGACGTTGGCCTGGTCCCGTTTCATCGGCTCGCGATTGCGGCTGCGGCTCGCTCCCTTCGCCGGCCTGCGCTTCTACGGAGACGCCACGCGCAACGGGTGGGATGGCGGCGCGACCGCGACGCTGCGCCTGCGGCTCCATCGACGAATCGCTGCCCTCGCCGGCGCCGGTTACACGCACAGGGCGGCGAGCGACAGCGCCTTCGCCTGGGATTCGGGGCGCGGCAAGGCCGGAATCGATCTGGCGCTCTGGCCTGGCTCGTCGCTGTACACGGGATACGCGATCGATTTCGGCGAGGACGTGTTCTATGCGGCCACCACCGGCGGCACTTCCCTCGACGCAGCGGGCCGCGGCAGGGGAATCGGACCCGGGGGCAGCGTCGGACGCGGCGTGAGCACCTTCGGCGCTGACCTCGTGGCGTACCGGTCGGCGAGGATCGCGCATACCGGAACGGTCGTGTTGAACCAGCGCCTGTCCAGGAAGACGTTCGTCGAGGCGAGCTATGCGTTCACGGCGGTCGGGGCGAAGTACCAGAGCTACCACGCCCACGGCGGAACGCTCGAGCTGGGCGTGCGCTACTAGAGCACCGACAGCGCCGCCCCCACCGCGCCGACGAATTGCGGATCGGCGAGCACGCGCAGCGGGCGGCCCAGCGCCTCCGCCAGCGCCTTCACCATCGCCGCGTTGAGCGCCACTCCGCCGCTCATCCAGACCTCGTCCGCCACGCGCGTCCGCGCCAGCGCCGCCACGCGAGCGGCGAGGGCGGCATGGATTCCCTTGACGATGCCCTCCAGCGGCTCGCCGCTCGCGACCAGGGAGATCACTTCGCTCTCGGCGAACACGGTGCAGGTGCTGGAGATGGGCACGGCCCGATCCGCCCTGGCGGCCTGCTCCGCCGCCTCGGAATAGCCGAGGCCGAGCCGCTGCAGGATCACCTCGAGGAAGCGGCCGGTGCCCGCGGCGCACTTGTCGTTCATCCCGAAGTCGAGCACCTCGCCCTTGCCACCGACGCGGATCACCTTGGTGTCCTGCCCGCCCATGTCGACGAGGAGCCCTCCCCGCCGGGCCTGCGCGAACGCGCCGCGGGCATGGCAGGTGATCTCGGTGAGCTGCAGCCCGGCCGCGACGCGCTTTCGCCCGTAGCCCGTGGCGCCCACGGCGGGTGTGCCGCCCAGCTCGGCGCGCATGGATTCGAGGAGCCTCGCCGCCTGCTGATCGACGCGCGGACTCGCCGCTTCCAGCCTGCGGCCGATCACCGCTCCGCCGGCGTCGAGCGCCACCAGCTTGCAGGTCGTACTGCCGGCGTCGATGCCGATCGCGGCCGCGCCGCTCACCCGAACGACTCCATGAAGGCAGCCAGGCGGTTCTCGCCGGGCTCCTGCGCCCACGCGCGCGGGTCGCCGTGGTCCGCTTCCAGGAGCAGCACGCGGATGCCCAGCTCCCTCGCCAGCCTCTCGCCCAGGTCGACCTGGCCGATCGAGTATGGCTTGCAGGAGCGATCGCTGTGCAACACGGCGCCGTCGCAGGCGTACTCCTGCGCCAGCCGGCGCAGGATGCCGAGCCGGTTCTTGAGGTCCTGGTTGAGGATGATGTGGGTATACGCGGCCGCGGCCGAGCCGTAGGGATCCTCGGCGTCGACGCGCACGCCTGCTTCCGCCCAGGCGTTGGTGTAGCTGGTGCAGGCAAAGTTGAAGCCGCGCTCGGCGAGCAGCGTGGAGAGCGGCCGGACCGCGAACCAGATGGGCAGGTTGTCCCAGAGGAGCCGGTGCTTCTCGTTCGCGATTCCGCCGATTCCGCGCTCGACCCGGTCCTTCAATTCGTCGAGGAGCATTCGGTAATAGGCATTGCACTCCTCGTTGCCGCGCAGCGCGACGATGGGCCCCATGTGGAAGAAGCCGTCGAATCCCGTCCAGGGCGCGGGCCGGTTCCTGCTCTGGGCCAGGCACTCGCCCCAGAGCCGCGAACCCTCCTTCGAGAGGAGCGTGACCCGATGCAGGTCCTCCGGGTCGACGCGCCGGCCGGAGACCTTTTCCGCGACGCGCACCAGCTCTTCGAGCTGCTCGCGCACGTAGGTGACGTGGTGCGGCTTCGCCTCGCCATAGACATACGGCGTATCGATCAGCACCAGGGGCACCTGGAAATGCGCGGCCAGCGCGCGATACCAGTAGAGGACCGTCTGGCAGATGTTCGTGCAGCAGGCGAGCAGGTCGGGCCTGGGGAGCCGGCCCGCGGGCGTCTTGCCCAGGACCACGCTGCCCAGGTCGGTCCGCGCATAGCTGCACAGGTCGCGCGAGTAGCCCTGCTGCTCCACGGCGTCGGACAGCTCCGGCACCATCCGCGTCACGCTGCACATGGCGGCGTGGTTCTCGGGATAGACGCAATGGAACCCCAGAGGGCGAAGGACTTCCACCGGAAAGCCGCTCGTGACCCAGGCCACCGGCACCGCTCCGTCTGCATAGCGGCCCGCGAGGTAATGGAGCTTCATCAGCTCCTTCAGCTTCGCCGTGCATTCGAGCGGCGGGCCGAACGGGCCCCGCCCGGTGGCGGGACGGGGCTTGAGCGCCTTCCGCCACTCCTCCAGCTTGAGCAGGAAGGGACCGACGGCGCGGCTCATCGCCTCGTACTGGACGCGGCGCGGGATCATGCGGCCTTCACCTTCGAGCGCAGCATCTCGGCAAAGGCCTCGATGCGGGTCACCGCCTGTCCGGAAAGCTCGCCTTCCAGCTCGCCTTCGAGCAGGAGCAGCGGCGCGCCGCGGGCCGCGAAGGCGCGGCGGATGGCGGGCACGTCGAACAGCTCCGGCTCGCAGAACTTCTGCACGTGAACGAGCACGCCTCGCGCGCCGCTGCGCTCGAACAGCGCCTCGAGGTAGCGCATCCGGTCGGGCTGATCGGAGGCGCTGGTCGGACAGGGCGGCCGCGCGCAGTAGCGATCGATCAGCGCCGCCCAGGGATCGGCCCCGATCGGGGCGCGCGAGATCCGCCGGCCCACCGCAGCGTAATCGTCTGCCGCGATGTAGAGCCCGGCGCTTCCGAGCGCCGCAAGAAGGCCGGACGGCTCCGGCACGTACCCGGTGACGAGGAGCGGTACGCCGCCCTGGGCGCTCGCCGGCGCAAGCTTCGCCAGGGCTTCCTTCAGCTCGACAAGGTGCTCCTCGGGCCAGAGCCATTCTCCACGGCGAAGGAGCGCGTACAGCTCCAGGTCCGTGAGCGGCAGCCGGCTGCGTCCGTCGAGGAGCGCGAAGCGCGCCTGGTCGACGTCGTGGTGGAGTCGCACCGCCCACGCCAACCGCTCGGGCGTGAGGGGTTGGCCCGTCCAGCGTTCCAGCTCGCCCGAGAGGCTGCGCAGCTCCGCTTCGAGGAACCTCCGGGCCACGCTCCGGCCGGCGCCCCGCGGGTGCTGGAACACGAAGGTCTTCTTCTCCCAGCCGCCGAAATCGGGCGCGAGCGTCGCGAGCCCCTGGAGCGAGTCGCAGGTGTGGGGGAAAAGCACGGCATCGGCCACCGCCGCCCGCCCGGAGGCGAGGAAGGCGAGCGCATTTCGCGCCACCGCGCACACGTAGCTCTGCAGGCGGCCCGCATCGGTTCCCCGCGGCGGCCCGGGCGGCCCCCACAGCTCCAGCGCCAGCAGGCCGTGCGCGGTGAGCAGTTCTTTCGGGTAATGCACCGGAAGCACTGCCACCGTACGGCGACCGAACTGCCGCCGCTGCTCCTCTGCGTATTGCCGCCGCACGGGCGTTCTATAGAACGGCGATGCCCTCGCCTGTCCATCGCCGGCGCTGTGGCGAAGGATCGCGGAGCGCGGGCGATGGCATGACCGCGCAGGCTTTGCGCCCGCCCGGCAAATGCCGCCTGCGCCGGCCTGCGGGCGGCCCGGCCAGAGCCTCGCAGCGTCCACGGTCCGTGCACCGATGCCCTAGCGGAAGCTCATGAGGTGCCCCGTGGCCGCGTCGATGCCGGCAACGACGAGACCGCTCGCCGTGTTCGCGTACAGGCGCCCATCGCCGAGAAAGAGATCGGAGACGGGGGGCTGCAGCGACTCGGCGGGGTCGATCTCCCAGCTTGCGACCTCGCCGCCGCCGCCGGTGCGGCCCACCGCGAAGGTGCCATCCTGGCCGGCAAGGTAGAGCAGGCCGCCGCGGACTGACAGCCGCGCGCGGCCGGTCGCGGCGGAGAGCGGCGGGGCCGCGGGTGCCCACGCCGTCAGCTGGCCGTCCGCGCCGGCGCGGGCGTGCAGGAGCACGCCGTCGGTTGCGACGTAGAGATCGCTGCCGCTCGCTTTGGCGTCGAGGCCGCTCGCCGCCTCTGGCAGCGCCGCCGTCTTGACGAAGGCGCCGGGCAGGCCGTCGGAGCCGAGCGTCGCCACCCAGACGTCCGCCTGGGGTACCCGCGTATCGCCCACCCATGCGAAGCCGCCAATGAGGTAGATGGACGAGCCGGCGATGGCGCCCGCGCCGTCGAGGCGCTCCGCCGGGAAGTCGAATCTCCCTCCGCCCAGGACGCGCCCGCTGAAGTCGTCGTCGCCGAAGCAGCTCATCTCGCCGTCGTTGTTCAGGCCGCTGATCTGGTAGGCGCACGCCGAGTGCGGACCGGTGGCGCGCCAGGCCTGGGCCCACTGGCGCCGGACCTCTCCCTGGTACCCGGGGCCGACGAGCATGCGCAGATCGCCGTCGGGCGCGAGCGGCGCGGCCGCATAGCCCACCGCGAAGCCGGCGCCGAGGAACTGGCTCCCCACAACGGTCGAGTCGCGCAATTGCAGGCCGGGCGGGCGGATCGAACGCCAGCGGCGCGAGGCGGAAGGGATGACCTCGCCGGTGGGCCCGGAGCCGGGCCCCGCGCCCGCAGCGGTGTTCACTGCAACCGCGAAGAGATAGCTCTGGCCGTTCTTCAGCCCGGTGACGAGCGCCGAGGTCGCCCCGGCCGGCGCCTCGACCTGCACCGCCGGGTCGGCGCTCGTCATCGAGCCGCCCGTGATGGTGTAGCCAGTGACTCCCGAGGGATGCGCCGGAGGATCCCAGGAGACCGTCGCGCTCGCGTCGCCGGCCGCAGCCCGGACCCGCAACGGAGCCGAGGGCGCGGAGGTCGGCGTGCCCGGCGCAAGGTGACCCGTGGCCGGATCGGGCCGTGCGAACTGCGAGTCCTGGAACCCGCCGCCGAGCAGGAACACGTGCCGGCCGTCGCTGGCGAGCGCGGGAAAGCCTCTCGGCCCGTTGAACGCGTCGGCGGGGTTCTCCTCCCAGGAGACCAGGTCGCCGTCCGGTCCGATCCGGCCCACCGCAACCTGCGTCGACCCGGGCGGCAATGGCCCTCCGGCAAGGTAGAGGAAGTCGCCCTGCAGCGCCGCCGTCCAGCCGCCGCTCGCGAAGGGCCGGTCGGGCTGCGCGCTCGCGCGGCGCCAGGGGCCCACGCTCCCGTCGGCGGCCACCTCCGCCAGTACCGCGTCGGCGCCGAAGCCGTGGGGCCTGAGGGCGTACAGGCGCGATCCGCGCGCCATCGCCACCCAGGAGCCAGGCCGGGGAAGCGGCGTCGTCCGGCGCCAGGAGCCAAGGCTGCCGTCCGCGCCGATCTCCGCGACGTCGACGTAGTCCAGCCCGGTGCCAAAGCCTGTGTACGAGCCGCCCGACCACCACTCGCCACCCAAGGCATAGAGGTGCGGCCCGACGACCGCGAGCGAGGTGCCGTATCGGCCCGGAGAGAGCGAGGTCACCGGCACGGCCGCGCCGGCCGAGCCGTCCGCTTTCACCTCGATGACCCAGACGTCGCCCGAGGTCTCGGAGAAGCTCGGGAAGCTGCTGGTCACGTAGAGGAAGGCGCGGACCGCGTCGCGAGCGCGCAGGGCGACCGCGGTGACGCCGGCGGAGGGCGTGGGCGAGTCGGCGACCTTCGCCCACGGCCCTGGCCGGCCTCCGGCGTCGATCGCCGAGGAGTAGATGCCGATGGGGCCCGCGGCGAAGAGGTGCCCGGCAAAGGCCACCGCAGCTTTTGTGAAACCGTCGGGGAGCGGCTCGCCCTCCTGCCAGGCCGATCCTGCGGGCCACTCGGTGTGCACGGTAACGGGATTGCTGATGGCCGGAACGGAGGGATCGCTGACGAAGCTGAGGATGGCGACGCTGACCGAGACGGTGACCGAGAAGGCGCTCGCCCCATGTCCGCCCCCGCGCACGAATCTGCGCATCTGCGAAAGCGGCCGCAGTGTCATCCGGCGAACAAGTCCTCGCGGTCGCCGCAATCCGGGCTCTCCAAAGTCTCCGGCTCGAAAGGTCACCGAAGGCTCGCCTGCTACGGCTGCTCCTTCTTCGCGTCCCGGCGAATCGGCTCCCACAGCTCGACCTTGTTGCCGTCGGGATCCAGGATCCAGGCGAACTTGCCGTTCTCGTCCTGCTCGGGCCCCTTGACGATGGCGATGCCGTTCTTCTCGAGCTGCGCGAGCATTCCCCCGAGATCGTCGACGCGGTAATTGATCATGAAGCTCGCCGGGCTCGGGTCGAACCACTTCGTCTCGCGCTCGGCGACGTGCCAGACGGTGAGGCCCCGATCCTCCGCCTCGTCTTCGTGCCAGCGCAAGATGGCGCCACCCCACGGCTCGAGCGGCAGGCCGAGGTTGTCGCGATACCAGGCAGCGAGCCGTGCGTGGTCCGCCGTCGACTTGAAGAAGACGCCGCCGATCCCGGTCACGCGCGCCATCAGGACCTCCGCTGCTGCAGTCTCGCACAACCTTTCCCGCGCCGCGCTTCTTCTCGATGGCGCCCTCGGCGTGTCGGCACGCGGTTGCGGAAGTCGCCCGCGTGGAACGTGATGGAGGTATCGATCTTCCCCGTCAGGAAGCCCGACCCGAGGGGGCTGAACGGGACGAATCCGATTCCCAACTCCCCGCACGCACCGAGGACGCCATTGTGCTCCGGGTCGCGCGTCCAGAGCGAATGCTCACTCTGCACGGCCGTCACCGGCTGGACGGCGTGGGCGCGCCGGATGGTCTGCGCGGCCGCCTCCGACAGGCCGAAGTGCCACCTTGCCCTGCTCGATCAACTCCTTCACCGCGCCCGCGACGTCCTCGATGGGTTCAGATGGATCGACGCGGTGCTGGTACAGGATGTCGATGGCGTCGGTCTCGAGGCGCCTCGGCGGTGTCGAACAGCGTCACGCCGCGCTCCACGGCGGCGCGGATGATGGCGATGGCGTCCTTGCGGTCGGCCGCAGGGCCGAGGTTCGCGTTCAGGCCCATCGCTCCATAGCCGATGGACGAGACTTCGAGCCCACTCCTGCCGAGCTTGCGCTTCTGCATCCCGATTTCCGTATGCGGGTCAACCTATCGACCCACCGGGATGCGCGAAACGCGGAGGTCACACCGACGCTCACGCCGGAGGAGCGTCGAAGCGGTAGGGGGTGCGCCGGGCCGAGTCGCGCTCGCCAAACTGGCCAGCGTAGGCCTTGAGCTTCGGGTAGGGCTCAGTGCTGATTGTGCTGCGAAACGACAGGTGCTCGACCAGGCAGAAGAGCGCGGTCTCGAACAGGCTGAGGTCGCGGCCGGCCGGCATCGCCGCGAGTGCCGAGTCGAGGTTCGCCTCGAGCCAGCGCAACGCTCCTTCGAAGCCGGCGCGAATCTTCACGAAGAAGACGTTGTCGGCGGGCAGCTTCGCCACGATGGTGCCGATCGCGAGCTGTACCTGCGCGTTCATCGAGTGCCAAAGCAGCTCATGCGCGTTGCGCGACAGGTCGGAGGTGAGTTGTTCGGGCCAGACGATACGTTTGCGACCGGGAGAGAGCTCGGCGAGGGCGCGGCAGATGTTCTCGGCGCCGAACAGCAGGGTACCGCTGCGGTTGAGGGTCGGGATCTTCAGCGCCGGATTTCCCGCGAACACTCCCGAGTCGGTTGCGGTGATCTCGAAGACCGGCAGCAGCTCATGCTCGACTCCGAGCTCGAGGGCGAAGATCCGGGTGACCCGGGTGAAGTGAGAGCTGCTGCGCCCGATGATCTGGATGGCCATCAAAGCCTTCTAACTCGATCGCGCCAGCCGCTGATTGCTGCTGGTGCGAATCGCACTTGTGTCTGAATCCAACCTTGCCAGGGCGACAGTCATCGCAGACGCTTTTCGAACCAGTGGTGCGCATACGGCTCGTCGTTGAAGGCGGTCACCTCGCGATAGCCGCTGCGGCGATAGAGCTGGATCGCTTCCTTCAGCGCACGGTTCGTCTCGAGCCGCACTGCCCGCGCGCCGGCCCGCCGGGCGTGCCGCTCCAATTCCAGGAGGAGCCGACGGCCCAGGCCGAGCCCGCGGTACTCCGGCGCCACCCACATCCGCTTCAGCTCCGCCGGCGCGCCGCGATGGAACTTGAGCGCCCCACAGCCGATGGGCTGCTGCCTCAAGCGCGCCACGAGCAAGGCACCGGTGGGAGCCGTCAGTTCGCGCGCGTCGGCCGAGATGCTTCGCGCTGGATCGAAGCCAGCGCGGAAGCGCGCGTCCAGCTCGGAGAAGTATTGCCGGATGCACCACCGTGCGGCGGGAGAGGTGGGGTCCTCCGCGGCCACTCTCACCAGCGACGCGCGGAGGAGGCGCTCGACTTCGGCCATGGTGGCCACCAGCTTGACGCGCAACCTGGGCGGGAGAGGCTCGAGGCAGCTCCAGGCCACCTCGTCGGAGCGCCGATCGAGGTCGGCCCGCTCGGCCCGGCCCGCCGTGGTCAACCGCGCCCAGCGGACCCGCCGGTCGGAGGCGCTGGCAGCGATGCGGATCAGCCCCTGGCGGCTCAAGGAGCGGAGGACGCGGCTGGCGTACCCAGAGTCGAGGCCGAGCCGGACGCGCAGCTCGCGCACTTCGGCGCCCCCCGGCCCGATCTCCCAGAGCGTCCGCGACTCTCCCATGGGCCGGCCCCGCCCGAGGAACTCGTCGCCGAGAGCCCCGATCCGCTCCGCGACCAGGCGATTGAACGACCGCACGCGCTGTACCTCGGCTCGCTTCATTTCTCTGACCTTAGTCAGAGAACTGACCCGGTCGTCAAGCGGCCGAACATTCTCGCTTGTCCTTGCGCCGGGCGCCGCAAAGTCATCGCCTGAAGACGAGCTCACGAGTCACTTCAGTGCCCAGAACTTTTCTGATCTCATTCCTGTGCACTCTGGCCTGGTCCTGACACGCACGATTGCAGATCACCTTTTCGGTCACCGCTTCAAACGAGACGGCTTGATCGCCGAGGTCCCCTGCGTAGGCCGCCATGTTTTTATAGGTGATCTCGAGATACACATTGGGCTGATCCGGCGATTTTGGAGAGGCCTGGAAGACCTTGTAACCGATGATGAGCCCAGCTTTCTTCTCGGCCTCCATGGTCGGCACCCATGTCGACGTCACCCACGCCATGTACTCATCAAAATGCCCGTACTCGACGTGTACGGAGTCCACCTGAGTGACCGGGCCGTAGCTATACCCGCGCTCCTTCTGGGCAGGTGCCGTATCTGCCGTGTCCGCGGCATTCGCTCCGGAGACAAGCGCCACGACTCCGATCAAGCCAGCCAGGTATTTCATCACGACTGTCATATCCTCTCCTATCGTGAAGAGTCCCGTTTAGCGAAGCTCAGCCATGACTGTACTTCGTCCAGGTCACCGACAAGATCTTCCATTGACCATCGATTTTACGTACTTGCCAGTGTTCCAGACCTGAATGATGAATCCTGTCGTTGATGACGAAGTCGTAGTTGAATGTCACTAAACCCAGGTCGCCGTCCTGGCGAATCTCTATGTTGTGACACTTCTCTTCGAGTTTGTCCTTTGACGTAGCGAGCAAGGTCACAAATCCACCGAGCGCGCTCGGCCCGATTCCATCGAACTGTGGGTCGAGCTTTCGAGCATGATCAACAGATTCTTGGTTGTCGATCGAATGAAAGAGCACATTGGGATGCAGCATGAGCTTCGTCAGGGAGTACGGATCCTTGTGGATGATGTCCTGGCGGAACTCCTCCAGCAAGTTGCCAATTTTCCTGATGTCATCCGCATTGGACTTGAATTTCAGTACCCGCCCTTGCGCGAATGCCTGGGTGATCAAGCCGCAGGCAAGGAACATGATGAATGCTGCGCCCACTCTCTTTTTGCTCATCGGAGACCTCAAGCCCTGACGACGAGGTCGATCTCGACGCAGGCCCCGAGTGGTAGGGCGGCGGCCGCGATCGTCGTGCGGGCAGGAAAGGGCTGACTGAAATGTTTTGCGTAGATGCGATTCATCGCGGCGAAGTCACTCATGTTCGTGAGGAAGACACCGGCGCGCACAACATCATCGAAACTCTTGCCGGCCGCCTTGAGAACCGCCGAGAGATTCTGGAAGACGCGCTCCGTCTCGGGCACGACGCCCCCCTCGACCACCTTGCCGGTGGCCGGGTCCTGGGCGACCTGTCCGCTGAAGAAGAGGAAACCATCGATCTTCACCGCCTGGGAAAATGGGCCAACCGGCGGCGCGAGCTCAGGCGAGCTAATTGCTGTTTTGCTCATGGCAACTCCTGTAGCTACTTCCGTGGCTGATCAATCTCCACAAACGCACGAATCCCATGTAGCATCGCTGGACAACCAACATTCAACCTCAGCCCTGGCCGCGCAACGCAGCCACCGAGCGCCCGTTGTAGCCCCAGGCGGCAGGGGGCACGTCCATGAACAAGACATATACCGGTCCGTGTACCGGGGCATAGGCCTGCCGCAACGCTTCGGTCGTGCGCTGCAGCATCTGCTCGCGCGCCTTGGCGTCGCCCGTGCCTTCGATGACGGCGATGTGCGCCTGGACCAGGCTGGCGCCGGCCGCCGGCGCCTGGCCGCCGGCGAACCAGGCTTGCGGATCCAGCGATTCGAAGCCGACGAGTACGGACTCGGGCTTGCGCGCGAGCACGTCGACCATCAAGGCAGCCAGCTCCTGCGCCAGGTGTTCACGCTGCTGGGGCGTCAGGCGCGTCGAGGTGGTGCGGACGGTGATCTGGGGCATGTTCAGCTCCTGGCATGTGGTACACCGGGTAGTATACATGCCGGGCGAGCTTTGGCAAGCGCCGCGCGGCGAAAGCCGGCGAGCAGCGGGGAATCAGCGGGAGGCGGCAGCTGGCCGGCGCGCGTTTCCCAGCAGCGCCGAGGCGGCATCCCTGGCCGCCTGCGCGTACGCGGGATCACGGTGGAGCAGCATCTGGGCAGCGGCGCCGTCCACCAGCACCATCAGCTGGCGGGCCAGAAGCTGATGGCCCTTGTAGCCCTCCTTCACGAGCTCGGCCTGGAACCAGGCCTCGAGGCTCTTCTTGTGCAGCGACGCATGCCGCACCGCTTGATGCCGGGGCTCGTCCACGAACTCCCCGGCGGTGCGGATGAAAGGACAGCCGTTCCACGCGGCCCGAGTGGCCGACCGCGCCAACGCGTCGAACAGCGCGGCCACCTTGGCCGTGAACGGCCCCGCCACGCTCGAAGCCGCGCCGATCTGCCGCGCGAGCGTGAGGTCGCTGCGCTGCTGCACATAGGCCGCGGCGAGATCGTCCTTGGAGGGGAAGTGGTAGTACAGCGTGCGCTTGGTCAGCCCCGCGCGCTGCGCCACGTCGTCCACGCTGCTGTTGCGAATGCCATGGGCGTAGAACACCTCGTCGGCCGCGGCCAGCAGGCGTTGGCGGGTTTCCTGGGGATCTTTGGGGCGCGCCATCCTTGAAGTATACCGCTTGGACGCATCCAGGGCCGCCGCCGAGGTCGCGAGCCGCAGATCCTCCGCACGGCGCTCGCACGCGCCGGCCTCATCGAGGGCTACGAGCACGTCTGCCGCTGGTGCGGCCACAAAGAGCGGCACGCCGAAACGAGCAGCGCCACTGCCCGAAGTGCGTCAAGCGCACCGACGGCACCGGCAGGCCGCTCGCGCAGCCGCAGCTGGCTCCAAATTGGGTCCAAGCCGCTCAAAGCGATCAGGAATCGCACGCGGGCGACGCTGCCAACAGCGCAGAGCCAGAGGCTGATTCTTGGTGGGCGCTGCAGGATTCGAACCTGCGACCCCTGCCGTGTGAATCGGCGAAAGGTAGTCGGCAGACCTACACCGGCCTTATCAAGTGCTCGCAATCACGGGAGATGGGTGAGTCGGCCAACTCCGACCTTCGGCACGACTTGGCACCGTTTTTCACGCGGCTGGGTCCAAATTGGGTCCAACGTTTCGCCTCAAAGAGCCTTCGCGTAGCCCGTTCCAGCGGGTTGTTCTCGGTGCGGCAAGTTGCCGAGTTTCTCGGTGTAAGCACGGCAACCGTCTATCGGCTTTGCGAGTACGGCCACCTGCCCCACCTCCGCATCGGCCACGCCATTCGCATCCTGCATGCCGACTTCGCGCGGTTCCTCGCAGGACTCAAGCACGGCAAACCTAACTAGAATAGGTTCGAGCCTGCGAGAGGACAAATGCGAGACCGAACCAGAAAAGACCTTCACCCAGAGGCTCGAAAGGCGCTGCAGCGACAACTGGAGAAAGACCTGAAGACGTGCACGCTGGAACGGGGGGAGGTCGTTACCGAGCCACCGGCGTACTGGGGTCACGAGTTCGCAACACTAGTCGAGAAGCATCTCGGGGACTATGTCAGCCTCGTGACCGCGTGGGTCATGTTGACGGGCCATATCGGATCATTGTTTACACACATCAAGGCGGACGACAGGCCCAGCGGCGAGTTGCTGACTCTAGTTAGCACAGAACGTGCGCAAGCTCTGGTCAGCGAAATAGTCGATCTGTTCGCTGCCCTTCCGCGCGAGTATCTTTTCTATCTTCGGATCGCGCCCTCTCAGAATGCGTTTCCCGATGCGGCGCTGTCGACGGAAGCACTCGTACATCACGTAACTGCCGACGACCCGTTGCTCCAAGTCAAGGGACGACCCTCCGTCTCAGCCGATTCCGAAGGCGGCATTTTCGCAGGTTTGTTCGGAAGCAAGGCCCCATTCGGCGAACACAGTGTTTTGCTTCAGATCCGCTCATATGGATATGTCCGCGGGAGCAGCGACGATTCTGCTGCTGCGCGAGCGATCTCGATCGCAAAAAGAGCAGTATTCTTAGGAACGGTACTGGGGGTTTTCGCACACAAGCGCCGCTTCGGGCCGTTCGGAGGAGTATTGACGAGCGATCTCTGGTTTAAACACCATGACGCGAAAGAGCAGGACATGATGGGTTGTGGACTCCCCCATGAAACATCCGAGTACTTCGGTGGCTTCCACTTCCAAGGCCTCCCTGAATCGGTGCTGTTGCCGCGAGCGCTACAGGCATTGTCGCTTACAATGTTGCAGAATATAATGAACGGGGACGATGATGACGCCGATCGGTCACCTATCATGGCCGCGGCCGAGTGGGGATTCGAATCACATGCAAGCAAGAATCAAACGACAGCATTCTTGCAACTCTGTATTGCGCTGGAGGCAGTGCTTGGCGACGATGCAGATACCGAGCGCTTAACCAAGTCCCTTGCAGATCGATGCGCATATCTTCTTGGTGGAACGCGAAGTGTACGAGAGGACATCCGCAAGCGCTTTAGGACGCTCTATGAGCACAGGAGCAAGCTGGTACACGGCAGAAGCATGCGTCTGCCCAAAGCGGCGGTCGAGTCGCTCCAGTGGGGACGGAGCGCCTTGAACCAGGTGCTACGCAGAGAGGTGCAGAACTATCTACAGCCATCTTGAGAAAAGAAGCTCCTGGTCAAGACAAGTCGCCCAAAGCTGGCGATCGCAGCTTTTGAGTCGACCCGCGAGCATAGGCGCATTCATGGTACAGTGATAACACCCGATCGCAAACAAGAATGAAAAGGAGCTTGAGTCAGTTCCACAGTTGGAGATCATCCGCTTTCCCGTGCGAACAGCATCACGACGACGACTACGCATCCAGGCTTCATCGTTTCTCAGTCACGGATCCCCGGTCCTTCGATGGTGGATCGCAGCTTCGCCGCCTCGCGACCTGCAAGCGCGCAATCGCTTGGCGAGGAGTTCTTCGGGCTCGCGTGGGCGCTCCGCGCCGTCGTTGGTCATTAGCCTGGCGTAGCGGACCGAGTCTCCATCTGCCTCATCGCAGAGTCCTGCGGCGGCGCGCACGAGCGCGCCTATGTAGAACATGACCGGCTTCCAAGGCTGCGCTCGCTCCGCCTGGACCACGAAGGGAAGTGCTTGCTGCGCTTTCCCCATCCCGAGGAGATGTGATGCCAGGTCCAACGCGATCTCCGCGTCGTCAGGCGCCAATTCGTGCGCCTTGCGCAAATCAACTTCGCCTTCCTTCAAGGCTTCTCGCCCCGCCTTTCCCGGCCACCGAGCGCGAAGAGCCCAGGCGCCGGGATCGTCGGGGTGAGCGTTGACTGCACGCTCGGCCAATTTGGCTGCATCGGCGCGATCGCGCTCGGCCTTCATGGTGAGCGCCGCGACGTTCGTCGGGTCCAACGCGAGCGCACGATCGAGCTCGGACTCCAGTTGAACCGGGGTCCACCGGGGCTGAAGCTTCAGGCGCGTCGTGATCGCCTCCGCCTCCGAGAGTAGACGTTCGGAGACGTCCCCCGACCCGATGACATGCAAGACTTGCGGCTGTTGGTCCGGAGTTCCTTTGTACGCATCGAGCTTCTCATC
>DASSQZ010000270.1:0-5245 GCA_035702105.1 Myxococcales bacterium | reverse complement strand
CGCCTGGGTGTACCTGGGCAGCGCCAACCTGACCGGCGCGGGCCTCGGCGCCAAGGGCGAAGGCCGCCGCAACTTCGAGCTGGGTTTCTGCACCGAGGACTTCGAGACCGTGGACCGCGTGCAGGCGCTCTTCGAGGCGGTGTGGAGCGGCGCCGAGTGCGCCTCGTGCAGGCTGCGCCGCGTCTGCCCCGACCCGATTGGCGAGCCTGCGAGCCGGTCGCGGATCCGCCTTGGCAAGACGCGCCGGCTGCGCTACTGAACAGGCGTATGGGTCGCACCGGGAGCGCCGATCTGCCGCTGCACGGCGGCCGCGTGCCGCAGTGGCTGGCCTCGCGCATGGCGCGGCTGGGCGCGGTGATGGTGGAAGCGCTGGTGCTGGAGGAAGGTCCCCACGGCGTGCTGCGGCGGCTGGCGCATCCGTTCTGGTTCCAGGCCCTGGGCTGCGTCATGGGGATGGACTGGCACTCGAGCGGCATCACCACCAGCGTCCTCGGCGCCCTCAAGCGCGGCCTCGCCGGGCGCGAGCGCGAGCTGGGTCTCGCCGTCTGCGGCGGCCGCGGCCGGCACTCGCGGCGCACGCCCGGCGAGCTTCTGGAATTCGGCGAGCGCAGCGGCGTGGACGGAGCGGCGCTGGCCCGCCATAGCCGCCTCGTCGCCAAGGTGGACAGCGCGCTGGTGCAGGACGGCTTCCAGCTCTACCTGCACGGCTTCGTGGTCGCGCGCGACGGCGCCTGGGCGGTGGTGCAGCAGGGCATGAATCCGGACCGCCGCCAGGCGCGCCGCTACCACTGGCTCTCGCAGGCCGTGCGCAGCTTCGTGGAAGAGCCGCACTCAGCCATCGAGGGCAGGCCGCAAGGCGAGGTCCTGAACCTGACCGACCGCCGCGCCGGCGCGTCCCGCGATGCGGCGCTGGAGCTCTCCCGCGATCCTGAGCGGGTCCTGCGCGAGCTGCCCCGCCTGCAGATGCCCGCCCGCCACGACGTGCGCCGGAGCGACGTCTTCCTCCGCCGCCTGCACGGAACGCTGGCCGCCGCGCGCGAGGCAGGTCCCCGCGATTTTCCCGAGCTGCTCCTCCAGCCCGGAGTCGGCGCGCGCACGGTCGAGGCGCTGGCGGCGGTGGCCGAGGTGCTCCACGGCGCGCCCTGCAGGTTCAGCGACCCGGCCCGCTTCTCGCTGGCCCATGGCGGCAAGGACGGCCACCCCTTCCCCGTGCCGCTCAGGGTCTACGACCGCACCATCTCCGTGCTGAAGCAGGCGGTGTCGGCGGCGCGGCTGGGACAACATGAGAAGCTCGAGGCCATCCGCAGGCTCGACGACCAGGCCCGCCGCCTGGAAGGCATCGCCTCGGGGCCTTCGCTGGACGAGCTCGTCGCCGGGGAGCGCGCGGCATCTGCGGAGTACGGCGGGCGCGACGTCACCGGCCCCGCGCGACCCGCGCAAGGGGCGCTGCAGGGCGGGGACCTGCCACCCGACTTGCCCGTGAGCGAAGCGCCGCAACTGCGGTAACCTGCGCAGCCCATGACCGACCGCCTTTACCTGCGCGACCCTTACCTCGCCGCCTTCCGCGCCCGGGTGGTGGAGGTCCGCGACCTGGACGGCAAGCCCGCCGCGGTGCTCGACCAGAGCGCGTTCTATCCCGAAGGCGGCGGCCAGCCCGGCGACCGCGGCACGCTCGGCGCTGCGCAGGTGCTCGACACCCAGGAGCGCGCCGGCGAGGTGCTGCACCTGCTCGACCAGCCGCTCGGCCCCGGCGAATACGAGGCGCGGCTCGACTGGCCCCGGCGGTTCGATCACATGCAGCAGCACCACGGCCAGCACCTCCTCTCCGCCGCCTTCGACCGGCTCGGCGCGCCCACCGTCTCGTTCCACCTGGGCGAGCGCACCTGCACCATCGACCTCGACGCGCCGCCCGGCCGCGTCGATGCCGCAAGGGCGGAAGCGCTCGCCAACGAGAGCATCTGGCGCAACCTGCCGGTCCTGGCGCGCGACTTCACCGGCGAGGAGCGGGCGCGGTTGCCCCTGCGCAAGGAGCCGGTGAAGGGCGACCGGGTGGTGCTGGTGGAAGGGGTGGACGCCTCTCCCTGCGGCGGCACGCACCCGCTGCGCACCGGCGAGGTGGGCTGCGTCGCCGTCCTCCGCACGCAGAAGTGGGGCGACGGCAAGTCGCGGATCGAGTTCGCCTGCGGCGGCCGGGTGGTGAAGCTCTTGCGCGAGGCCAACGGAGTGCTCGCCGCCGCCGCCGACGCGCTCAAGTGCGCGCCCGCCGACCTGGCGCAGGCGGCGGCGCGCGTCGCCGCGGAGGCGCAGGCCCATCGCAAGGCGGAGGGCGCGCTGCTCGAAGAGCTGGCCCAGCTGGAGGCGAGGCGTCTTTGTGCGCAGGGCGGTCCGGTGGTGCAGAAGCTCTCCCGCGGCGCGGCCTTCGCGCGGGCGGTGGCGCAGGCCATCGCCCAGCAGGGCGGCACGGCGCTCCTGGGCGCGGTGGACGAAGGCCGCGCCCACCTGATCTTCGCCCGCCCCAAGGGGGCGCAGGGTGTGGGCATGGGTGCGCTCCTCAAGGAAGCGCTCCCGATCCTTGGGGGAAAAGGCGGCGGCAACCCCGATTTCGCCCAGGGCAGCGGCCCCGCTCCCGACAAGCTCGACGAAGCCCTGGCGCTCGCCGCGCACAAGCTCGCACATCATTGAAATTCGCGGGGAAATCGGCCCGTGATACCATCTTCGAGCCACGGCCCAAAGGCCGCCGGGGATGGGATTGCGCCTTCCGGTCAAGCTCTCGCTCCTGCTCGCAGGAGCCAGCTGTTTTCCGCTGGTGCTCGCGACCGCGTTCACGCTGCCGCAGGGACGGCAAGCCTTGCGCAGCCAGCTCGACCAGGTCTACGCGCAGGATGCCCGCGCCCTGGCCGCCCAGGTGCACCGGACGCTGATCGACAAGCTGGACGCGCTCACGCTGGCGGCCTCGACGCTGCGGCTGGGCGAGCTGGATCCGGAGGCGCGCGAGCAGGCATTGCTGCTCATCTACAAGGAGACCCGGGGCGCCGACGTGGTGGGCCTCTTCGACTCCCACGCGGACGCGGTGGGAAAGACCATCCAGTTCAGCCGGCTGGAAGGAGACCTCGCCAGCGAACACGAGCCCGCAGGCGAGGTCGCGCTGGCCGCGTACGCGAACAAGGTTCCCCTGCGGGCCACGCTGCAGGCGGGTCTCGCCATCGGCCCCGTCTACGTGCTGCCCGACGCCGAGGGCCGGCCCATCCCGCGGCTGGTGCTCGGCGTGGCGGTCGCGGGCGAGCGCAGGGCGCGCTGGGTGCTGGCGGTCGAGATTTCCCTGCGGGCGCTGGCGGAGACCTTCGAGAGCTTCCGCCCCGGCGAGTCGGGCGCCGCCTTCCTGCTCGACGGCGAGGGCAAGGTCATCCTCCATTCCGAGCGCCGGCTGATGTTCGAGCGCGCGAGCCTGAAGGACCACCCGCTGGTCCGGGGCTTGCGCAGCGACGAGTGGCTGGGGGCCAACGCCATCGTGCCGGTGCTGCGCTGGAAGGCGGTGGTGCAGGAGCCCGCCGAGGAGGCGCTGCGGCCGCTGCGGCACCTGGCCCGCGACGCCTATGCCTGGCTCGGGCTCGGGCTGCTCGCCGCGGTGCTGCTCGGCTTCACCTCCGTGCGCACCGTCACCGCGCCGGTGCGCAAGCTGCGCGAGGCGGCGCTGGCGGTGACCTCCGGCGCCCTGGAGACCAACGTGGACGTGGCCCGCCACGACGAGCTGGGCGAGCTGGCGGACGCCTTCAACACCATGACCCGCGGGCTGCGCGAGCGCGAAGGCCTCAAGCTCACGCTCGCGCTCGCCGAGTCGCTCAAGCTCGACGAGGTGCTGGTCCGCCTGCTCGATGGCCTGCGCCGCTCGGTTCCCTTCGAGGAGGCGTCGGTGCTGATCAAGACGCGCGACGGCCTCGACGTGATCGTCAACCGCGGCTCCCGCGAGAAGGCGGAGGCGGAGCGCATCGTCCCCTCCTCGGCGCACGTGGAGCGGGCCCTGCGCACGCTGCACCCCGCCCTCAACGACGGGCGGCAGATGATGGCGCTGCCGCTGATCCAGCACGGCATCGTCATCGGCGTGGTCTGCATGGAGAACCAGGAGCCCTACGACGACGCCGACGTGCGGCTGGCCCTCTCGCTGACGCAGCCCGCGGCCATGGCGGTGGAGAACGCGCGCCTCTTCGACGAGGTCAACCGCCTGGCCACGCTGGACGGCCTGACCCACACCTACAACCGGCGCCACTTCATGGACCTGGCCACGCGCGCGTACCAGGCGGCGCGCCGGTTCGGCCAGCCGCTCGCCGCGCTGATGCTCGACGTGGACCACTTCAAGGACGTGAACGACCGCTACGGGCACCACGTGGGCGACCAGGTGCTGCGCGTGCTCGCCGAGCGCTGCGCCGCGACGCTGCGGGCGGTGGACGTGCTCGGGCGCTACGGCGGCGAGGAGTTCGCCATCCTCCTGCCGGGAGCGAGCCAGGAGAGCGCCGCAACCGTGCTGGCCGAGCGCATCCGCCGCTGCGTCGCCGACGATCCGGTGCCCACCGACGCAGGCCCGGTCAAGGTGACGGTCAGCGTGGGCGTGGCCTCCATGGACGACAGCACCCGCCATCCCGACGACCTGTTCAAGCGCGCCGACGCGGCCCTTTACGAAGCCAAGCAGGCGGGGCGCAATCGCGTGGTCGAAGACCTGGTCGCGTGATAGTGACCGGAGCATGCCCCGACACGACTGGAGCGCGGCGGAGGTGCGCGCGCTGCACGACCTGCCGCTCCTGGACCTGGTCTACCGCGCGCAGACCGAGCACCGCGCGCACTTCGGCGACAACAAGGTGCAGCTCTGTTCGCTGCTCTCGGTGAAGACCGGCGGCTGCCCCGAGGACTGCGCCTACTGCCCGCAGGCCGCGCGCTACCAGACCGGCGTCGCCGCCGAGCCGCTCCTCTCCGCCGCGGAGGTGCTCTCCGCCGCGCGCAAGGCCCGCGAGGCCGGCGCCACCCGCTTCTGCATGGGCGCCGCCTGGCGCGAGGTGAAGGACGGTCCGCAGTTCGACCGGGTGCTGGAGATGGTGCGCGGGGTGAAGGAGCTGGGGATGGAGGCCTGCTGCACCTTGGGCATGCTGACCCCGGAGCAGGCGCACAGGCTCAAGCAGGCCGGGCTCGACGCCTACAACCACAACCTCGACACCAGCCGCGAGAAGTACGGCGACATCGTCACCACCCGCGACTA
>DASSQZ010000269.1:0-32067 GCA_035702105.1 Myxococcales bacterium | reverse complement strand
GGCGCCTTCCGCGAGGACCTCTTCTACCGGCTCCGCGGGGTGACGGTGGAGTTGCCGCCGCTGCGGGCGCGGCCTGCCGACATCCTGCCGCTCGCCGAGCATTTCCTGCCGCCGCAGTGCACCTTCGCGCCCGATGCCCGCGCGCGCCTCCTCTCCTACCGCTGGCCGGGCAACGTTCGCGAGCTCCGCCACGTGGTCCAGCTCGCGGCGCTCCTGTCGGAGTCGCAGATCGTCCGCGGCCATGCCCTGCAGTTCGACGCCGCGGAAGAGCCGTGGCAGCCGCGGGTGTGCGAGGCGGAGGCGCCTGCGCTGCCGGAGAGCGCGGTGGACCTGCGCGGCCGCTCCCTCGGCGAGTTGGAGGAGCTGGCCATCCGCTCCGCGATGGCGCGGCACGGCGGCAACCGGAGGGCGGTCTCGCAGGAGCTGGGCATCGCCCGCTCCAGCCTGCTGCGCAAGCTGGACGCGCTCGGGTTGCGCGACTAGCTGCGCGCGCTGTCCCGGCGGTGCCGCGGGGGGCCGCGCACCGCGTCGGGGGGACGCTACTCGGACCCCAGGTAGGTGTAGCCGCGCATCGCCTGCTCGTAGAAGTCGGTGAGCTGGACGCTCTCTTTCGGCTTCACCTGCCCCTCGCGCACCTTGGAATCCAGCGCCTGCTTCACGCGCTTGGCCAGGTCGCTGGGCTCGTATTGCACCCGCGCGAGCACGCGCTCCATGGTGTCGCCGGGAATCACCTCTTCGATGTAGTAGTCCTCGGGGTCGTCGTCGTCGACGAAGACGTGCACCTCGTGGACGCGCCCGAAGAGGTTGTGCATGTCGCCCATGATGTCCTGATAGGCGCCGGTGAGGAACATGCCCAGGTAGTACGGCTGGCCCGGCACCAGCGCGTGCAGCGCGATGGTCTCGTCCACCGTCTCGCCCTCGATGAAGCTGTCGATCTTGCCGTCCGAGTCGCAGGTGATGTCCACGATGGTCGAGTCGCGGGTGGGCTGCTCGGTGTGGCGGTGCAGCGGAACGATGGGGAAGAGCTGGTTGATGGCCCAGTGGTCGGGCGCGCTCTGGAAGAGGCTGAAGTTCGCCATGTACTGGTCGGCGAGCTTGTCGTCGAGGCCGCGGGTGGGACCCGGCACGCGCTTGCGCTTCTTGTTGATCTCCACCAGGCGCCTGCACAGCCGCCAGTAGAGGCCCTCCACCGCCGCGCGCTCCTCGAGGCCGAGGATGCCCAGCTTGAACATGGTGAGCGCCTGCTCCTTCTTCGCCACCGCGTCGTTGTAGGCCTCGCCCGAATTCTTCGGCGTGAGCCCGGCGACGATCTCGCGCATCTCGCGGACGATGGGCGCGTCCGCCGGCGGCACCGGCGCGCTGGCGTGGTCGCCGGGAGGCGCGTCCTCCTGCACGGCGCCGTTCTCGCCGAACTCGATGTGGCCGAACACGTTCATCACCAGGCAGGAATGGTGGGCGGTCAGCGCGCGGCCGCTCTCGCTCACCACGTGCGGTTCGGGCACGCCCTCGTTGGTGCAGATCTGCTGCAGCGAGTAGACCACGTCCGCGGCGTACTCCTCCATCGAGTAGTTCAGCGAGGAGACGTACTGGGTGCTCCGCGCCCCCACGTAGTCCACGCCCAGGCCGCCGCCCACGTCGAAGTACTCCAGCGGCAGCCCCATCTTGCGCAGCTTGGCGTAGAAGCGCGCGCCTTCGTTGACCACGTCCTTGACGGTGCGGATGTCGGTGAGCTGCGAGCCCACGTGGAAGTGGAAGAGCTTGGCCGCGTCCATCTTCCCCGCCGCCCGGAGCATCTCCACCGCGCGGATCAGCTCCGGCGTGGTGAGGCCGAACTTGGCGAAATCGCCCGAGCTGGACTCCCACTTGCCGGTGCCCTTGGTGGAGAGCTTGCTCCGCAGGCCGATCAGCGGCTGCACGTTCATCTCGTCCGCCAGCCGCAGGAGGTGGGGAAGCTCGGACAGCTTCTCGATCACCACCAGGATCTTGCGGCCCAGCTTGCGGCCCAGGAGCGCGAGGCGCAGGTACTCCTCGTCCTTGTAGCCGTTGCAGATGGTGAGCGCCTCCGGGTCGGTGTTGAGGGCGAGGACGATGAGGAGCTCGCCCTTGCTGCCCGCCTCGAGGCCGAAGTGGTAGGGCGCGCCGGCGTCGACGATCTCCTCCACCACCTCGCGCATCTGGTTGACCTTGGTGGGGTAGACGCCGAAGTACTGGCCCTTGTAGCTGTGCTGCGCGATGGCGGCGCGGAAGACCTCGTTGAGCTGCTTCACGCGGCTGCGCAGGAGGTCCTGGAAGCGCACGATGCAGGGAAATCCCAGCTTGCGCTCCCGGATGTCGTCCACCACGTCCATCAGGTCGATGACCGGACCCGGTTGCCCGAAGGGATGGGCCACGAGGTGGCCCTTGTTGTTGATGTTGAAGTACCCGGCGCCCCAGCCCGGAATGTTGTAGAGCGAGAGCGATCGTTCGATGGACCAGTCCGGATTGACCATTGCAGGCGATCTGCCACATGCGGCACGGCGATCACAAGCGCTGGTGCGCGTGATCGACGCGGCCCTGCCTGACCCGCTGGTCTCGCGGGGCCGGCGCGCCATCTCGGCCCTCGGCGGCGAGCGCTTCCGCGAGAGCTACTTCACCACCTTCTGGCTGGCCCGCGGCGAAAAACCTGCGCACGTGATCGAGGAGCTGGCGCTGGCGCTGTGGAAGCTGGCGCGCCCCCGGCGCTGCGCCGGCGCCGAGTGGTGGATCGGGCGAGCGCACACCAACCGGCTGCCGATCGAGTTCCACTTCGACCAGGACGTCAAGGGCAGGTCGCTCCGGCATCCGCGCCTGTCGAGCGTGTTCTTCTTCAACGCGGTGCGCGGCGGGCAGCTCGCCGTCACCGACCAGCGGCCCGGAGGGCACGCCGCGCGGCGCCTCTGCACGGTGAAGCCGCGGCGGAACCGGTACGCCATCTTCGCCGGGAACCTGCTCCTCGGCGTGCTCGACGCGCGCGGGCAGACGCCCGGGCGGCCGCTGCCGGGTCCGCGCGGGCGGCTTCGCGTCACCCTGGTGGTGAACTACTGGGAGCGAAGGCCCACCGGCGTTCCGACCTGGGCGGAGAGCGGCGCGTATCGATCGCTGCGCTGAAGCTGTTACAACCGCGCCGTGGAGCTCTTCGGAATGACGCGGGCGGCGCTGGAGGCCCGGGCGCAGGCGCGCGGCGCGAGTGCCGGCGCGGCGCGGGTGTTTGCGCGATATCGCCTGGCGCAGATGGCGCAGCGTCCCCTGCCGGAGGCACCCTCCCGCGCCCTGCTGGCGGAGGCCCTGGCCGCGGACCTGCCGCGCGCGGAGGCGGTGACCGACCCGGACGGCACGGTGCGCTTCGCGGTCGAGCTGGCGGAGGGCGCGGTGGTGGAGACGGTGCTGATCTCCCACCCCTCGCGCCGGACGGTGTGCCTCTCGTCGCAGGCGGGGTGCGCGCGCGGCTGCGTCTTCTGCGAGACGGGGCGGCTGGGGCTCTCGCGCAACCTCGACGCGTCCGAGATTGTGGCCCAGTACGCCCTCGCCGCCCGCCACCTGGGCGCCCGCCCCGACAACGTCGTCTTCATGGGCATGGGCGAGCCGCTCGACAACCTGGACGAGGTCCTTCGCGCCATCGCGGTGTTGACCGAGCCCCTGGGATTCGCGGTGCCCGAGCGGCGCATCACCGTGAGCACGGTGGGCATCGTGCCGCGCATGCCCGAGCTCTATGCCCGCACCAGGGCGCAGGTGGCGGTCTCGTTGCACGCCGTCGACGAAGGGCAGAGGCGCGCGCTCCTGCCGGTGGCGCGCAGGTGGCGCATCGCGGAGCTTCGCGACGCGATCGCGCGGGCGCCGCGCACGGTCCTGCTGCAGTGGACGCTGATCGACGGAGTGAACGACGCCGATGCCGACGCCGACGCGCTGGCCCGCTTCTGCGAGGGCCTCGACGTGCGCGTGAACCTCATTCCCCTCAACCCGGGCCCGGTGCGGTCGCAGCGCGCGCCACCGATGTCGCGCTGCCGCGCGTTCCAGAAGCGCCTTGCCGACGCAGGCGTGCGAACGCTCCTGCGCATGCCGCACGGGCGGGAGGTCGGCGGCGCATGCGGGCAGCTCGCAGGCGCCCGTCGCGGACTGGTCATCGGCGGAGGGCCAGGCTGACAGACCGCCCGCCATGTCCTAGCCTTCGCCCATGAAACGCTGGCAGAAGGCCGTCGGCATCGTCGTCGTGGTGTTGGTCGCGGCGCTGATCGTCCTCTCGTTCGTCATCGACGGGATCATCACCTCGAAGGCGAAGGAGCAGGCGCAGAAGCTGTCGCAGGAGTGGGGAAGGCCGGTCGAGATCGATTCGGTGGCGACCAGGCTCCTCACCGGCCTGGGCGTGCGCGTCTCCGGCGTGCGCATCGGCGCGGCCCAGGGCGAGGACGTTCCGCTGGTGAGCGTGAATCGGGTGGAGGTGAAGCTGGCGCTTCTCCGCGCCATCTTCTCCGCGGGCAAGAACGTGGAGGTCCACTCCGCCGAGGTGCAGGGCCTGACCGTCAACGTGGAGCGGCTGCCCGACGGCACCACCAATCTGGCCAGGTTCCAGGACAGGCTCGCCGAAAACGAGGAGAAGAAGCCGGAGGAGCAGAAGAAGCAGACCGATCTCTCGTTCCTGAAGGTGGACCACGCCGCGCTCCAGGACGGAAAGGTGGCCTTCCTCGACAAGGCCACCAAGGGGGCCAAGGAGCTGGCGGTCCAGCACCTGGACGTGACCGTGAACGACCTCCGCGCGGGCAAGCCGCTCGAGCTGCTCCTCAAGGCCGCGGTGCTGGCGGACAAGCAGAACCTCGAGCTGCACGTGAAGACGGCGCCTCTGCCGGTCACCTTCACGCCCACTCCCACCACGGTGGTGCTGCGGGTGGATCCGCCCATCGACATCGGGCCCCTCGGGCCGTTCACCGGCAAGGGCGTGGGGCTGCAGGCGGGCACGCTGGACGCCGACTTCGACGCGGAGCTCGGGGCCGCCGCCGCGGGCGGCACCGGTCCCACCACCGTGAAGGGCACCATCAAGGCGGCGGGGCTGAAGTTCGCCGGCGCCGAGGGCGGCAAGAGCCTCGACCTGACGCTGGACACCGACATCAAGGGAGACGCGGCTGCGGGCGACGTGCAGATCGACAAGCTGCGCCTCGACGTCGGGCCGGCCGGCCTCACCGGCAAGGGCAGCGCAAAGGGGCTCAACACGCCTTCGCCGCGGATCGCCGGGCTGGAGATCGCCTCGCACGATCTCGACCCCGAGAAGCTCTCCGAGTACTACCCGCCGCTGCGCAAGCAGCTGGGCGGCATGCTCGCCGGCCCCATCGGCCTCTCGGTCCAGGCGAGCGGGAGCGAGGCGGCGCAGGCGCTGGAGCTGCGGCTCGACTTCACACCGGTGAAGGTGTCGGTGCCCGACCAGATGACCAAGGCGGCGGGCGCGCCCATGACGCTGGTGTCGCACGTGAAGGGCGCCGCAGCGTCGGGCGGGCCGCTCAAGTTCGACGCCAGGCTCGACCTGGCCGGAGCCGACCTGCGCCCGGGCCAGTCCCTCGACAAGAAGCCCGGCGATCGGCTGGACGTGTCCATCGACGGGACCCGCACCGCCAGCAAGTCGAGCACCAACCCCGACCAGCGCATCGAGATCGCCGACCTCAAGGCCCACGTCATCGACGACGAGATCCAGGGCCGCGGATTCTTCGAGACCAGGGGGGCAGGCCCGCGGGCGACCCGGCAGTTCGATCTCACGCTGGCCTCCCCGCACCTGGACCTCGATCGCATCCTCATCCCCTCGAGCAGGCAGAAGGAACAGAAGAAGCCGCTCGACCCGAAGACCTTTGCCGGGCTCGACGGGCACGCCAAGGTCACCATCGGCAAGCTGACGATGAAGAAGCAGACCGTCACCGACATCGTGGCCGACGTCACCATGCACGAGGACGAGATCAAAGTGAAGACGGCCCAGCTCAAGGCGTTCGGGGGCACCGTCGACGCCAGCGGATCGGAGATGAAGCTCGCTCACCCCGCCGATCCGTTCCACGTGGTGACGAAGCTCGAGAACGTGGGGCTGGAGAACCTGGTCGCGCTGGGAACGGAGCACAAGCTCCTCGCGGGCAAGTTCAACGGCACCATCGACCTGCGCGGGAAGGGAGATCTCGACAAGACCCTCGCGGGCGTCCTCGACGGACACGTGCTCGACGGCGTGTTCTACGGAAAGGACGTGGTGGCCTCGGTGAGCGGACCGCTGGCGAAGGCGTTGCCCTTCGGGCTGGCGGGAAAGACGGGGCAGGGCGGCTCGACCAGCCTGGGGAAGGACCTGCCCTTCGGCGTGACCCTCGCGAACGGGGTGGCAAAGCTGAAGAATCCGCTCAAGGTCTCACGGCCGGAGGCGGAGATGACCTTCTCCGGAGGCATGCGCGTGGACGGCAACCTCGATCTTGCAGGGGTGGTCGCGCTCTCTCCCGCGACCATCTCCGCCATCACCGGCGGCAAGGTGAAGCCCGCGAGCGCCATCCCCGTCAATCTCAAGCTGGTGGGGCCGGCATGGAGCCCTTCGCTCACCGATCTCGATCTCAAGCCGGCGGTGAGCCAGATCGTGAAGGAGGGGGGCGCCGCGCTGATGGGGAAAGCGCTCGGGGTGGATTCGTCGCAGGCGCAGAAGGCCGCAGAGCAGAGGGCGTCGCAGGTGCAGGCGGATGCGCAAAAAAAGGCCGCGGAGCAGCGGAAGAAGATCGAAGAGGAGGCGAAGAACCGTCTCAAGGGGCTGTTCGGAAAGTAGATCTTTTTTGCTCGCGCCTGCCCCGGCGTCCGGGTAGAACCTTCCCGCTCGTGCCGTCCGCCTTTGCGCCATTGCCCGTAGGCACGAAAGAATCCATGGCCCAGAAAACCAAGAATCCATCGTTTCGCGCGCTCATCGACCGCTTTACGGACGAATTGACGGCCGCCATCGCGGCCCAGGTCGAAGAACAGGTCGCAGCCGCCCTCTCGCACCTGCGCACGGCGGCGCCGCGGTCCGACGGGCGCCGCTCCGGCAGGGTCTGCCCGGTGCCCGGTTGCGGCAAGCCCGGCGCCGGACCGCGCAACCGGTGGTTCTGCAAGGAGCACGCGAGGCGCCTCTCCGCCTCGGAGCAGAAGGGCATCCTCGAGCGCAACCGCCGCCTGATCGCGGAGGGCAAGACGCCCGCCCCGCCGCAGGCGCAGCGCATCGTGCGGCTGCCCGCCCGCACGCCGCGGCCGCGCCGCTCGCTGGACATGAGCTGCCGGGTGGAGGGATGCCCCAACCGCTCGCGGGGGCCTCGCGCGGGTTACATCTGCGATCAGCACCGGGCCGAGCTGTCTTCCGAGCAGCAGGACGCGGCCCGCAGGACCTGGAACGAGCGGCGCAAGGGGCAGGCGCTGCCCGCGCCGGAGCAGCCGAAGGCGCCGCCCTCGCCGGTGCCGCCCATCGTGCGCAAGGCCGAGCCCGCGGAAGCGTAGGACATGTCGCTGGGGACACGATGCGCGCTGCGCGCGGCGATCATGTCCCCTACGTTGTGCCGAAACCGTTTGTCGCGGGATGACGTATCGGTATCGAGACGGGGACACCATCGCCGCGCGCCAGCGCACAGGGTGTCCCCGGTGACTTGGAGGTCACATGAAGTCGTCGGACATCACACCAAGGTCGCTCTACCTGCGACGGCGCGACTTCCTCAAGCTGGGCGCAGGCAGCGCCGCGGCGCTGGCCCTTCCCGCTTTCGGCAAGACCCACGCGCCCCATGGGCCGAAGCTCGCGGGCGTGACGCCGAACCCGAAGTACGCGCTGGCCGAGGAGAAGAAGAACTCCTTCGAGGACATCGCCACCTACAACAACTTCTACGAGTTGGGCACCGACAAGTCCGATCCCAGCGACAACGCCGACAAGCTCGTCACCCGGCCCTGGACGGTGAGCGTCGAGGGCGAGGTGAAGAAGCCGCGCAAGTGGGACATCGACGAGATCCTCAGGTCCTTCCCCCTGGAAGAGCGCGTCTATCGCCTGCGCTGCGTCGAGGCGTGGTCGATGGTGATCCCGTGGGACGGCTTCCCGCTCGCCGCGTTCCTCGACAGGCACGGGCTCACCAGCCGCGCGAAGTACGTCGCCTTCGAGACGGTGGTGCAGCCGCAGATGCCCGGGGTGAAGGGCTACGCGGGCATTCCCTTCCCCTACCTCGAGGGGCTGCGCATCGACGAGGCCATGCACCCGCTCACGCTGCTGGCGGTGGGCCTCTACGGCGAGCGGCTGCCCAACCAGGACGGCGCGCCCATCCGCGTGGTGGTGCCGTGGAAGTACGGCTTCAAGTCCGCGAAGAGCATCGTCCGGATCACCCTCCGGGAGACGCAGCCGCAGACCACCTGGAACCAGTACGGCTCTGGCGTCGAGTACGGCTTCTACGCCAACGTGAATCCCGACGTGGACCACCCGCGCTGGAGCCAGGCGAAGGAGCGCCGCATCGGCGAGATCTTCCGCCGCAAGACGCTGATGTTCAACGGCTACCCCGAGGTGGCTCCGCTCTATGCAGGCATGGACCTGAGGAAGTTCTTTTGAAGAGGGCGCTGGTCCCGCTCTGCTTCGCCGCCTGCTGCGTCCCCCTGATCTGGCTCGCCGCGCAGCTTGCCGCAGGCGCACTGGGCGCAAACCCGGTGGAGGCGCTGCTCGACGGCCTGGGCTACACCGCCTTCGTGCTCTTGGCCCTGACCCTGGCCTGCACTCCCGCGCAGCTCGTCTCCGGGTGGAACTGGCCGCTGCGCATCCGCAAGCTGCTCGGCGACTTCTGCTTCTTCTACGCCTGCCTGCACCTGCTCACGTACGCGGTGATCGATCAGGGGCTCGATCTCGGCGCCATCGGCAAGGACGTGCTCGAGCACAAGTTCATCTTCTTCGGGATGGCCACCTGGGCGCTGCTGCTGCCGCTCGCGGTCACCTCCACCAAGGGCTGGCAGCGCCGCCTCGGGTTCCGGCGCTGGAAGCGGCTGCACCGGCTGGTCTACCTGGCGGGCGGCCTCGCCGCCTTCCATTTCCTGCTCCGCTTCAAGACGCCGCGCATCGAGACCCTCTCCTGGATGGCGGTGGTCACGGTGCTCCTGCTGGTGCGCGTGGCCCACACACTGCGCCGGCGCGAACGGGTGGTACAGTCGGGCTGATGCTGCGGCCCCCCGTCATCCTCGTCGTCGACGACGACGACAACATCCGCCAGAACATCGAGTTCATCCTCGGCAAGGGCGGCATGCGGACCGTGCTCGCCTCGTCCGGCGAGGAAGCGCTGCAGTCCCTGCGCACCACCGCGGTGGACCTGGTGCTCCTCGACGTGCAGATGCCCGGGATGGGCGGCATGGAGGCGCTGCGGCTCATGCGCGAGCGGCACCCCGACGTGGGCGTGCTCATGCTCTCGGTCCTCAAGGACATCGCCGTGGCGGTGGAGGCGATGCACGGCGGGGCGCTCGACTACATCACCAAGGACTTCTCGCCGCCGGAGCTGATCGCGCGCGTGCGCAAGACGCTCGCGCAGTTGCGCGCCGGCCGCGAGCTGGAGCGGCTCCACGACGTGGAGGCGAAGCACGTGGGCCGGCCCATGGTGGCGGGCAACTCGCCGCGCATGCGCCCGGTGGTGCAGGTGGCGGAGAAGATCGCGGCCAAGCCGGTGACCGTGCTGATCACCGGCGAGAGCGGCACCGGCAAGGAGGTGCTGGCGCGCTACATCCACGCCCGCAGCGACCGCAAGAACGGGCCCTTCGTGGCGGTGAACGTGCCCGGCGTGCCGGCGGGGCTGGTGGAGAGCGAGCTCTTCGGTCACGAGCGCGGCGCCTTCACCGGAGCGGACCGGCAGAAGCTGGGCAAGTTCGAGCTGGCCAGCGGTGGCACGCTCTTCCTCGACGAGATCGGCGACCTGCCGCTGGAGCTGCAGGCGAAGATCCTCCGCGTGCTGCAGGAGCACGAGATCGAGCGCGTGGGCGGGGAGAAGCCCATCCAGCTCGACCTGCGCGTCATCTGCGCGACCAACCGCGACCTGGCCAGGCGGGTGCAGGAGGGTAAGTTCCGCGAGGACCTCTACTGGCGGCTCAAGGTGGTGCCCATCGATCTTCCGCCGCTGCGCGAACGGCGCGAGGACATCGCCGACCTGGCCCGGCACTTCCTCGCCCTCAACGCCGCGGAGCACGGGGGAGCGCCGCAGACGCTCTCCGAGGGCGCGCTGCAGCTCCTCGAGCGCTACCGCTGGCCGGGGAACATCCGCGAGCTGGAGAACGTGATGGCGCGGATGGCGGTGATCTGCGACTCGCCGATCATCGAGGAGTCCGACCTGCCCTACGACTTCGCGCTCGGCCCGGACGAGCTGGCGGTGCCGAGCGACGGGCAGAACCTCGAGGCGGCCATGCTGGCGTTCGAGACCAGCTTCCTGCGCAAGGCGCTGAAGAAGAACGCGTGGAACAAGAAGGCCACCGCCGCCAGGCTCGGCATCGGCTACTCCACGCTCAAGGCGAAGCTGAAGGCCTACGGCATCGTCGCCGGGGACGACCGCGACGACGAGGAGTGATCGGCGGCGGGCAGGGAGAGCGTGAAGACGCTGCCCTCGCCCGGCCTGCTCTTGACCGCCACCTGTCCTCCATGCGCGGTGGCGATGCGGCGGACGTTGGGGAGGCCCATGCCGATGTGCGGGCCAACGTGCTTGGTGGAGGAGAAGGTCTCGAACAGCTCGTCGAGCCGGTCGGCGGCGATGCCGGTGCCCTGGTCCTGCACCACCAGCGCCGCCGCGCCGTCGCGGCGCTCCACCTTGAGCTGCACCGCCGCGCCGGCCCTGGACGCCTCGACGGCGTTGCGGACCAGGTTCAGCGCCGCGCGCTCGAGCAGGTAGCGGTCGCCGTGCACCCAGACCTCGGAGGGAGATCGCGCGAGCTCGATGCGGATCCCGGACTTCTGCGCGTACGCGGTCGCCGCGTTGCGCACGCTCTCGGCGAAGGCGTTGAGCTCCATGGGCACGAACTCGGCCGGCCTGGCCGGGCGGGTGAGGTCGGCGAACTCGCCCACGAAGCGCTTGAGCGTGGCCAGCTCGGAGGCGAGCAATTCGCGGATGCGCGGCAGGTAGTCGGCATCGTCCATGGCCGCGAACTGCTCGATCTGCTGCAGCGTGGCGAGGCGGTGGCCGAGGTCGTGGGTGATGCCGGCGGCGATGCGGCCGGCGGTGCGGAAGCGCTCCTCCAGCTCGAGCGTTCCCAGCATCCGGCGCGCGATCCAGTAACCCAGGCCGATGGAGAGGGCGAGGGTGGCGAGGGCGCCGAGCGTGAGGAGCAGGAGCGCCAGTCGCACCCCTTGCAGCGCCTCGTGTGCCGGCTGCTCCACCGCGATGCTCCAGCCCAGATCGGGCACCGTGGCCCAACCGGCGAACATGTCGCGACCGTCGTCCGCGCGCAGGCGCTGCGGCGCTGGCTTGCCCGCCGCCAGGCCGGCGACGAGCGGAGTCTCGGCCACCGGCTCGCCGGTGAGCACCGCCGCGCGCAAGGGTCCGAACCCGGCCGCGAGCAGGCGGCCGTCGCGGTCGAAGGCGAGCGCGTAGCCCGACTCGCCGATGCGGATGCGCTGCACCTGGCGCTGCAGCTCCAGCAGATCGAGGGTGGCGCAGACGGGGCGCTCGGGCTGCCCCGAGGGGACGCAGACGTCCATGGCGGGGGCAAGATCGGCGAGGTAGGCGGGCGATGCCACCTCCGCTCCCGCGAGCGCGCGCTTGATCTGCTCGGGCGTGAGCGATTTCGGCAGCTCGGCGGCGGGCGAGCCGGCAGTGATGAACCGCGCCTTGCCGATCGCGGGCGCGTCCAGCGAGGCGTCGGCGAGCTTGCGCGCGGCGTCCGGCTCGGTTCCCACCGCCATGGCCAGCGCCCGCAGCATCTCGCGCTGCTGCGCGACGTAGGTGTCGATGCGCGCCGCGGCCTGCGTGGCTACGGCATGCAGCGCCTCCTGCGAGGCGAGCTCGCCGCGCTCCTGCAGGATGCGCAGGCCCGCGGTCGCGAGCAGCAGCACGGGCAGGGCGCCGCTCAGCGCCACCAGCGCCGCGAGGCGGATGGCGATCCGCCGGCGAGTCACTGCGAAACCTCCCATTGCGAGAGCGTCTCCATCAGATCGCCGGAACCGGGCGCCGGGTTCCTGATGCGTGCATCCATCACGGCGACGCGGTCGCGGGTGCAGATGAACGCCGCCGGCGGGTCGTCCCGGAGCGCGGCACGCGCCGCACGCCAGTCGTGGGCATCGAGGGCGTGGTCCACCGCGGGATTCGAGTACCCGTTGGGATTATCGGCCACGCCCGAGTGCCAGCTCAGCGACAGGGCGGCGGGTGGCCAGGACAGCGGTCGAAGCGTCATCAGATCGAAGTTGCGCGATCGGATGCGGGCCAGCACGTCGCGGGGAGGCAGATGAACGAGTTCGCCCGCCCGCGGCCCGAGCGCTCGCCGGACCACCCTGCCCAGACGCTCGAAGGGCCCCCAGGTCAGGATGCCGAGCTTGGGGCCCGCAGGCAGGCGGACGGAGGTTGCATCGGCCCCCGGCGGCTCCGCGCATTCGCCGGTGCCATAGGCGGCGTTGCGCACCTCGTCAGTCTCGAGGAGTGCCGCGAGCGCTTTCCGCTCCGAGCGCGGCAGCTTCATGCTGAACGCCACTGCGTCGGTTGCGACGCCCGGTGAGCGGACGACCTGGAGCGTGGGAACGCCACGGAAGAACTCGAGCCAGCGCGGGTCGAGATCGACGAGCAGGTTCGCGTCGCCCTTCAGTGTATGCGCGAACGCCTCCTGCGGGGTCGCGTAAGGGACGAGGCGCACCTCGCTGACGCCGTGCGGAGCTGGCCGCCGCCGAACCATGCGGATCTCGCTGCCGCTCGCCGATGCGACGACGAAGGGGCCGGTGCCCAACGCGCCCGCCCCCGATCCGCGGTGGATCACCACGGACGTGATGAGGATGTCGATCGGCATTCCGGCGTCGAGAGATTCGATGGCGAGGGCGCCTTCGTCCAGGGTGACGCGCGCCTTTCCCGCGAACGAAGCCACGACGTCCTCTTCGGTCAACGGGGCACCGTCGCTGAACGTGCTCTCTTTGCGGAGCCAGGCGCGACACCTTCGCTGCGAGGTCGCCTCAATCCTGGCCGCCGCCACCGGCACGAGCCCACCATTGGCATCGAAGCGCGCGAGCGGCTCGAACACCAGGGGCTGCGCGATGACCGCGAGCGAGCCGGTGTTTCCGCTCTCCGGCGTGAGCATGCCGAGCGGGCCCCAGAGAGCCACCCGAACGATGAAGGGTGGCTCCGATGCCGGGTGACCGCAGGCGAGAAGAAGGCTGAGGAAGGCGAGCCGGCGCACCTTGCCGGGAAGCTTGTCCAGCCTCCCGGCGGTGGAGTCAACCGTCGTCCTTCAGAAGGGAATGCTGAGAATGACTCCCGGGCAAGGCACGGCGGCGCGGACGTTCTTCTTCTTCGATCGCTTGATCTTCATTTCCTCTCCAGTCTCAGGCTGCTTCCATCCACGTGGGTTCAGGGAATTCAGCGAGGTAGCGGTGGATGACGCTCTCGCGGAAACTCGCTTCGAACATCTCCAGCTTGCAGGCCACCTCGTCGCGGCGGCCCGTCTTCAAGTACTTGCCTCCCAGGCACCCGCCCACGCAGACGGGCAGGTAGGGGCAGTCACCGCACTTCTCCCAGGGGCGCAGCTCGACCAGCGGCGCCATCTTCTCCGGCGCCCCCGAGGCGACCTGCGCCACCTCCAGGCCCGGAATGCCCGCCACCGCAGGGCACTTGTAGACGCGCCCGTCGGGGTCGATGGTGTAGTTGTTCTTCCAGTGCAGCTCGCAGGGACCGATCAGCCCCTCGAGCGCGTCGCCTTTGTGCTGCGCCGGCACCATGCCCCGCCGCTCCAGCGACTTGTTCAACTGCACCAGCGTCTGCGTCTCCTGTTTCTCCGAGCAGCTGGTGCAGGTGCCGCCGGAGCGCTGCTGGGTATCCACCATGGGGCGGAACTGGACGCCGGCCAGCAGCCGGGCCACGCCCGATTCCTGGAGGCGCTCGATCAGCTTCTCGAACGACGCGGCCTGGTCGGGGAAGAAGTGCCCGCCGACGAAGACCCGGATGCCGGCCCGCGCAAGCGCCGCCGCGTTCTCGAAGATGATGTCGAAGGTGCCGCGCCCGTCGCGGTAGACGCGCTGGCGGTCGTGGGTCTCCTTGTCGCCGTCGAGCGTCACCTTGAACGCGCCGCGGCCGAACGATTCCATCTTCCTGGCGAATTCGACGTCCAGCTCGATGCCGTTGGTGGTCATCTCCCAATCGAAGACGCCGCCGCGGGCCCTCATCGCTGCAGAGAGCACCTCCGCGGTGTGGAGGCAGAAATCCTTGCGGGTGGTGGGCTCGCCGCCGAAGTAGTGGATGTGCAGGCGCGGCAGGCCCCGCTCGTCGATCTGCCGCAGGATCCACTCCAGCGTCGCGTCCTCGGTGGGAGAGGACATGCGCTCGAAGGCCGGGTGTTCCTTCTGGAAACAGTAGGTGCAGGCGAGGTTGCAGCGCAGGGTCGGCATCAGCGTGACGAAGAGCGTGCCGGGCACCCCTTCGCCCGCCTTGTCGAGATGCGCGCGGAGGCGCGCGTCGTCTTGGGCCCTTCCCTCCACGAGCAACCCGTCTTCGAGGAGCGCGGCCTGGACCTCGCGCTCCTCGTCGTCCCGGGGCGCCTCGCCCGACTGCCAGCGCTCGATGGCGCGCAGCGTCGGGTCGTCCACCCCCGTGTACCGATCCTCGAGCACGCTGTAGAGGATGTGCTCGCCGGGACGGACTTCGGGGTAGGAGACGACGAATCGGGAAAGCTGCATCCGGCTTCCGCTACGCAACGACGGTGCCAGCTCCATGCCCGCGTCCTTTTTCCGAGAAAGAAGCCAGTTTTCGAGCCCGAGGCCAGGGATCGGGCCGGTCGCCGGCGGCTCGAATTCCAGCCCGGAATACGAGTGACGGATGCTTGGACCGCGGCGGCGGCGCGCGGGAACAGCGCTGAACGCCGATTCGCGCCCAGGCCCGAGGTCTGGCCACAGTGGCCAGACTCCGGGCCACGCCCCTGGCCCCGCGATTGCTCCCTGCGGCGGCGTGACCAAGCCAAAGATCATCGCGGTGCGCCACCTGCGTGCAGGCGGGCGCTCGATTGCCGTCCATTTCTTCCGCAACCAGGGCGGCTCCGTGGCCGGCCGCGCCATCCTCGGCGAGGAGGACACCCCCATCGTCGATGGGCCCGATCCGGACACGGTGCTGGAGTTGTTGCGCGACGTCATGGACAGCCTGCTCCTGGCGCGCAGGACGGCCTGAGCGGGAGGCCTTCAGCCGGTGCGACGGAGCCGCCGCGCGGCGGCGGTGCCGAGCACGGCAGCGGCGGCGAAGGCCAACGCGAAGAGCAGCCAGACGACGCCGCCTCGCAGCGCCGCGCCCTGCTCGATGGCCTCCGCCGAGGGCAGGAGCGAACCCGCCCACGAATAGAGCGCCACGCCGGGCGCCATGCCGAGCGCGGTGCCCAGCGAAAGATCGCGCAGCCGCATCGGAGTGAGACCCATCACGGCATTGCTCGGAGTGTACGGCAGCACCGGCGAGAGCCGGACCAGCACCACCGTCCACGCCCCGCCTTCGGCCGCCAGGTCGGCCAGGGCGCGCGCCCTGGGCCGTTCCAGCAAGGCTTGCGCGGCGGCGGCGCCCCCGAGGGCACGCGCGATGGAGAACGAGGTGGCGGCGCTGGCCACCGCGCCGATCAGTGAGATGGCGCCTCCCCACGGCCCGTACAGCCAGCCGCAGGCCACGATCAGCGGGATGACGGGAAAGAGCAGCAGCGTCAACGCATAGACGGCGGCGCAGGTCGCGAGGACGCCGGGCCAGCCCATGCCGTGCAGCACCTTCGCGCCTTCGATCACCCAGCGCAGCAGCGGGAGCTGCCGGACCGCAAGGTACGACGCGAACAGGGCGCAGAGCGCCACCACCACGCCCGCGGCCTTGCGGTAGGGCACCTAGGCCTTCTTGAAGAGCGGATCTTCGGCGAGCTGCGCGTGCGTCTCGGCGCGCGCGTCCGCGTGCAGCGCTTCCCACTCGCGCCGCTCGGCCTCGTCCATCTTGTCGAGGGCGAAGTTGAGCACCGCGCGCGCCTTGACCGCCCGCGTCCGCGCCTCCTGCGCCTCGGTCCTCGCCTGGGTCAGCAGATCGGCCGCCTCCAGCGGCGGCAGGCCGCCGGCGCGAGCGCGCTCCAGCTTCTCCTCGGCGGACTTCTGCGCCGCCTCGGCGGCCTGCAGCTCCTGTCGCGCGGAAGAGGCCATCTGCTGCGCGCGCGTCTTCAGCGCCTGCGCTCCGCCCTGCTTCGCCCGGGCCTCTTCCTGCGCCCGCGCCTGCGCCTCGAGGTGCTGCATCTTGAGGATCAGCTCGTCGGCGTCGTCCGGCATGCGCCGAGCATACACCGGGACCTGTCGCCCCCGGCTCCTAGGCGGGATGCAGCTTGATCAGCGTGATCTCGGGCGGCGCGAAGACGCGCATCGGCGGTCCCCAGAAGCCAGTCCCGCGGCTGACGTAGAGCTGCGAGCCGCCGCGCCGGTGGAGCCCGGCGAGATAGGGCTGCACCAGCGCCACCACCCACGAGAACGGCCAGATCTGCCCGCCGTGGGTGTGGCCGGAGAGCGTCAGCGGCACCTCGCGCCTGGCCGCCTCGAGGAACTGCCGCGGCTGGTGCGCGAGCAGCACCAGAGCGCGCTCCGGATCGCGCCCTTCCAGCGCGGCGGCGAGGTCGGGAGAGCCGGTGGGATCCTCGATGCCCGCGAGATCCAGCCCCGGCGCGACCTCCACGCGCTGGTTGCGCAGCGGGCGCACGCCCAGCGAGGGCAGGTACGCGTACCACTCCTCCACTCCCGAGTAGTACTCGTGGTTGCCGGTGACGAAGAAGACGCCGTGCGGCGGGCGGAGCGAGGCGAGGGGCGCCACGTGATCGCGGATCTCGTGCACGCGGCCATCCACCAGGTCGCCGGTGATGGCCACGAGGTCGGGCGAGAGAGCGTGGATCTGCTGCACGACGTGCGCGACCCAGTCCTTGCGCAGGAGCGGGCCCACGTGCACGTCGGAGATCTGCACCAGCCGGAAGCCCGCCAGCGCTTGCGGGAGCCCGCGGAGCCGGACGTCGAGCTGCTGGACGCGCACCGTGCCGAGCGCGCTGTGGAGGCCCGCTGCCGAGAGCCCCGCCACCACGCCCCCCACTCCCGCAGCCAGGCTTCGGGCGAGGAAGACGCGCCGCTCCGGATCCGGATCCGCAGGCCCGCGCAGGCGCGCCAGCACCAGCAGGCCCACCCTGCCCAGATCGGCGATGCCGAAGAACGCCACGAAGAGGAAGCCGATGCCCATCCAGATGAAGGCGAGCCACATGGCCGGCCGCACCGTGGTGGCTCCGAGCGCGCGGCCGGCGATCACGGTGAGCGGCATGGCGATGCCGAGGCCGACGATGGCGAGGGTGAGGGCGCGCGCCCAGGCGTGGGGCAGGTGCGGGTCGCGCACCAGCCGCGCCCACAAGTAGTAGTGCATGCCCGAGGTCAGGCTCAGGGCAATGGCGAGGAAGACGGCGATGGAGACGATTCGCACCGCCGCTAGGATGCCGCAGGTGCGGCCTCGGTGCGAAGCAGCCACTGCAGCCGCTCCTCGTCCGTGCGCACCCGCACCACCTTCTCCTGTGTGACGATCACGCTGCCGGGCGCTGCTCCCTTCGGCTTGCGCACGTGCTTGCACCGCGTCCAGGCCACCTCGACCGCGTCCTGTCCGCGCGCCGAGGAGAAGTGCACCGCGAGGAGGGAGGCGTCGCCGAGCGTGCGCGCGTCGGGCGCGGCGCCGGCGCCGGGAATCACCACGTGCGCTCCCTGCACGCCGCGCACGTGCAGCCACACGTCGTTGCCGCGGGCCACCCGGAAGGTGAGCGCGTCGTTGTCGCGGGCGCTGCGCCCCACCAGGATGGGCGAGGCGCCCTCCGCGCCGAAGCGCCGGTAGGGAAGGCGCGGGGCATCGCCGCGCGCGGCCGGCCGGGACCGCGCCGGCGCTTCCGCCTCCACCGCGGCGAGCTGCGATGCGTCCTGCGCCGCTTCCGCTCTCGTGAGGAGCTCCTGCGCCTGCGCCAGCTCGCGGGAAACCTGGTCCTTGCGCGCGGCGATGCGGCCCTCCGCGGCGGCGTAGCGCTTCGCCTTCCTCAGCCAGCGCGCCGCGTTCTCGGCGGCGCTGAGCGCGGGGTCGAGCGCCACCGCGATCTCCGCGGGCCGGCCTTCCTCGTCGGCGCGCGACCAGTCCGGCACCCGCGCCTCTCGGGCGCCCCGGGGAATGCGCGACGCGAGCGGCAGGAGGAGCTCTGCCCGGGCGCGCCCGGAGGCGGCGCGCGAGGCGCGGGCGGCGTCCTCCTCCACCGCGGCGAGCGTGCGCTTTAGTTTCTGGAGGCGCGATCGGAGCCGGGCGACCACCTCGCGTCGCCGCGCCGCCACTCCCGCCTGCTCCTCGCGCAGGAGCGCTTCGCGCACCACTGCGTCGCGTCCGGCCACCGGCTGCGCTTCGGGGAGCTGCAGCTCCTGCACGTCGGGGAACCGCCCGCCGGGCCTTCGCTGCGCCCCGGAGGACGCCCAGAGGATCTTCCGCGAAGTCGCCTCCACCACCAGCAGCGCGCCTTCCACCACCAGGAACCGATCGTCGAAGCGCAGGGCAGGCGCGGGCGCCCGCCGATCGCCCGCGATCCAGAGCGCGGCGCCGGCGAATCTCCTTCCCTCGAGCGCGCGCCGCAGGGTGGCCTGCGAGCGCGGTGCGCTCTCCGGGGCCGTCGGCCGTTGCGCGGCAATGGCGACGAGGCAGAGCGGCGCATCGGCCACCGCGAGCGTGGTGCGCCCGGGAAGGCGGAGCTGCAGGACGCAGAGCTGCGCCGAGGGCAGCCACAGCTTCTGCAGCGACGCGCCGGCGAGCGCGTTCACCTCGGCGAGGAGCCGCTTTCGATCTTCTTCGGTGAGGGTGGGGGGCACTGCAGGACTTCCGGGCTTGCGAGCCCGCGGGCGGCCTCTTTGAGATCGGAGGCCGCCCGGATGCTCCGGGCTACTACTTCTTGCGCGAAGACTTCTTCTTGGTCGTGCGCTTCGCGCCCTTCTTGGCGCCTTTCTTTGCACCCTTCTTCGCAGCCATCAGGTCCTCCTCCCAATGTGTCGCTCCGATCGGAGCTTGTTGTCTCGCTCCGACGGAGCTTGCACGCACGATACAGATGCGGATCAAGAGCGTCAAACATTCGGCCGGACTTTTGATCGACGTGGATCCGCTTGAAGCAGGCCGGCTGCGGTCGCTAGAGTGCTTCGCAGCCATGCGACAGCTCTCCCTCTTCCCCGGCGACGCGCCCGCGAAATCGGAGCCGCGCGTCGCCACGCTCGAGCTGTTGCGCCCCTCGCGGATCCAGGTCGTGCCCGACGGCGCGAGCCTGATCCTCGCCTCGCGCCTCTCGTCGTTGTTGCGCGAGCCGGTGGAGGTGGAGCTGACCGACAACGCCTGGACCATGGTGAGCTACCGGCGCGTGCAGGGACGCCTGCAGTTCCGGCTGCACCATATGTTCGCCATCGCGCACGAGCCGGTGATGCGCGCGCTGGCCGGCTTCACCGGCAAGAACCGCCGCGCCCACGGGCGCGCCATCGACGACTACGTCCGCCAGCACCGCGACCTGATCCGCGCCGCCCCGCCGCGCGTCCAGGCGCCGCTCTCGCCGCGGGGGCGCGTGCACGATCTCTCCGACATCTTCGCGGGCCTCAATGCCCGCGAGTTCGACCATCGCGTGGAGGCCCGCATCGGCTGGGGCCGCCGCACCCACGCCGGACGGCGGCGCTCGATCAAGATGGGCGTCTACTTCCACGAGCAGAAGGTGATCCGCATCCACCCGGCGCTCGACGACGACCGCGTGCCGCGCCACTTCGTGGAGATGGTGGTCTTCCACGAGATGCTCCACCAGGTCTTCCCGCCCGAGATCGACGAGGACGGCCGCCGCGTCGTGCACGGCTCGAGCTTCCGCGCCGCCGAGCGCCGCTTCCCCGGCTACGAGCGCGCCCGCGCCTGGGAGAAGGCGCACCTCCATCTGTTGCTGCGGCAACGCTCGCAGCCGTAAAAAACCTGCGCTCGCTGCGGCCAGGGGATACTTTTCCACCCGCCTTGTCCCGCCCCGCCCTCGCCCTGGTCCTGCTCGCAGCCTGTGCGACGCCCTACCAGCCGTTCGAAGGGCATCCGGTGCTCGCCGCCATCCGCTTCCAGGGCAACGACCACATCCCGGCCGGCGAGCTGATGGACCACATCGCCACCGCGCCAACCAGCGGCTTCTTGAGCAAGACCGCGCACTACTACGACGCCGATCTCTTCGCCATCGATCTGAAGCGGATCGTGCGCTGGTACAACCGGAAGGGATTCTACGAGGCGAAGATCCTCGGGGTGGACGAGCTGCGCGACGACGCCGGGCGCGTGACGCTGGTGGTGAAGATCGACGAGGGCCCGCCGGCGAAAATCCGCACCATGGAGTTCAAGGGCCTGGAGCAGATTCCCCGCGGCGAGATGGACGACATCGACAGCGCGCTGCCCATCCACCCGGGCGACGCGTTCACCGAGGACGGCTACGACAGGGCGAAGGACGTGCTCGTCGAGCAGCTCAAGGAGCACGGCTTCGCGCGGGCGGCGGTGCAGGGCAAGGTGGAGGTGGCTCCCGAGGCGGGCACCGCCGACATCGTCTACGACGTCGATCCGGGGCAGCGCTTCCAGTTCGGAGACGTGGTGGTCACCGGCAACCGAGAGATCCCCGCCGACGCCATCGCCCGCGCCACCGGCATCGATCGCGGCGACCGCTACAGCCCGCTGACGCTCGCGCTGGCGCAGCAGCGCGTCTACAACCTCGGCACCTTCTCCGGCGTGCGTGTGTCGCTGGAGCCGCTCGGCGACACTCCGGTGGCGGCGGTGCGCGTGAACGTGCGCGAGGCGCCCTTCCAGACGGTGCGCTTCGGCCTCGGCGGCTCCATCGAGGATCGCCGGTGGGAGCTGCCGCGCCTGCGCGCCGAGTACACCAACCGCTCGCTCTTCGGCGGCCTGCGCCGGCTGGAGCTGAGCAGCACCGCCGGCTACGCCTTCGTCCCCAGCCCGCTGCCCTCCGAGTTCGAGCCTTCCCGCTCCGGCATCACCACGCTGACCAGCGCGCAGCTCACCATCCCCAGCGTCTTCGTGGCCGGCATGGACTGGGTCAGCCGCGCCGAGTTCGCCCGCGAGATCCAGTTCGGGTTCTCCTACGACGACGTGGCGGGCCGCACCGGCCTCATCTACCGGAGGGGCCCGCACACCGTCTCGGGAACGCTCAACTACGTGAACTACTTCTCCGTCGCGGTGCAGGGCACCCAGGGCTTCGGCCAGCTCATCAACCTGAACTCCGCCGGGGTGGGCATCGGGCAGCAGTGCAGCACCGGCTGCACGCTCACCTATCCCGAGCTGCGCTATACGTACGACGGGCGCGACAACGTCATCGAGCCCACGCAGGGATTCTTCACCACCATCGGACTGCAGCAGACGCTCAGGCCGGGCACCTTCAGCTACTTCCGCATCAATCCGGAGATCCGCGCCTACGCGCCGACGACGAGGTACGCGGTGCTCGCGCTGCGCGCGATGTACGGCGGCCTCTTCACCACCGGCGACAGCCCCTTCCAGCAGCGGTTCTTCCTCGGCGGCCAGAACGATCAGCGCGGCTATTCGCCGCTGCGCCAGGGCCCCAAGCTGGGCGTGACCCCCTGCGACCCCGCCAAGGTCTCCGGGTGCACGGCTCCCTTCGCGACCGAGAGCGTCCCCATCGGCGGCAACGCCGCCGTGCTCTTCTCGGCGGAGCTGCGCATCCACGCCGACTACCTCCTCCGGCATCTGGGCATCGTCGCCTTCGTCGACGCCAGCGAGGTGAGCGACGATCCGCGGCTGCCCTTCAAGCAGGGGCTCGAGGTCGCTCCCGGGCTGGGGCTGCGCTACATCACGCCCTTCGGGCCCATCCGCTTCGACGTGGCCTGGCTGGCGAATCCGAAGGACATCTTCACCAAGGAGTTGGACGGAACCGATCCCGCCACCGGCAAGCCGGTGAAGGTGACCGAGCCGACGAGGGTTTCCAGCTTCTGCTCGGGTCAGACCGCCGGCTGCATCCACGAGTCGCGGTTCGCCTTCCACCTGACCCTCGGCGAGGCCTTTTGAGGTGCGGGGCGCACGTTTCATGACAAGACTCCCGGAGAAGTGACCGAGCACCCGCCAGAGCCGGTGGTCGAGCCGCCGCGTCCTCGCCCTCGCCCTCCGGCGGCGCCGCGATCGGCCTTTCGCAAGGCTGCCCGCGCGCTCGGCATCGCCGTGCTCTCGCTCGTGGGCCTGCTCGCCGTCGCGGTGATTGCCGCGGTGATCTGGCTGCACACCGGAGCTGGCGCGGCCCAGGTGGCGCGGCTCGTGACCGAGAAGGCGCGCGGCGCCATCCAGGGCGACCTCCGCGTGCAGGCGGTGCACGTGGGCGGCTTCCTGCGCGTCTGCGTCGACGGAGTGGAGTTGCGCGATCCCGACGGCAACACCGCCCTTCGCGCCGAGCGGGCCTGCGTCAAGCTGCAGCCGCTGCCGCTCGCGGCGCACGACGTCGTCGTGACCGAGGCGCTGCTGGAGAAGCCGTGGATCGAGATCGCCAAGGTGCCCGGGACCTCCGAGACCACGCTCCAGCGCGCGATCAAGCCGCGCAAGCCGCCGCAGCCGGGCGGCGGCGGGCCCTTCGCGTGGAAGGTGGACGTCCGCTCCCTGCAGCTTCGCGGCGGGTCGTTGACGGTGCGGCCGGAACTGGGCGAGGAGGCCACCTTCGCGCTGCAGGACCTCGATCTCTCGCAGGCGCACGCCACCTACTCGGCGGACGCCGCCTCCGCAGCGTTCGCGCTCGCTGCCGGGCTCGCGGCGCCGGGGAAGGCGCCGGTGGCGCTCAATCTCGACCTCACCCTGGACGGACCGGCGAAGACCGGCACGGCGACGCTGCGTTCGCTGCGGCTGAGGCTGGGCGAGAGCGGCCTCGCCGCGAGCGGCTCGTGGGACCTGGGGCGGAACGCGGGCGAGGTCCATCTGCGCGAGCTGGTGGTGACGCCCGGGGACCTGGCCCTGTTTGCTCCCAGGGCGCCGCTCCAAGGCACCGTCCGCGGTGAGGCCGATCTGAAGAGCGACGGCAGGACGGCGGGGCTGGACCTGCGCCTCGACGCCGGCGGCGGGCGCATCGAGAGCAAGTTGACCGCGACGCTGGAGACGGCGCCGGTCTGGGACCTGCAGCTCACCATGACCGGCGTGGATCCGGGGGCGGTGAGCAGCCGCGCGCCCAGGGGCGAGGTCACCGCCCGCGTCTCGCTGCACGGCAAGGGCAAGCCGCAGTTCGACGCCCACGGCGTCCGCGGCGAGCTGTCGGCGGCGGCGCACGTCGGCCCGGCCCGCCTCGATCGGGTGGGGCCGGTGGTGGCCGACGTCAAGACCGAGATGCAGGGTCGCTATGCGCTGGTGCGCGCCTTCACCGCCACCGCGCTGGGGCTCACCGTCAAGGCGCACGGCGCCGCCGCCTACGACGAGATCTCCATCGACCTGGACGTGAGCGCACCCGATCTCGGGCAGGTGGGCCGCGCCGTGGGCGCGCTGACGGGCAAGCCGTCGCTGCCGATGGGCGGCTCCATGCACCTGGCCGCGCGCGTGACCGGCTCGCCCCGGCGCCCCGACGCCCAGCTCACCGTCCGCGCGCCGGAGGTCCGCTGGAGCAAGACGCTGGTCATGGACGGGCTCACGGTGCGCGGCACGCTGAGCGGTCCGTTGCGGCGGCCGGACGGCACCTTGAAGGTGGCGGCGCGGCGGCTGATCGCGAGCGCGGTGGACCTGGGCGCGCCGCGCATCGACATGGAGCTCGCCTGGCCCAGCGCGCACCTGCGCGTGGACGCGGCGGTGGCGGGCGGCGTCCTGCAGCTCGCGGGCGACGCGCGCATCAACGATGACAAGGACGGCCTGCTCCTCTCCAACTTCCTGGTCGCCTGGCCCGGCAACACCCTGCACCTCGCCAACGACACGCGCGTCCACATCGGCGACGTGCTGGTGCTGGAGCCGCTGGAGCTGACCGGCGAGCACGGCAGCGTGCGCTTCGAGGCGCAGCTCCAGCCGCCGCCGGGGCGGATCGACGCCGCGGTGGTGGTGACGAAGTTCGAGCTGACGCACCTGCCCCTCTTCGCGCTGCCCAGGGACCTGGACCTGCGCGGCGTGCTCGACGCGAACGCCGTGTTGCAGGGGCCGCGGGCGGCCCCGGATCTCGATCTCCAGGCGGACGTCCGCGGCGCCGGCGCCAGGCCCACGGGCGATCTCCTCATCGACGCGCACACCCACGCGCACGTCCACCATGGCGTGCTCAAGACCGAGGGGTGGGTTGCGGGCGACGGCGTCCTGCGCTTCGACTTCCAGGGCGAGGTGCCGGTGCAGTCGCTGGCGAGGCAGCCCGCCTCCATCCCGCTGCGGCTCGACGCGACGCTGGCGCAGGTGGACCTGGCGAAGCTCGCCGACAGGGCGAAGATTGCAGGCCTGCAGCGGCAGCGCGTCCACGGCATCGTCGACGCGCGGGTGGTGGCGAGCGGAACCCTGGGGGCGCCGCGGGCCACCGTCTCCGTCGAGGCGCGCGACCTGGGCAGCCAGTCGGTGTCTGCGGTGGACGCGCGCGCCGGGCTCCTTTTCGAGAAGACCCGCGCCACGCTCGACGCCACCGTCTCGCTCGGCGGCGAGCGTTCCCTCTCGCTCACCGCGCAGGCGCCGGTGGACCTGCCGCGCGCGCTGCGCGATCGCGCGTACCTGCGCGGGGCGCTCGATCGCCCGGTCACGGCCGAGCTGGCCGTCACCCAGCTCCAGCTCGCCCGGCTGGTGAAGTCGGGGCTGTTGCCCGAAGGCAGCGAAGGCGCGGTCAGCCTCTCGGCGAAGCTGTCCGGCACGCCGCTCAAGCCCGTCCTCCAGGTCACCGCTGCCGGCGAGAAGGTGACGGCGGGCCGGCTGCACGGCCTCGACTTCCAGGGCGAGCTGGGAATCTCCGACAAGGTCAAGCTGACGTTCGGCGCGCAATCGCAAACCTCGGCGGTGATGCGCATGGATGCCGCGGCCTCGGTCTCCGGCGCGGAGCTGGTCGCGGCCGCCCGGCGCCGGGCAATGCGCGAGGCGCTGGGGCCGCTGCTCGACCGCTCCATCTCGCTCACGCTGGAGGTGCCGGGGCTGCCCATCGCCCGCGCCAGCAGGCTCGCGGGAAAGCCGGCGGTTGCCGAAGGGCGCCTCGACGGACACCTCGCGCTCTCCGGCACGGCGGCCCGCCCGCAGCTCCGCGGCGAGTTCACGCTCAAGGACCTGCAGGCGAAGGACCAGCAGCTCGGCGCGGCCGACCTCTACCTCGAGGCGGATTCCGGCGGCGCGCTCCTGCACGTGGGCATCGACCCGCCCGGTGGCGGCAACTTCCTCGGCCACCTGAGGGTGGATGCGGATCTCGGCGCGCGCACCCTGCTCGCGCGCGGGGCCGCCTCGGTGATGGGCGGAAAGCTCTCCGGCGAGGTGCGCGCGCGCCGTCTCGACCTCGCCTTCCTCTCGGGACTGATCCCGCGCCTGCGCCGCGCGGGTGGCACGCTGGAAGGCGACGTCAAGGTGGCGGGCCTCGTGGGCAAGCCGGTGGGACAGGGCGACGCGCACCTGCGCGGCGGCGTCTTCGACGTGGTGGGGCAGGGCGTCTACGAGGACGTCGGGCTCGATGCGAACTTCTCGCCCAAGGAGGTGGTGATCGACCGCATCACCGGCACCGAGGGCGCCGGCACCTTCAGCGCCATCCTGGTGGCCGCGCGCCGGCCTCCCCCCGGCGATCCCGCATCGGACCGGGTCGAGTTCACCGGCGAGATTCACCTCGGCGACGCGGAGTCGGTGCGCGACCGCAAGGTGCCGTCCACCGGCAAGCCGCTGCAGGCCGGCCCGCTGCCGCTGCGCCAGGCCGGGGAACAGCGCGCCGACCTGAACGGCGAACTGGACCTCTACGGCGACTACACCGGCGGTGTGCTCACGCTCAACACCAAGATTCCCGACGCGCGGCTGGTGATCAAGCAGCTGCCCGACAAGAAGCTGCCCAGCCTGAAGGAGAACCCCGACATCATCCTCGTGCACCCGGGCGAGCGGCCGCACCCGCCCGGGCGCGAGCCCGAGGACGTGGCCGCCGAGGAGGAGGCGCGCAAGAACGCGACCTTCCGCCTGCACGCGCACCTCGACCTCAACCACCTCTACGTCAAGGCGCCGGACTTCGAATTTCCCGTGGAGAGCCACATGAACTTCGACTACGACGCCCGGCATCCCGATACCCCCACCGCCGACGGCGTCATCCACGTGCCGCAGGGATCGTTCAGCGCGCTCGGCCGCAGGTTCACCATCGACGACGCCAAGATCATCGAGACCGGCGGCGAGATCTCCGATCCCGAGCTGGAAGTGAAGGCGCTCTTCGACAACCCGCAGGCGGCGGTGACCATCAGCGTGACCGGGACGGCGAAGAACCCGCAGCTCGACCTGTCCTCGAACCCGGTCATGGACCAGGACCAGATCGCCTTCTTCCTTGCCACCGGGCGCATCCAGGGCCGCGCCACCCAGCAGGGGGGAGGCGTGGATCTCTCCGGCGCCGCCACCAGCGTGGTGGGCAGCCTGCTCTTCGGACAGGTGCGCAAGGAGCTGGCGGACGTGCTGCCGGTGGACGTGATCACCATCGACTCCAACGCGCAGGGCGTGGCGGGCGCCAGCGTCGGCAAGTACATCGGCGACCGCGTCTTCGTCGGCTACCGCCAGCGCTTCGCGCAGAGCAACCAGTCGTCGGAGAACACGGTGGAGGGCCGCATCGAGTACGAGATCAGCCGGTCGCTCTCGGCCGAGGCCACCGTGGGCGACGTCTCCAAGGACCTCTCCATCCTCTACACCAAGGACTTCTAGACCCAGGGGCGGTGGGCGGCTCAGCGGTGCCGCACGCGGATGGTCCAGCCCAGCTTGAAGAGGCCCTTGAGCACCCGCGGCACCCTGCGCAGGAGCGCGGTGGAGGGCGGGCGGGTCTCGTGCAGCGCGATGGGGATCTCGCGCACGTCGCGTCCCATGCGTTGCGCGCGGATCACCAGCTCGCTCGCGAAGAGGTCGCGGTCCACCACGCAGGCCTGCGCCACCGGGGCGAGACGGTCGCGCCGGAACGCCTTGAGCCCGTGGGTGTCGGTGCCGCGGAATCCGGTGATGGCGCGCAAGAGCAGCGTGATCACCCGCGTGGCGAGCCTGCGCACCAGCGGCCGCGCGTCGTTGGCGCCCTTCATCGCCTTCGATCCCACCACCAGGTCGGCGCCGGATTCCAGGATGGGCAGCGCGCGCTGGTAGAAGGCCACGTCGCAGAGGTCGATCTCGTCGCAGATCACCGTCTCGCCGCGCGCCTCCTCGATGCCGCGGCGAAGCGCCCTGCCGTAGTTGGGCTCCTCGCCGTGGAGGAAGCGCACGCGCGGCAACTCCGCCGCCAGCGACTCCAGGACCTGCAAAGTTCCGTCGCGGGAGCCGTTCTCGGAGAGGATCAGCTCGTAGTCCCAGCCCAGCGCGTCCAGCCTGCGGCACAGCCCCGCCGCCGCCTCCCGGACGATGCGCGCCTCGTTGTAGACGGGGATGACGATGGAGATCATGCGAGCGCGCGGGCCGCCTCGCGCCCCGAGAGGAGCGCGTCCTCCATCGAGCTGTACTCCCACTTGCCGTAGCGGCCCGCGAGCGCCACGCCCTGTCCGGCGAAGAACCGCATCACCACCTCGCGGGCGCTGGCGTGCTCGTGGTCGAAGAGCACGTAGGCGACCGGGATGGTGCGCGCCCTGCAGAGCCTCACCTGCCGCCGGTCGATCAGTCGGCAGCGCTCGAGGCCACGGAGCGCCTCTTCCATGAGCGCGGCCTCGTTCGCGGGGCCCCGGTGCGCGAACTCCACGGCGAAGCTGCGGAACCCCTCCGGCGCGAGCGCGGGGTTGACCTGCGAAGGCGAGCCGATGCGGTAGAAGCCGAAGCTCTTCTCGGGAAAGTAGGCCCAGTGGAAGCGCTCGCCGCCGTTGTCGCGCGCGCCGACCTCCACCACGGTGACCGAGACCGCGCGCAGCTTCTCCGCGGCGGCGCGGACCTCGGAGGGCGCGTCGGTGAGGAGCCGCACGCAGGCGGGCAGGGGCGCGGTGAGCACCAGCGCGTCGTAGGCGAGCTCCTCGCCGGAGGCGAGACGCAGCCGTCGCCGGGCGAGGTCGATGGCCGAGACCCTGGCGGAGAGCCGCACCGGGCACTGGAGATCGCCTTCGACGCCGCGCACCAGCGCCTCGATGCCGCCTTCGCGCGGATACCAGAAGGTGGCGTTGTAGCCCACGTCCTCGCGCGAGGGCTCGAGGGCTCCGGTGACCACCTCGGCCAGGGTGGGCCGGGGGATGAAGCGACCGCCCCACTCCGGCGACAGCTCCTCGCAGGAGACCGTGAAGAGCTTCTCGTTGTAGGGAAACATGAAATGACGGCCGAGGCCGTCGCCGAGGTGCCGCAGGATGAACTCGGCCGCGTTGCGCAGCGGGCGCTGGCGCAGCTCGGCGCCGCCCGGCCCCAGCGTCGCGTCGATGAAGCCGAGCAGGCACTCCTCGATCGTCCGCGGCGGCAGGCCGTGGAGATGGAACTGGTAGGGAAAGGTAGTCCAGACGCCCTGGCTGTAGATGCGGGCGCGCCGCTGCACGTCCAGCCGGTTGCCCGCGAGCCAGCGCTGCCCGATCAACTCGCGCATCTGCGGGTCGCGCGCGTGCAGCCAGTGGCCGGTCCAGTCGAAGGAGAATCCGTCGACGACGTCGGTCCGGCACAGCCCGCCGAGGCGATCGGCGGCCTCCAGGAGCATGCAGGACGCCCCGAGCTCGCGCGCGCAGGCCAGGCCGGCGAGGCCGCCGCCCACCACGATGGCTCTCCCACCCTGGCGCATAACCTCCCCTGCCTTATCACGAAATCCCGCGTCCTTTCGTTGGCGAGGCCCTCTCGCGGGTGTTAGCGTGGCCTGCCTGTCGGAAGCGGGAAGCGGTCCGGCGTAGCGCGCGTCGAACCCAGCTCGCACCGAGAAGACCGCTCGAGCATGCCGAGGACGGACGCCGCGTGAAGATCTCCTGCCCGAACTGTTCCGCCGCCTACGAGCTGGACGACTCGCGCGTCCCGCCCGCCGGCCTTTCCATCAAGTGTCCCCGCTGCAAGAACCCCTTCACCGTGCAGAGGGCCAGGGCCGAAGGCGCCGCCAGGCCGGCCGCCGCGCAGGGTGCGGTGCCGCTCCCCGGGCAGAACGGCGCGAAGCCCGCCGCGGGCGCGAAGCCGCCTGCGGGCCGTCCCCCGGGCGCGCGAAAGCCGTCTGCGCCGGGAGCGATTCCGCTTCCCGGCATGGGCCAGGCCGCGGCGGCGCCTTCCGCGAAGATTCCTGCCGGCGCGGTGCCCCTGCCCGGGCTCGACATCGCCGCGGCCGCGAAGCCGGCCTCGCGGCCGCCGGCCCCGGCGCAGTCCGCGCCTCCGCCCGACCTCGCCGGCGCCGTGCCGCTGCCCGGTTTTGCGGGCATGCAGAAGCGCACCCCCGGCTCTCCTGCCGACGATCCCTTCGCCGCCATCGATCTGGGAGCGGAATCCGCGCCGCCCCCGCCGCCGCCCACCGACGTGGACGACCTGGAGCTGCCCGACCCGATGCCTCGGCCCGGAGCGGCGCCCTCGTCCGACCCCGACGCATTCGCAGTGGCTCCCAAGGAAGCAAAGCCGAAGGCGAAGGCCGCCCCGGCCGAGGACACGAGCTTCGACTTCGTCGATGCGCCTGCGCCCCGGCAATCGCAGCCGGCGCCCGCCGCGCCGCTGGGGGAGCCGGCGCCGGATCTGCTCGATTTCGTCGACGAGGCGCCCAGGGCGGAGAAGAAGGGCAAGCGGCCTCCCCCGCCCACCATCGGCAGGTCGGAGAGCGGGCCGGAGGAGACGCTTTCGCTCGACGACGCCCCTCCGGCGAAGGAACCGGCCGGCGCGAGGAAGCTCGACGACAAGCAGCGCAAGAAGCGCGAGCGCGAAGAGCGCGCTGCGCGCGACCGGGCAGACCGCGTCCGCCGCAAGACGCAGCGCGCGTCGGGCGGGTCGAGCGGCGCGCTCCAGGCGCTGGGCGCGCTGGTGACGCCGAAGCGCGTGATCGGGGCGGCCCTGGCGGTCGCGCTCGCCGCCGTGGTGGTCCTCGGCCTCCACGCCCGGACCACTCCTGCGGGCCTCTTCTGGATGAACCGCTACCTGCCCTCGAAGAAGGCGGCCAGCGCCGCCGAGACCAAGGTGATCGAGCGCGGGCTCGCCAGGCTCGGGCAGGGCGATTTCACCGGCGCCCGCGAGGCGGTGGCTGCCGCGGCGCAGCTCCTCCAGACGGTGCCGGACGACGAGGAGGTGAAGGCGTTCTTCGTCCTCGCCGCCTCGGAGATGAAGCTCGAATACGGCCAGGTCGGCGGAGACTGGGACCAGGCCAGGCGCGTGGTCGAGAAGATGAAGGGCACGCGCCCGGCCCAGAACCGCGCCCGGGCGGCGTACGCGCTCGCCAGCGGCGACGTCCCGGCGGGCAAGCAGATCCTCGCCACGCTCGGCGACGCGCAGGGGGCGGATCCGGAGTCCACCTGGCTGTATGCGCAGGCGCTGATCCTGTCCGGCGAAGGCGCGCGCGCCTCGCAGCTCCTCGACGGCGTCCTCAAGACCCGTCCGGCGCCCAGGCTCCTGCTCCTCCGCGGAAACGTGGCGCGCGACCGCGGCCAGCTTCCCGAGGCCGCCGGCTTCTACCAGAAGATCCTGCAGGCCTCGCCGGAGAGCGCCCGCGCCATGGTGGAGCTGGCCGACGTGCGCCTGCGGCTGGGCGACGGCAAGGGCGCATCCGAGCTGCTGGCCAGGGCGCTCGATACCGATCGGCGCAAGACCCTGGACGCCGGCGAGGAAGCGCGCGCCAACGTCATGCGCGGCCGGCTGCTGGCGGCGGCGCACGACGTCAAGGGCGCGGAGGCAGCCTTCGAGCATGCGGTGATGCTCGATCCAGGCTCGGCCGCGGCGCACGAGGCCTACGGCGACTTCCGCATCCGCCAGCGCGAGTGGGAGAAGGCATCGCGCCAGTTCGAGTCGGCCATCCAGCACGGCGGCGGGGCGTCGGCGTACGCGGGAGCGGCGCGCGCGTTCCTCGGACAGAACCGGCTGCTGGAGGCGGACAAGGCCATCACCGACGCGGTCACGCGCGAGCCCGGCAACGCCCGCTTCCTCTACCTGCAGGGGCGCGTGGCCGACGCCATCGGCAAGGCCGAGGAGGCGTACCGGAAGTACGAGGCCGCGCTCAAGGCCAAGCCCGACCTGGTCGAGGCGCTGGCTGCGGAAGGCGTGGTCTGGATGTCGCGCAACGACCGGGCCAAGGCGCAGGAGCGCCTGGACGCGGCCATCGCGGTCAAGCCGGAAGGGCTCACCGCGCTCGAGGACGAGGCCATCGGCGACCTGGCCCTGGCCATGGGAGACGCGAAGAAGGCGCAGGAGGCCTTCGGCCGCGCGCTGGAGAAGGATGCAGGCGACGCGGCGGCGCACGCGGGCGTGGGCAAGGCCCTGGCCGCGCAGGGCGATCTCAAGGGCGCGCGCAGGGAGATGGAGACGGCGCTCAAGCAGATGGAGGGCGACGCCTCGCTCGCTTACGAGTACGGGTCGCTGCTGCGGCGCATGAACGAGCCGGACGCCGCGCTCGCCATGCTGCGCAACGCCGTCAAGCTGGACTCCAAGGAGCCGCGCTACCGCGCGCGGCTGGGCGCGATCCTGGTGGAGCGCGGGGAGTTCGAGGAGGCCGAGCAGCAGCTTCGCCAGGCCGTGCTGATGAACGACCGCAACCCGGAAGGCCTCTATTTCCTCGGCCGGGCGCTCGCCGGCCGCAAGAAGCAGGCGGAGGCCATCGACGTGATGAAGAGGGCGGTGGAGATCGAGCCGGACAACGCCGAGT
>DASSQZ010000268.1:0-5385 GCA_035702105.1 Myxococcales bacterium | reverse complement strand
CTCCGGGTTCGCGCTCTTCGCCGAGCGCCGCTTCTTCTGGCACGGCCTGCCCTTCGGCCCCAAGGAGGTGGGCTTCGTCTTCATGTACTCCGGCTTCCTCGGCATCATCGTGCAGGGGTTCATGCGCCAGGGCGCCATGGTCAAGCGCATCGGCGAGGTACGGCTGGTGACCCTGGGCTTCCTCTGCGCGGCGGTGGGCTACGTCTGGCTGGGCTTCAGCTTCGGCATCGCCATGCTGCTGGTGGCGGCGAGCTTTTCTTCCTTCGGCACCGGCGTGTTGCGCCCGGCGCTCACCAGCCTGATCACCCAACAAGTTACGCGCACCGAGCAGGGCGTGGTGCTGGGGCTCAACCAGTCGCTGCTCTCGGTCGCGCAGATCGTGGCTCCGGCCATCGCCGGCGCGCTCATCGACCGCGGCCACCTCACCGCCTGGGCGCTGTGGGCCGGCGCCATCATGGCGGTGGCGCTGGTGCTGAACTTCAGGGCGCGGGAGGCGCGCCAGCAGGCGCACGCGGCCGCATGATGCAGCGCGGTTTGCGGCGCCAGCGCGCCCGGGTTACGCTGTTTAGGTTGGCGAAAGGAGGTGATGCAATGGCGTGTCACACGAAGGCTTCTGCCATTTGCGTCGCCTCGACGGGTTTGCGCCGCTAGGTTGCGGCAACCGACGAGCGCGGCGCAGGCAGTGCCGGAACGCCCGGGAGACACTGACGCTCCCGGGCGTTCTTTTTTTCTCGACGGTCCTAGAAGCCGCGGGCCGCGGGAGAGCCGGGCATGTAGGCGGGGCCGACCTGCAGCCGCATCCCGCCGGTGGCCGCGAGCAGCGTGAAGGCAAAGCCGATGGTGGCGCGGCCGTCCGAGACCAGCCCCGGAGGCGGATTGGGGAACCGCTGCACGATGCGGAACGAATCCACCGCCACCTCGTCGAGATAGGGCACGCCTGACGACGCCACCACGTGCACGTCGACGATCTCGCCGGCCTTGTCGATGGTGTACTCCACCACCGTGCGCCGGTCGCGATACGAGTAGAGCTGCCCGGTCGGGTCGCGCTTGGTGGACTCGTCCTGGACCTTCTGCGTCCACACCCGCGCCACCGACTCCTTCACGCGGTTGAGGAAGCCCGCGTACTTGAACCCGCGCGCGTTGAGGAAGGTGCCTTCGCCCTCCTCGATTCCGCGCAGGTCGTCGGGCATGGGCCCGCCGCTGATGGGTCCGGTGGCGCCGATGGGCTGGTCCAGCGTCAGCTTGAGCGGCTTCTGCAGCCCCGGCGTTCCCGGCGCCGCGCCCGGCGCTCCCGGTCCCACGCTGGAGGTGCTGCCGGCGCTGCCGGGGTCGGCCATGGCGATCTTGTTGCCGGTGCCCTTGACCGCGTCGCTGTGATCGCGGTTGCGGAAGGAGCCGTCGGGCAGCACTTCCATGTGCAGCGGATCGCGCCGTTCCTTGCTGGGAAGCTCCGCCATCTGCCGGGGCCGCTTCTGCTCGCGGCCGCCGCCGGCGTGGCCGTTGTCGCCCGGCTTCTCGCTCATCGCCGGCGCGCCCTGCTCGGCCTTGTCCTCGCGCCCCTCCTTCTGCACCTTGGAGAGGGCGTTCTTGTAGAAGGCGCTGGTCTCCCGCGCGCGGGTTTCCTTGTCCACCTTGCTGTCGTGCTCGGCGAGATACTTCGTGGGCTTGTCCGGCGCCTGATCGTTGGTGGGCCCGAGCGAGACCACCTGCCCCTTCTCCAGCTTCTGCTGCTCTTCCGGAGGAGGCCTGGGCGTGGGCGGAAGCTCCGGCACCCGGGTCTGCTGGGCCAGGTTCTGCACGTTGCCCGGATTGGTGGGGCGGATGCCCTGGAGCTGCGACCGGCTGGAGGTGACCAGCGAAACCACCTGCTTCACCGGGTGCTTGGGCATGTGGAACATCGCGTCCTTGGCGATGCCCAGCATGAGCAGGACGTGCGCGGCGATGGAGATGCCGACGGCGTAGGTGAGGCGGCGTCCGCGCCGGACTGGCTGCTGGGGCAAGGACATGCCGGCCCTATTGTAGTCCCCCCGTCGCCCGCTGGGCGACGGGACTACCGGCCTGGATGGCCGTTTTGGCGGTTCGCTGGCGACTCCGGGGAGCACCAGCTTCCAACATCTCGGACTCGCTAGTAAATCCGGACCGGTGCCGCCCCGGAATAGTACCAGTCCAGGATCTCACGGTAGGTGGCGCCGCGCTCGGCCCGGCCGATGGCGCCCGTCTGGCACATTCCGCTGCCATGACCCCATCCTCCGCCAGTAAATAACCACCCGGCGGCTGCCTTTTCCACCACGAACATCCCGCTGTTGAGGTTCCTGAACATCCGGCGGATGGCCAGTTCGCCGTAGATGCGGGCGCTCGCCCGGCTGCCCGTGACATGGAGGGCGCGGGCCCTGCCGGAAACCCCCCGGCCTTCCACCGCCAGCGCCTTCACCTGCCCGACCGAGAGCGGCGCGCAGATCTCGTCCACCTCCGCCTGCGTGAAGGCCCGGCGCCAGCGCACCTTGTCCGGGCGGGCGAAGCCCGACTGCGCGCAGTAGCTGGGCACCGGGTTCAGCCGCACGAACCGCGACACCAGCGCGGCGCCGATGCCGTCCTTGAACTGCGCCATTCCCGGGGCGCGCGGGTCGAAGTCGGGCCTGCCGCGCAGCGACGGATCGGGCGGCCCGCCCCAGACCGCGTCGTTGTCCTCGGTGAACCCGCCGCACACGGCGGAGTAGACCGAGTCGACCAGCCGGCTCTCGCCGCCGGTCCTGGCGAAGAGCGCCTCGCCGCGGGTCGCGTCCACCGCGGCGCCGGGGCCGGGCTCCTCCGCGGCGACGCCGCGATACACCTGGCAGTGCTGCTCGGCGCAGAGCAGGTACGGATCGCCCAGGTGCCGCGCGCCGATCTTGGCCAGCACCTCGCCGCGGGCGGTGACGGCCTGCGCCTTGAGCGCCTCCGGATGCGCCCTGGGGAAGATCTCGCTCGGCACCACGCCCTTGACCAGCCGCTCCATCGGCAGGGCGGCCACCAGCGCGAGCGCGCCTTCGGCGTCGAGGCAGGCGAAGAGGCGCCCCGGATAGGTGCGCTCCTCGTAGCCGTGGAAGTTGTAGCCCATGCCGAACTCCACCTCTTCCACCGCGATGCCCGGCTCCGCTCGCAGCTCCAGCGCGCCCTCTCCGATCGCCGCCGAGGCGCCGTGCGGATCGCGCAGCTCGATGCGCCCGCGCGGCCGCACCGAGAGCTCGCGGCGGATCTGCACGCGGACGCCCAGGCGCGACTCCAGCTCCTGCGCCTGCCGCTGCGCGCCTTCCACGGTGGCGTCGCCCTGCGCGAGGATGGAGTAGCGCCGGGTGTCCACCACGTGGCCGGCCACGCCGTACGCCTCGCCCACGGTGGTGACGCGCACCTGCACGCCCTTCTTCGCCCACTCCTGCCGGGCGCGGGCCACCGCCTCCTTGTCGTCGTAGCGGATCTGCTCCAGCTCCACCCACGAGGCGCCCACGCCCGGGGCGCCTTCGAGGAGCTGCAGCGTCCAGGGGCCCTGCGGCGCGTCGCGCACCGCGAGGGTGGTGTCGCCGCTCGCGGTGCGGGAGAGGACGCTGAGCGGTCCCTTCGGGCGCAGCACAATCTGCTGGCGGCCTGCTGCAACCCGCACCGTGATCAGCGGCTCGCCTTCCTCGAAGGAGACGCTGCGCGACCAGAGCAGCTCGAGCGGGTCGTCGGGCGCGGGAACGCCGGTGAAGAGCGGGTCTTCCGCCCTGATGGCGCGCGAAAGCAAGGCGCCGCCCAGGAAGGAGAGGAACCGGCGCCGCGGCGTCTTCATCTGCGCAGGTGCGTCCGCTCCACGTAGCCGCGGAAGGCGGCGCGCAGCCGCTTCGAGAGCGGACCGGGCTTGCCGTCGGCCACCGCGCGCACCTGCTCGCCGTGCGATTCGAGGAAGACCAGGCTGGTGACGGGCATGGCCTCGCGCAGCGTGCTGGTCATGAAGACCTCGTCGGCGGCGGCCAGCGCCTCGGGGCCGTGCGGCTCCTCGCGCAGGATCAGTCCCTCGGCGCGGGCGATCTCCACGAAGACGGCGCGGGTCACGCCCTCCAGCATGCCCAGGCGCAGGGGCGGGGTGACCAGCACGCCATGCTGCACGAAGAAGACGTTGGAGGTGGTGGCCTCGGTCACGCGGCCGGAGAGGTCGAGCAGGATGGCGTCGTCCGCGCCGGCGTCGTGCGCCTCGCGGAGCGCGAGGATGTTGTTGAGGTAGTTGCCGGTCTTGAGCGCCGGGTCGAGCGCCTGCGGCGGGTTGCGGCGGGTCCTGGCGATGGCCATCTGCAGCCCGCGCTCGTACTGCTCCTCGGGCGGCGGCTGGAGCGGGCGAACGATGACGACGAGGCGGTGCTCTTGCGAGAGGTGCGCGGCGAGGCCGAACTGGCCGGTGCCGCGGGTGACGACGATGCGCGCGTACGACTCCGGATTGCCGGCAGCATCCAGGGTGCGCTGGAGCTCGCGCACCAGCGTCTCGCGCGGCGGCAGCGAAAGGCCGATGCGCTCGGCGGTCTTCTCCATGCGCAGGAGGTGCCGATCCAGCTCGAAGGGCCGGCCGGCGTAGGTGCGCACCACCTCGTAGACGCTGTCGCCGTAGAGAAATCCGCGGTCGAGCACGGGCACGAGAGCCTGCTCGGGCGGCACCAGCCTTCCTTCCACGTTGCAGAGCACCGGCACGCGCTCTCTGGTACCGCCGCGCGCCGCCGCGCGCAACCTGCGATTCGCCGGTGCGCACGGCGCGGCGATCGTGTAGATCTGCGACCGAGCCGCTAGCTCAGCTGGTAGAGCACCGGCCTTTTAAGCCGAGGGTCGTGGGTTCGATCCCCACGCGGCTCACTCTGGAACAGGTCGGTTTGACTCGGAGAATCCTCGGGGTGTTTGGGCGCTGGAAGCGCCTTCTTCGCCTGCGTCAGCAAACTGTCAGCAAGCGGAACGAGTTTTCTTGGTCCGATTCGGGTCACGGCGTCGCGCAGATCGTCAACCGAGAGGTGTCCGTAGGTTCCGGTCGTCGTCGTGACCGACGCGTGCCGCAGGATGCGCTGCACGCGGTGAGCGTCGACGCCGGCGCGCAGCATGAGCGTCGCGGCCGTGTGGCGCAGGTCGTGAAAGCGCATCGGCCGCGGAAGCGCCTTCGGCCACAGCTTCGCGTTGCACGTCGGGCAGCGGCGCCGCTCGGCATCTGCGTGCCGTTCCACGTGCGGCGTGCCCCGGCTCTTGCAGCGCCGACACGAGTGGTCGTAGCCCTCGACCAGGCCTGCGCGCGCGAGCGCACGGCGGAGGACCTTCTCCGGATCGCACTCCGGTGACCGCATCGAACCGTCCTCCCAGGGGAAGACGAGTTGCGACGTGGTCTCGTCGATGGCAGCC
>DASSQZ010000267.1:0-39140 GCA_035702105.1 Myxococcales bacterium | reverse complement strand
CGACAAGGAGCACGTGGTGGCCGTGAAGGGCGACGTCCGCGGGCAGGAGGGCGTGCCGGTGCGGGTGCACAGCGAGTGCCTGACCAGCGAGATCCTCGGATCGCTCAAGTGCGACTGCCGCGAGCAGCTCGAGCACGCGCTCGCGCTGGTGGGAAAGTCGGAGCGTGGCGCCGTCATCTACCTGCGCCAGGAGGGCCGCGGCATCGGCCTCGGCAACAAGATCCGCGCCTATGCGCTGCAGGCGCGCGGCGCCGACACCTACGAGGCGAACCGCGCGCTCGGCTTCCAGGACGATCTGCGCCGCTACGACATCGCCGCCGAGATGCTCAAGCAGCTGGGCGTGCGCTCCATCGACCTGATCACCAACAACCCGCTCAAGATCGCGGGCCTCGCGGCCGAGGGCGTGCAGGTCCGGCGGCGCATCGCCTCGGTGGCGCAGACCAATCCGCACAACATCGGCTACCTGCGCACCAAGCGCGAGCGCACCGGCCACCTGATCGAGCTCGACCAGAAGACCACCGCGTAGCAGGCTGCCTGCTAGGGCAGGGCCGCGAGCGAGACCGCGCGGCGCAGGCCGGCGAACGGCAGGAGCGCGATCGCCTCGGCCGGCGTGCACCAGCGGTGCGCCTGGTGCTCGTCGGAGAGGCGGGGCTCGCCCAGCACCGTCACCGCGAAGGCGGTCTCGTGCACGAAGAGGGGCGGCACCCGCTCGCCGAGCGCGAACGAATGCGCGTAGCCCAGGTCGCGCAGCTCGTCGAGCCGCGGAGAGAAGCCGGTCTCCTCGTGGATCTCCCGCGCCGCGGTCTGCAGCGGGCTCTCCCCCCGCTCGATGCGCCCGGTGAGGATCTGCCAGAAGCCGCCCCGCTCCGCCGTGCGCTGCAGGAGCAGGACGCGGCCGTCCTCGCGCTGCAGGGTCACGCTGACGGTGCGAAGCTCCGGCAGCGCCTCGGACACTTCGCTCTCCCAGACCTCGCCGGCCTCGAGGGCAAACGCATCCTCCACCTCGCGGAGCGAGGGGACATCGTCCTCGAGCAGGCACTCCAGCGAGGCCACGCCCGCGCCCTGGATCCCGCAGGGCACGATGGCGGAGAAGTCGTCCAGGTTCGTGTGCACGTTGAAGGCGAACCCGTGCGAGGTGATCCAGCGCGAGATGTGCACGCCGATGGCGCCGAGCTTGCCTCTGGCGGTCCAGACGCCGGTGCGTCTGGCCACGCGCTCCGCCCCGATTCCGTACTCCGCGGCGACCCGGATCATCAGCTCCTCCACCGAGCCCACGTACTTGCGCACGTCCTTGCGGTCGGGCTTCAGGTCGAGGATGGGGTAGCCGACGATCTGTCCGGGGCCGTGGTAGGTCACGTCGCCGCCGCGGTCGGTCTCGTAGAGCTCGAACCCGCGCGCCTGCAGCATCTCCCTTGGCCAGAGCACGTTCTGGGCCCTGGCGCCGCGGCCCAGCGTGATCACGCGCGGGTGCTCGAGCAGGAGCAGCGTGTCGGGAACCAGCCCGCGCGCGCGCGCCTCGACCAGCAGCTTCTGCATGGCCAGCCCGTCCGGATACTCGACCCTGCCGAGCCGCCTGACGTGGAGGTTGCGCACGCACGGAGTCTAGAACGCATCCCACGACTTCGCAGTGTATTCCCACAAGCGTAGTCCCCGAGCCGCCTTCGGCGGCCGCGACTAACCGTCGACTAACCGGCGATGGCCTTGGCGTCGGGCCGCGGCACGGCGGGCGCCGCGAGCATCTCTGCGCGCTGCTCGCGCAGGGACCATGGCATGTTCAGGTAGACGTCGTCGAAGAGCGACTCGCGGGGCGGGTCGGGCTTCTTCTCCGCCTCGGCGATGGCGGCGTTCACCTCGTCCAGCGTCGCGGCGCGCAGTTGCTCCTCGTCGCGCGCGGTCCAGAGGCCCGCGGAGGCCAGGCGCGAGCGCAACGACTCCAGCGGATCGCGCTTGCGCCACTGCTCCACCTCGCGCTCGTCGCGGTAGCGGGTGGGGTCGTCCGAGGAGCTGTGCGCGCCGATGCGATACGTGTCGCATTCCACCAGCGTGGGGCCTCCGCCGGAGCGGGCGCGATCGACCGCCTCCTTGACCGCGCCGTAGACCGCCACGGCGTCGTTGCCGTCCACCTTCTCGCCGGAAAAGCCGTAGGCCCTGGCCTTGACCGCGATGGACTCGCTGGCGGTCTGCCGCTGGCTCGGCACGCTGATGGCCCAGTGGTTGTTCTGGCAGACGAAGACCACCGGAGCCTTGAACACGCCGGCGAAGTTCATCGCCACGTGGAAGTCGCCTTCGCTGGTGGCGCCGTCGCCCATGTAGGCCGCGATCACGGTGCGGTCGCCCTTGATGCGCGCGGCCATGGCCGCTCCCACCGCCTGGGGAAGCTGGGTGCCGATGCAGGAGGACCAGCTCACCTGGTTCACCGACCTGGAGGCCATGTGCGAAGGCATCTGCCGGCCCTTGGTCTCGTCGCCGGCGTTGCCGAACACCTGGCAGAGGTAGGGCACGAGCGGAAAGCCGCGCAGGAGCATGGCGCCCCCCTCGCGCAGCGCGGGGAAGATCCAGTCGCTGGGCTCGAGCGCGATGGCCGACGCCAGGGTGGCGGCCTCCTGCCCGGTGCAGGCGCCGTAGAACCCCACCCGCCCCTGGCGCTGCAGCGTCATCATCCGCTCGTCCACGGTGCGCAGGCGCACCATCTCGCGGTAGAGGCGCAGGAGCGTCTCCCGGGGAACCGCTTCCGTCTCCACCCTCTGGGCTGGCTGCATGGGGCGCGTTGTAAAGGAATGGCGGTCCGCAGGCAACGCTGCCCTGGCTTGCGGCCGGGCCCGACCTGGGCCATCGTTCGTCTCGCGGCGCACCCGCGCGCAACCCTCTTCGGCCATCCCATGCGTGGCCGCTGGCGAGGGCAAAGGGGAGGTCTCTCCTCGGGTGCGTGAGCTTTGCTTCCCTCCGCGGTGCGGGGGCGCATGGGGCCGGCCCGCATCGCCGTGAGGTCGAGGCGATGACGAAGAAGAAGGATCTGAAGAGGCGCGTCCGCGAGCGGCAGGAACGGACCGGCGAGAGCTACACGGCGGCGCTCGCGCAGGTGCGTGGACCGCGCGTCGCCGCGGTTCCCGAGGCGACCAGGGAGGCGAAAGCGGCGGGGCTGCGCTGCAGGGCGTTCGTTTCCACCCGCCTGCGGCGGGAGACGGACCTCGCCGCGCTCTTCGCGCGCCTGCGCGAGATGCTGGAGGCGCTCGGCGCCCCGGCGTGCGGACCGCTGCTGCGCGGAGAGATGGCGCCGGGCGGGATTCCGGATGCGGTGCGCCTCGCCGTCGAATCGCGCCGCTTCCTCACCGAAGTCCGCACAGGCGCGCGGGGGTTCAGCCGCGACGGGCGCCTCTTCGCGCTGGAGTGGAAGGGCGAGGTGATCGTGGGCGGAATCGTCGTGCACGCCGGGCGCACGCCGCTGATCTACCTGGGCTGCATCGAGGACCTGCGCGCGAACGGCGCGGCCCTCGCGGGCCTGTCGCTGATGGGCATCGGGGGATGAGGAGGCGCTTTTGCGAGCGGGTTGCGGGAGTCGACTCGCGCTAGAGTGAAGGCGCATGAAGACCTTCGCCGAGTTCTGGCCCTTCTACCTGCGCGAGCACGCCCGGCCGGCAACCCGCGCGCTGCACTTCGCGGGCACCACGCTCTCGCTGCTCCTGATCCTCTGCGCGGCCGCGCTCCGCCGGCCCTGGCTGCTGCTCGGCGGGGCCGTCTGCGGCTATGCGTTCGCCTGGGTGGGCCACTTCTTCGTCGAGCACAACAAGCCCGCCACCTTCAAGTACCCGCTCTGGAGCCTGGCAGCGGACTGGAAGATGTGGACGCTCGCGCTCCGCGGCCGCCTCGAGCCGGAGCTGCGCCGGGCAGGGGTGCCGCGATGAGCCGTCGCGGGCGCCTCTGCGCGATCGCGCTCGCGCTGGTTGCCCTGGGCCCGCCGGCCCGCGCCGCGGGCGAGTCGGATCGCGCCCTGGGGATCGCCGCGGGCCTCGGGCTCGCGGCGCCGCAGCGGCAGAACGGCCAGGACGTGAGCGGCAGCGGCATCGGGGGCTACGCGGAGGTGGAGTACATCATCCGCTTGAACGACTGGTTCACTCCGCGCGCGTACTCCGGCCTGCTCTTGACCTCTCCGCAGGCGGACTGCGGCGCGGGCGTGACCCCCTGCGACGTCTCGGCCAAGATCGTCTTCGCCGGCGGCAAGTTCCGCCTGATGGCGCCCATCCCGTACGTCGGGCCCTTCCTCGAACTGGGTCTCGGCTCCTCGCTGGGAAGGATCTCCACGCGCAGCGGGCGGGCCGTGGACGTGACCTACAGCGGGCTCACCTACCATGTGCCGGTCACGCTGGGACTCGCACTCGGGCGGCGGCATGAGTTCGAGCTCGCCTTCCAGTACCTCTTCCATCCCGACCAGTAGCAGTTCTGCGGAGCCGTTGCCATCGGGCTCACCTTCGACCTGTGAGAGACGGAAAGCGTCAGGGCGGGTGGTAGCAGTCCTCCCAATCGGGCCTATGTCGAAAGAACCCCTTGCAGTCGACGGGGGGTGCAGCGCAACCGGCATCCGCAGAGTCGAAGAACCGGAGACAATCGCTCTTGCCCCGGATGACCGCATCGTCGGGAAGATTGCAGCCACCCGAAAGCCCGCAGAACTCGCTGACCGCGAGCGAGCCGCCGTCCACTCGCGTGCAAGACCCTGAAAAGCAGGAGTAACCGACTTCCGCGTCGCCGCAGCTGGCCGACAGGATGGCGGCGAGCACGAGCGCAACGCTTCTCATGAGAGCCACCCCGGGCGAAACCTGATCTGCGCGAGGTGGACTCCACAGCGGAAAGACCGGCCACGCGGCGATCAGTCGATGAGCAGCAGCTCCGGCGATTCCAGGGCGCGGATCACCTCATAGAGGAATGCGGCGCCGATGTGGCCGTCGATGACGCGGTGGTCGAAGGAGCAGGAAAGGTTCATGCGCTCGGCGATCTCCACGCCCACGCTGCCGTCGGCATGGCGCACCGGCTTTGCCCATTCCTTGATCTTGTGGACGCCGAGGATGGCCACCTCGGGATGCTTCACCACCGGCGTGGCCATCAGCCCCCCGTCGCGGCCCAGCGAGGTGATGGTGAAGGTGCCGCCCTGGAGATCCTGCAACTGGAGCTTCTGCTCGCGCGCGGCCGCCGCCAGGCGCTCGATCTCCGCGCCAATCTGGCGGATGGACTTTCCGCGCACGTCCTTGACCACGAAGACGGTGAGCCCCGCGTCGGTGGCGGCGCCGAAAGCGACGTTCACGTCCTTCCTGACGACGAGCGCCTGCTTCTCCTCGTCCATCACCGCGTTCAGCTCGGGATACTTCGCGAAGCCGTGCAGGAGCGCCTTGGCGATGAAGGGCAGGTAGCTCAGCTTCGCCTCGCCGCGCGCGGACAGGCCGGCGTTGATGCGCTCGCGCAGCGCCGTCAGCGGCCCCGTGTCGCACTCCTCCACGAAGGTGAAGGGCACCACGTAGGTGTGGCTCTGCACCATGCTCCGGGCGATGCTCTTGCGCAGCCCGCGCAGGGGCCGCACCTCGTCGGCGGGGGCCGGCTCGGCGCGCGGCGGCGGCGCCTGCAGCGGCGCCTGGAGCGGCTGCATCGGAGGGCGGCCGCGGTTGCCCGCATGCGCGAGCACGTCGGCCTTCATCACACGCCCCTGCGGACCCGTGCCCTGGAGCGAGGCGAGGTCGACGCCCATCTCTCGCGCCATCCTCCGGGTCACCGGAGTGGCCAGGACCTTGCGCGAGTCGCCGTTGCCCCCCGCGGCGCGGTCGACGCTGCGCGCCGCTTCGGGTTGCGGCGCTCCCGCGGTCTGCAGCGGCGCCGGCTGCCCTGCGTGCTGCGCCGGCAGCGTGGGCGCGCCCTGCGCCGGAACGCCGGCGGATGGCTGCGCCTGCGCCGCGCCGCCGCCGTCCAGCTCCATCACCACCAGCGTGGCGTGGACCTTGGCGATGTCGCCTTCCTTGCCAAAGGTCTGCACCACCTTTCCGCGGCGCGGGCTGGGAATCGTCACGGTGGCCTTGTCGGTCATCACCTCCACCAGCGGCTGGTCCTCGACGACGGCATCGCCGGGCTTCACCAGCCACTTGACGATCTCGCCCTCCACCACGCCTTCGCCGATGTCCGGCAGCTTGAACTCGAACTGGGCCATGTCAGGGCTCGCAGGCTTTCAGCTCGCGCAGCGACTTCTGGATCCGCGGCGCGAGCGGCAGGTAGTCGTTCTCCAGCGTGTAGGGGAAGGGCACGTCCCACCCGGTGATGCGCGCGACCGGCGCCTCCAGCGAGGTGAAGCAGCGCTCCTGCACGAGCGCGCTGATCTCCGCGGCAAAGCCGCACGTGCGCGGCGCCTCCTGCACGATGGCGCAGCGCCCGGTCTTGCGCACGCTGCGCGTCACCGCCTCGATGTCCAGCGGCCAGAGCGTGCGCAGGTCGATCAGCTCGGCATCGAGCTCCGGCGCCTGCGTCACCGCCGCCTCCGCCTCGTGGAACATGGCGCCCCAGGCGATCACGGTCATGCCGCGCCCTTCGCGGGCCACCTGCGCCTTGCCGATGGGCACCGTGTACTCGCCTTCCGGCACATCCCCGCGCGCCGCGCGGTAGACGCGCTTGGGCTCCATGAAGATGACCGGGTCGTCCTGGCGGATGGCGGAGATGAGCAGGCCCTTGGCGTCCACCGGGTTGGAGGGGCAGATGACTTGAAGCCCCGGCGTGTGGATGAAGAGCGCCTCCGGCGACTGCGAGTGGTAGTGGCCGCCCTTGATCCCTCCGCCCACCGGCGTGCGGATGACCACCGGCGCGCCGTACTGGCCGCCGCTGCGGTAGCGGAGCTTGGCCAGCTCGTTCACGATCTGGTCGAAGGCGGGATAGATGAAGTCGCTGAACTGGATCTCGGGCACCGGGCGCAGGCCGTACATGGCCATGCCGATGGCGACGCCGATGATGCCCGCCTCGGCCAGCGGCGTGTCGATGACGCGGTCGGCGCCGAACTCCTCGATGAGCCCGAGCGTGGCGCGGAACACGCCGCCGAACTTGCCCACGTCCTCGCCCAGCACAACCACGCGGGGGTCCCGGCGCATCTCGATGCGCAGGGCGTCGTTGACGGCCTGGATGATGTTCCACGCGGGCATGGCTAGGCGCCGCTCTCGACCCAGCGCTGGATGAAGAACTCGCCCGCCTTGTAGCTCGAGCGCACCAGGGGGCCCGCGGCGACGAAGCGGAAGCCGAGCCGCAGCCCTTCCCGCTCCAGGTCGGCGAACACCTCGGGCCGCACGAACTCGCTCACCGGCAGGTGCTTCTCCGAGGGGCGCAGGTACTGGCCCAGGGTGAGGATGTCGCAGGCCACCGAGCGCAGGTCGCGCATGGCCTGCACCACCTCGTCGCGGGTCTCGCCGAGTCCCAGCATGATGCTGCTCTTGGTCCGCATGCCGGCGCGCTTGTAGAAGTCGAGGACGGCGAGGGACTGCGAGTAGGTCGCGCGGCGGTCGCGCACCCGCGGCGTGAGCCGCTCCACGGTCTCGACGTTGTGCGCGGCCACCGCCGGCGCCGCGTCGGCGATCATCTGCAGCGCCTCGCGCGAACCCTGGAAGTCGGGAGTGAGCACTTCCACCAGCGTCTTCGGCGCGGCCCTGCGCAATTCCACGATGGCCTGGGCGAAGTGCGACGCGCCGCCGTCCGGCAGCTCGTCGCGATTGACGCTCGTGACCACCAGGTAGTCGAGCCCCAGCCGCCCCACCGCCTCGGCGAGGTGGCGCGGCTCGAGCGGATCGAGCGGCGCGGGCACGCCGCTGTTCACGTCGCAGAAGCGGCAGCCGCGGGTGCAGATGTCGCCCATCAGCATGACGGTGGCGGTGCCGCCGCCCCAGCATTCGCCCACGTTCGGGCAGCTCGCCTCTTCGCAGACGGTGTGGAGCTTGAGCTCGCGCAGCGTCTTGCGCACCTGCTCGAACCGGCCGCCGCCCGCCATGCGGACCTTCAGCCACTCAGGCTTCGGCTCGCGCGCCCTGGGGCGCGGCGTTCCGCCGAGTTGAACCAGCGAGTCGCCCATGAGGGCGGCCGGTATAACCGAAACGCCTGCGGATCGCGAGAACGGACCTCAGATGCCGGTCTGCAGCACCATCCCCAGGACCGCGCGCGCGACGCGCTGCGCAATCCCGTGGGCGTCCACATGCGGCGTGAACCGCTCCGCCAGCCGGTCTGCGGTGGCGTTGCGCGAGAAGGGGCACGAGTCGCCCACCTCCGCGTCATCGGAGGCGCTGGTGGCGACCTGCCCACCAATGCCGAGCGCAAGCGCCGCAAATCCCGCAGCAAAAGCCCGACGCCACGACGTGGTTTCGGTCATGTTCGCCTCCCCGCGCGAGGGATGGAACACCCGGGCGTTCACATCCTTCCCGGGATAGTGACCCTAGATGTGCAGCGGTTTCCCGCGCACGCCCAGGGCCGCCTCGGTGAGCGCCTCCGAGAGCGTCGGGTGCGGGCGCATCACGTGCAGCATCTCCTCGCTGGTGGTCTCCAGCCGCAGGAGCGAGCACGCGTCGCTGATCAGCTCGGTGGCGCGCGGCCCGATGATGTGGACGCCCAGCACCTCGTCGTATTTCTCCTCGGCGACCACCTTCACCATGCCTTCGGCGGCGCCGAGGATGCGCGCCTTGCCGTTGGCCGACATGGGGAAGGTGCCGATCTTCACCTTGTAGCCGCGCTCCTTCGCCGCCCGCTCGGTCAGCCCCACCGAGGCCACCTCGGGATCGCTGTAGGTGGCTCCCGGCACGAGGTCGTAGTTGACCGGGTGCGGCTTCTTGCCGGCGATGCGGTCGGCCACGAACTCGCCCTCCACGAAAGCGAGGTGTGCGAGCTGCGGGTGGGGCCGGCCGGGCAGCGCCACCACGTCGCCGATGGCGGAGACCCAGCTCTCGCCGGTGAGCAGCGTCGCCGGGTCGATGACCACGAAGCCGCGCTCCACCTTGATGGTGGGGAAGCGGGCGAGGCCCACGTCCTCGCTCACCGGCCTGCGGCCCACGGCGCAGAGGAAGAGATCGGCCTCGAGCGTCTCGGTGCCCTTGGCGGTGGTGAGCGTTGCCTTCACCGTGTCGCTCGAGACGTCCAGCTTCTCGACCTTGGCCGCGGTGTGCGCCTTGATGCCGCGGCGGCGGAACGACTTCTCGAACTCGGCGGAGATGTCCTCGTCCTCGAGCGGCAGGAGGCGGGGCAGCATCTCGACGATGTGCACCTCGCTGCCGAAGCGGCGGTAGGCGCTGGCGAACTCAACGCCCACCGCGCCGGCGCCGAGGACGATCAGGCGCCTGGGCACGGTCACGTTCTCGAGCAGCTCGTCGCTGGTCATCACCCGCGGCCCCAGGGTGATGCCGGGGATGAGCCGCGGCGCCGAGCCGGTGGCGATGACCACGTGCCGGGCCTCGACGATCTGCTCCTTGCCCTCCGCGCCGCTGACCGACACCTGGCCGGGCGCGGCGAGGCGGCCGTGGCCGTGGATGCGGTCCACCTTGTTCTTGCGGAAGAGGAACTCGATGCCCTTGCTCGACTTGCCGGCCACGTCCTCCTTGAAGGAGCGCACCGCCTTCATGTCCAGCTCGACTCCCGACGCCTTGACGCCGATCTTCGCGCCGTGCTGGGCCTCGTCGTACACGTCGGCGCTGTGGAGGACCGCCTTGGTGGGGATGCACCCGCGCAGCGTGCAGGTGCCGCCGACCCGCGGGTCCTTCTCGATGACCACCGTCTTCAGGCCGTTCTGGCCCGCGCGGATGGCGCAGACGTAGCCGCCGGGTCCGCTGCCGATGATCGCGAGATCGTAGGTCGTCGCCACTCTGGCCTCCGAGGAGAGAGGCGCGGGTGGTAGCGCCGGGGCGGGGTGGTGTCAAGGAAGGGGCCGCACCGGCGCGGCGACCGCATCCCGGTCGGGGGCGTATCGAGCGCGCGCTTCCTGGCTCCCATGCGGATACGATGTCGTCGCGAGATCCGGAGGGACCCCATGCTGCTCGTGACCGCGTTCCTCGAAGTCGCTCCAGCCGATCGCGACGCGATCCACGCCGCCCTTCCCGACGTGATCGCCTCCACCCGCGCCGAGGAGGGTTGCGAGGACTACGCCTGCTACGAGGACACGCAGCAGCGCGGACGCTACGTCTTCGTCGAGCGCTGGCGCGATCGGTCCGCCCTCGACCGACACATGCGCGCACCGCACATGGCGGCATGGATGAAGGTCGCCGGGCCGAAGCTGCAATCCGCCCGCGGGGCCGTGTACGACGTCGCCTCCTCGACGGAGCTCAGGGCCCGCTAGCGTCCGCCCTCGATGCGGGGCGCACGTCATCCGGGCGGGCCGCCGTCGATCGGGACCCGTGGTCGCTCGTCGACGGCCGCATCGGCGCGATCCCTGATCCGCCATGTCCGGGGCGAGGCGCGCTAGGGTAGGAGCCCGAAGAAGTCCGGAGGTCGAATGGGCAGAACATCCGTGATCCTCCTGCCGCCATGTCGACGCTGAAGCGCCTCTTGCCGGCGGGCATGAAGAGGTTCCTGAAGGAAACGGCGTGGAAGGGAGGGCGGCTCACCGGTCTGTACGGCAATCATGCCTACGAACGGCATGCGCGCGCCATGCGGCCGGAGGAATCGGTCGGCGACGGAGACTACGATCTCATCGGGCGCATCGAGTTGCGGCTGCTGCAGAAGGAGGGCGTGGGACCCTCCCACACGGTGGTGGATTTCGGCTGCGGCACCGGCCGCCTCGCCGTCCACCTGGTGCCATTCCTTCGCAGCGGGAAATACCTGGGCATCGACATCGCGCCCACCATGCTGAAGCACGCACGTAGCCGCGTCGGTCCGGCAACCAACTGCGAATGGAAGGTGCAGAGAGGCGATCGCATCGATCTTCCCGACGCATCCGCAGACGCGATGTGTGCCTTTTCCGTCTTCACCCACCTCGAGCTCGAGGAGTCCTACCGGTACCTGCTGGAAGCGGCCCGGGTGGTGCGGCCCGGCGGCGTCGTCCTGTTCTCCTGCCTGCCGCTCTCGCTCGAGGTGGCGCGACGGATCTTCCTCGAGTCCGCGCGCCAGCCGGCGGCCGAGCGCCGGCGGCAGGTACGCAACATGGTGACGACGGAAGAGACGATGGAAGCGATCGCCGGGATGGCGGGGTGGAACCCGGCGCGCTGGTACCGCGGCGACCACCCGGACATCGACCTGCCGGGAACCGCTGCGCCACAGAGCCTGGGGCAATCGACCTGCGTCCTGCGCCGGTAGCGCAGGCCGGGACGCGAGCGCACCAGGGATGGAGGGCGTGACATGGATGCCACACAGGCGCTCCGCTCGCTGCCGCCCGAGTTCTTCGTCGTCCACCGCGATCTGCCGCGGGAGGGGCCTGGCTGCGAGGCGGCGACGCTGAAAGCCCTGCGACTGCTGCCGGCGCTGCCCGCCGCGCCGCGGGTCTTCGATCTGGGCTGCGGGCCCGGCGCCCAGACGCTGGTGCTCGCCCGGGCGCTGGGCAGCCGCGTCGTCGCCGTCGATCTGCATCGCCCGTTCCTCGAGCAGCTCGAGGGATCGGCGAGACAGGCCGGACTGGCCCACCTCATCGAGGCGCGCTGCGCCGATTTCGGGGATCTGGGTGAGGAGCCGTCGAGCATCGACCTGATCTGGTGCGAGAGCGCGGCCTTCATCATCGGGTTCGCCGAAAGCATCCGCTGCTGGCGGCCGCTGCTGAAGGCGGGCGGGCTGATGGCCGTCACCAACGCCGTGTGGCTCGTGGACGACCCGCCGGCGGAGGCCGTCGCTCACTGGGCGGGGGACCCCTCGATCGCCACCGTCCGGAAATCGGTGCGCGCCGCAGAGTCCGAGGGCATGCGGCTGATCGAGACGTTCCAACTCGGGCCGGAAGCCTGGTGGGAGTACTACACGCCGCTTCGGCGCCGCGTGGAGGACCTGCGCGCGCGCGCCACCCTCAGTCCGGCCCTGGCGCAGGTGCTGGACGAGACCGAGCGGGAGATCGCCGGATTCGAGCGGAACGGCGACAGCTTCGGGTACCAGTTCTTCCTCATGCAGAAGATGCCCTGATCGCCATCCCCGCGCGGTGAGCCGGCGCGCGGGCGACGGACGGCGGGCCGTTGCCCGTCAGGGGTACTTGTCGACGGCGGCCTCGTGCTCCTCGAATTCGTACCGCCAGGAGCGGGGCGCGCATTCCTCGCAGCCGCGCGCGTCGAGGAGCGCGAGCTCGAACCCGGCGCTCTCCGGGCCGCCACGAGGAAGCGGAACGCGGTAGGACGACTCGTGCTGCGGCCCGGCGGCGACCCGCAACACCGCGGAATCGCCCTTGCGGCGCGCGAAGAGCACGAAGCCGTCCGCGAGCGGCTCCTCGAGGCGGACGAGCAGCGCCGCGCCGCCGTCCTCGGTGGACAACGTCGCACCGGCGCCGGAGAGGTCGCCGAGCACCACGGGCTCGCCGCCGGCCTGCCGCGCGCGCAGGAAGCGCTCGAGCTGCGCGAACATCAGCGCCCTGGGCCCCTTCGCCGCGGCGGCGCGCTCCAGATCGATGGCTTCGTCGATCCTGCCCTGGCGGTAGAGCACCGTGGCCTTGGTGTCGAGGTAGCCCGGAAGATCGGGGAACTGCCGGAGCGCCTCGCCGACTGCCTCTTCCGCCCTGGCGAGGCAGGAGCCCGAGGCGGCCGGATCGATCGCCACGGACCAGGCAAGATCGTTCAAGCTGTGCGAACCGCGCTCGGCCGTTCGCATCGCGCAGGCGACGAGCCCCGGATCCGGCGCTGCAGGCGTGAAACGCCCGGGCAGTCCGGAAGCCGGCAGCGCGGCAAGGAGCAGGACCGCGCCTGCGTTGTTGGCGGCATGGAAGAGGATGCCCGCAAACAGGCCGCCGGAGGCGCGCGCCATCCGGCCGGCGAGCAGTCCGAACGCCAGGTAGAACACCGACGCCGACGGATCGGCGTGCAGCGCGGTGAAGAGCGAGGCCTGCACCAGGTTCGCGAGCCAGAAGCGCATCTCGCGCGAGAGGACCTCGAGGAGGATCGAGCGGAAGGCGATCTCCTCCGCGATCGGGATCAGCACCGCGACCGCGAGCAGCGCGACGCCGGTGCCGTAGCCCTCGACCAGCGACTTCACGATGGCGTTGATGCCGAGCGAGGCCGGCGTCGCCCGCATGGCCACAAGGCCGACGATCTTGGCGAGGAGCAGCGCGATGAGCGCCTGGCCCACGCACCTCCTCAGCGTCCAGGAGCCGGGACCGAGCACGCGCAGGCGCCCGCGCCGCAGCAACAGGAGCACGAGCCCGAGGGCGGCGCTGGCCGCGTAGACGACCATGAAGCGGGCCATCGCCGGGGCGGTGGCACCGGCGCTCTTGAGCGGCGTGAGCAGCGCGCCCAGGTCGTCGTACGCGAACACGTACACGCAGAGGACCTGCGCGACCAGGAGCAGCGCCCCGGCGAGATAGAAGTGGCGGAACCACCACGCGCGCGGATCGCCGGGGCGCGGAGCGGGGTCCTGCAGGCGGCGCCAGAGGACGAAGGCATGGAAGGGCAGGAGCGCGAGGAGCGGCAGGAGCGCGACGCCTGCGAGCACGCCGAGGAGCGCCGCGAGGCCGGCCAGGTCGCGCGCCCGCAGCGGCGTGCGCGGGAACTTCCACTGCAGCGCGATCCGGCGCCGCGCGAGGGGGTCGGCCATGAACCCCCGGTCGCGCAACTCCTGGTACGCGCGATTGGCCACGGCGGCGTCGGACGCTTCGAGGGTCAGTCGGAAGAGGCGCAGGCGCGCTTCGCCGTCGTTCCATTCTCCCCGCCCGTTGCGGTAGGCCTCGCGAGCGTCGTCGAGCTTCCCCGTTCCCTCGGCGATGCGGCCGCGCAGGCTGGCATCGCCCGCGAATCCCGGCCTTGCCAGCGCCTTCCGCATCATCCATTGGGCCCGGAAGAAGGCCCCCGCATCCGCCAGGCCCCGCGCCTTCTCCTGCAGCTCGTACGGCGTTCCCTGCGGGCGCGAGCTGAGGACCGCGACGGCTTCCGCCTTGCGCCCGTGCGCGAGCAGGGCCTTTCCCAGCACCGCGGTGAGGTCGATCGAGGGATCGAGCCTCATCGCCTGCCCTGCGTGCTGCGCCGCGGCAACGGAATCGCGGCTCGACTCGGTCACCGCCAGCCGGCCGAGCACATGGGCGCGCTCCGCATCGGACAGGACCACCTGCGGGTCGGCGAGGACGCTCCTCGCGAAGGCGACGGCCTTCTCGCCCCACTTCGAGTCCATCGCGTACGCCGCCACCGCGCCCGAGGAGGGAAACGCGCCCTCCAGCTTGCGCAGGCACTCGTCGAAGGGCTCTGCCCCGGGATCGATCGGGTCGCCGTCCTCGCTCTCGGTCGCGCCGATCAGCCTGCAGCGCTCGATGGCCGTCAGCGCGTCCGACGGGTGTGCGCGCAGGTAGATATCGAACGATTGCAGCGCCGCATTGAATTCGCGCGCGCGGGCCGACTGGATCTGCCGCAGCCATGCCTCGTGGCTGCCCGGCTGGTTGGGCGCGGGAATGGCGGCGATGAAGAGCGCGAGCAGCATTGGCGTCACCTCCAATGCATACCAGCGCGGCCGGAGTCGGGACCAGCGCCTGCCCTTCCCTGGCGGAGCGCGTTCCCGAAACCGCCCGCCGCCAGGTCAGCCCGGCCGGAATAAACTGGACGGTCGTCACATCCTCAGCGGCGTGAACACGCGAAACGCCCTTCTCGCCGTCGTCTCCATGATGCTCCTCGGCGGGTGCTCGGGATCCGGCGAACCCGGCGCGCCCGGCACGTCCCCGATCCAGCTCACCGCCGCGGCAGACGCGGTCTTCGTCGGGGAGCGCACCCAGCTCGTTGCGGTGTTCGACGGCAGCGGCAGCATCGAGGGCATCGGCCCCGTCCAGAGCGGCGTCCCCGTCGACACGCCGATCCTCTCGCGCACGACCCGGTTCACGCTGCGGGTCAGCAATGCGTCCGGCGAGGCCGAGACGAGCGCCACGGTGGAGGCGCGCTACCGCAACCGCATCCGCGTTCTCGACCCCGCTCCCATCGCGCAGACCGCTCATCTGGCGGCCGCGCTGCCCGGCGGCCGCGCCATGGTGATGGGCGGGAACACCTCCGCGAGCGTCAACGTGCCGGACAGCACGCTGACGCAGATCTTCGACGCCGCAACCGAGCGGTTCACGCCCGGGCCGGATCTGCCCTTCACCGCCGAGGCGCCGCGCACGTCGGTGGTCGCTCTGGGCAGCGGGGGCTTTCTCCTGGTGGGCACGGGGACCAACGCAGGCGCAGGCCCGCACGGGCTGGTGATCACGGAGAAGTTCGATGCTGCCGCGGGGACGTTCACGCGCGTGGGAGACGCCGCCACCGACATCCCGCTGCGGATGGCGACGGCGCTGTCCGATGGTGGCGCGCTGCTCAGCGGAGGATTCACCGACGCCGTCGACCGCTACGACCCCACCACCGGGCAATGGCGCGCCATCCGGCCGATCCGGCAGGTCCGCGCCCTGCACAGCGCGACGCTGCTCCGCGACGGACGCGTGCTGATCGCAGGAGGGCTCGGCTGCTGCAACCCGCCCGATCCCTCGCAGGTGTCGTACCTGGACACTGCAGAGATCTACGATCCGGCGACCGACGCGTTCACGCCGGCCGGCTCGATGAGCGCCGCGAGAGGCGCGCATGCGGCCGCGCTGCTGGCCGACGGGCGCGTGCTGATCTCCGGCGGGACGACCGACGGCGCCGCGCCGCCGCCGCTCGACACGGAGATCTTCGATCCGGCCAGCGGACGCTTCAGCTCCGCCGGCAAGCTGCAGGCGCCGCGCGATTCGCACGCGGCGGTGACGCTGGCGGATGGGCGCGTGCTGGTGATCGGCGGCAGGGTGCCTTCGGAGATCTCGGGGAGCCCGGGCGTCGGCCTTGGCTCCACCGAGATCTTCGACCCGCAGACGGGGCTCTGGAGCGCGGGCCCGACGCTCGCCCCCGCCTTCTACGCCGCCACCGTCACCCTGCTGAGCAACGGCAAGGTGCTGGTCTTCGGCGGCCAGGACGCCGCCGGATTCCCGCAATCGGCGGCGGCGCTCTTCGAATGAGGCCTGTTTCCCTCTGAAAGGCCCTGCCGCTCGACGGCTCGATCAGGGCCGCGCCTGATCGGGCCGGCTGTAGTCGCACACGCCCTCGGGGAAGATCGCCTTCAGCTTCGCAACCTCGCTCGCGTCCGGCGTCCACGGGGCGTAGGTGCCATCCGAAAGCGCCGTGTCCACGGGCTTGCGGGCGCAGCTGTAGATGCCGCCCTCGATGGGAGCGCCCGCGACGATGCGCGAGGTCCGGTAGAGCGGGAAGGCCTGCGTGCAGGGGCCCGCGGGCCGGCCGTCGAGGATGCCGTCCCAGACGCCGTCGCCGGAATACATCAGCTGGCCGAACCGGTCGTAGCAGCGGTCCACCGCTCCCGCGGGCTTGTTGGCGGCGATGCCCGCGCCGGGATTGTCGTGGATGTTCATCAGCCACTGGTCCATCACCGCCAGCGCGTCCATGCTCTGGCTCGCCTTGGGCGTGTTGGGGATGGTGTCGGTGAACCAGATCACCTGGTTGTCGCTGTTGCCCATCGTCTTCTGAATCCGCTCGCGCGCAGCGAAGCTCTGATGCGAGTTGTGCATGTTGAGCTCGCGCTCCATGTACTGGCGGTGGTCGATGGCCGGCACGTCCAGCCGGCCGCCGAAGACGTGGCCGCTGGTGTACGCGGCGCGCATCGCGATCGGATCGCCGTGGGTGCGCGGCGCCGGCTGCGACGGGTCGCTGCCCAGGTTCATGTTCTTCATGCTCCACGGGTCGAAGTAGCCGGCGATGGTGAGCGCCTTGTTGACCTCGCTCGCCCCGGTGCCGAAGAACGGGAAGGTCTCCTGCGTCATCTCGCTGGGGTGCTTCCAGCCGCCGATCTTCCAGTTGACGTCGAGGAACTCGGCGGGCGTGATCTGCCCGGCCTTCAGCGACGCGAGGCCATACTGCACGCCGACGTTGTCCCAGGTGACCCGCGCGGCGCCGGTGGAGTCGACTCCGTAGACGTTACGCAGGTCGTCGTAGTGCGTCCAGCGGATGGCGGCGATGTCGGATTGCGGCTCCCAGAACTGCTGGTTCGGCGCCTGGCCGTAGTGCGGATTCATCGCCAGCGGCGTCAGCCCGCGCCAGGCAGGGATGCACTCGGTGCTCCCCACCGCGGTGCTGTAGCCCAGCGCCGTCTTCAGGGGCGCCAGCGCGTCGTTGACCGCGGGGAATCCCTCCTCCGCGTTCAGGCCGACGAGCAGGCTGCGGTTCTTGGTGACGCGCCACCTGGGATTGTTGCGGTCGGTGTCGTCCATGTAGTGCTCGAGCAGCTCGCAGTCGCCGATGTGGATGGTCTGCGTGACCATGTCCGGGTAGCTCTGCACCGGCAGGAGGCCGTCGAGGACGCCCGGGTTGTTCTGCGCGATCATGTACTGCTGGATCGCTCCGCCCGAGCCGCCGAGCCCGACGGTGTAGATGGGGACGCCGTAGCGCTCGATGAAGCGCTCCTTGGTCATCATCGCCGTCTCGCCGGCGAGGTTCATGTTGTAGTGGGTGCCGGTGTTGTTGCCGCTCGAGTGCACGATGGCGAATCCGAGAGCGAGGATGTCGAGGTTCATCGAGCCGCCGTGGACGGTGCCCTGGCTGTGCCCGATCGCCACCCCGCCCTGGAACCAGTAGAGGAGCTTGCGGTTCCAGAGGCTGGTGTCGGGGTTGGCCGGATCCTCGCCGAGCGGCGCGAGCATGGCGATGCTGTAGAGGAAGCGATTGATCGATCCGATCTCGCGCCTGATGACGAAGTCCACGGTGCGGCCGTCGGCGAGGGTCACGGTGCCGAGGTCGGCAGGGCGGGTTCCATCGGCGGGCATCGCCTTCAGCGCGCCCGAGGTGCTCCTGTAGAAGTAGGTGACGAAGGTGTCGATGGAGCAGTTGCGGCTGTACCCGATGAGGTTGCCGCTCGCGTCGGTGACGCGATAGCCGGGCGGCGTGGCGCTGTCGACCAGCGGCTGCCGGTTGACGGCGGACTGGCTGGTCATGCAGACGAAGGGCGTCTGCTGCGGGCCGGTGAACATGGGGCCGGTGATCGGGTAGTTGGTCAGCGTGATCGCGTCGCGCACGTTGGCGTTGCGGTGCTTCACCTCGAGCAGGTTGTCGCCGACCCTGAGGCCGCGGATCATGCCCTCGAGGCCATCGCTCACCTCGTGCAGCGTGGCGTCGGCAGGCCGGCCGTCGACCCGCAGCTCGAGCTTGTCGCGCAGGCCGGGAGCGGCAGTGACGTGGATGCGCGCGTCGCCGCCGGAGACGAACTGGGGCGGGCTGGAGAGGATGCTCAGCTTCACCCTCATGGCCGGACCGCTCTGGCCAGGGTTGGCGGCGGGCGCGGCCGCCACCTGCGCTGCGCTGCTGGTTTCGGCCGGCTTGCCGGCGCCTCCGCACGCGCCCATCAACGAGGCGATGCACCATGCCACTGCATTCAATCCACGACTCGGCTTCATCGGAACCCCCTGGGGCCCGTCGGCCCCTTGGTGCCCAGTCTCGGAGCCGGACCGGGGGTCAGTTGCCGGCGCATCCTCGCACACAGGCCGCCGCGATCGAGGCCGGTCTCCTGCGACACACCGCCGCTGGCCGCAGGCCCGGGGCGTGAGCGGGAACGAGGATTCGGAGTGCGGGGAGCGTCGGGCGTACGTAGATTCGGCACCAGGATCCGGAGGCTCCGATGGCGCAATCCACTGGCAATCCCGCTCCCGGTTACAGGAAGTATCCGGGTCACCGCATCGCGGTGAGGCCCGCCGGCAAGCACGTGCAGATCAAGTTCAGGGGCGAGATCATCGCCGATACCCGCGATGCCGTGCAGCTCGAGGAGGCGATGGAAGGGAGCACCGTCGCTCCGGTCGTCTATTACGTTCCCCGCAAGGACGTGAAGATGGACCGGCTCCAGCGCGGCAGCCACCAGACGTACTGCCCGTTCAAGGGCCAGGCGTCGTACTACTCGTTGAAGAACGGACCTGCGAACGCGGCCTGGAGCTACGAGGAGCCCTACGACGAGATGATCGGCATCCAGGGGCTCCTGGCCTTCTATCCCGACAAGGTCGAGTCGATCGTCGCGGGCTGAGGGACGTGGCTCGCGCACCGGACAGCGCGAGCCCGGCGTACCTGCTCGGCTTCCGGCTGACTCTCAAGCGCCGCTGACGCTCAGGCTCTTGAGCCGGTCGTAGACCTTGAGCACCTGCGGCGCGTACTTGTTCTTCGGATCCTTGCCGCGCATCAGCGCCATGTCCACCGGGCCGGGCCCGCGGTTGTACGCGGTCAGCGCCATCTCGATGTCCTTGTACATCTCCATGTAGAAGCCGAGCACTTGAAGACCGTACTTGATCGACACCTCCGGGTCCTTCAGGTTGCCGGAGATGCCGAGCACCTTCTCCCATTGCGGCATCACCTGCATGAGGCCCACCGCGCCCACCGGAGAGACGGCGTTCGGGTCGAAGCGCGACTCCTCGGCGATGATGGCGAGGACGAGATCGGGGTCGCGCTTGTAGAGCGCGCCGTAGCGGTGCGCCTGGCGGGCGATGTTGCGGGCGAGCGCGAGATCGATGTCCGGCTTGAGGACGAGGATCTTGAGGAAGATGACCTGCTCGGCCGAGCTGCTCGCGATGTACTGGCGCAGCTCGGTGCCCTCGGCGCGGATGGCGACGGACTGGTCGCGCAGCTCGCCGGTGTGGACGGCGAGGTCCGCCGTCTGCCGCGCCGTCACCGCGGCGCTCGAGGCGAGCGCGTCCAGCCGCGTCTTGAGGAAGTAGATGGCCGCGCCCGCGCCGACGATCGCGAACGCGTGCAGCCCCACGAACGCCGCGATCCACGGATGGAGCACGTGCAGCGGGAGCTTTTCCCAGGGCAGGCCGCGCCGATCGGAACGCGATGCGTCGAGCGTCGCGCTCTCTTCCGTCATCATGGGACGCCTCCTCGCGAGGGCAGTGTTCGAAGCGGAGGAAGCCTAGGAAGGCCGCTCGTACGTAAACAAGGCTCGGGGTATGCCGCCCTCGCACGTCCGGACACCGTTCGTGGTAGCTTTCGCGCCCGCCACCCTGAAGACCCTCTGGCGAGGCCCCCACTGCAGGCGGCCAGTGGACACCGGACGAGGCGGCGATGCGAGGTCATGGGAAGAAGCTTTCCCGCGATGACCGCGATCGAAGTCAAAGGCCTCGTCGAGGACGGCGCGCGCCTCGAGATCGAGGCCACCGCGGTGGTGCCGGACGAGCTCGCGGGCGCATAGCGGCATCCCGGTGCGACACGCCTCTGCTGCCCGTCGCAGCGGAGCCGTGAGCGTGGCCGGCGGCGGCACTGGCGCTGGCGTCCTGCACGACCACGTACCAACCGGCAAGGGGTCCACGCGTCCAGCAGGTCCTCGACGAAGGGCGGCTGATGCTCGTGCGCGACGGCACGAAGCTCCCGTCCGACCCGACCGGCCTCTGGCAGGCGGTGCGCGGCAATCGCAGGGCCGAGGAGCATGCCGCGCGTTACGGCATGTGGAGGAGCTTTGGTCTCGCAAGCCTGCTGCTGGGCTCGGGGCTCGCGGCCGGCGCCGGGTACGCCGAATCTCAGGGTGGCGTGCCGGCGCGCAACGTCCTCGCCTCCGCCGCCGCGTCAGTTGCCCTCGGCGGGCTGGTGATGTTCGTCGTGGCCCAACCGCACTATTACGACGCAATCAACGTCTACAACGACGGCCTCGACGCCGGGGCTTCAATGAAGGCCAGGCAGGAGCGGGCAATGTGCCGAGAGGGGCTGACGAGGTTGTCGAGCGGATCTCCGCCGTCGGGGTGTGCACCGGTGGACAACCCGGATCCCTCGGACGCGCCACGCGCCACAGCCGCTTCGTTCCACCCCTTCGGGAGCAGGTTCGCGCATTGAGGCCGCTTTCCATGTCTCCGTATTCTTCCGGAAACCATCCAAGCGACCGCTACGGGCGCATGCGCACCGGGCTCGCTTTCCGGAGGCATCGCAATGAAGAAGGCGACGATTGCATTGGCAGCTCTGTTCTGCGTTTCCGCCTCGGCACGCGCGGAGAGCTCGCGCCGCTCCACCCGCATCGACTCCCCCACCCCGCAGCAGAAGTTCCTGGTCGGCGTCGACGGCGACTTCGGCCTGCCGCTCGGCAACTACAGCGACGTCAACGGCGTCGGCGGCGGCCTGATGCTGACCGGCGAATACCCGATGATGCCGGAGCTGAGCCTGACCGGCCGCGTGGGCTTCCAGTACCACTCGGACAAGGACCTGGGCCTGGGCGTGAGCGGGCACGTGCACTCCATCCCGTTCCTGCTCGGCGCCAAGTACTACTTCATGCCCGAGCGCCAGGGCTTCTTCGGCGCGGCCGAGCTCGGCCTCTTCGACCTGATCGCCGGCGCGTCCTCGGGCGGCGTCTCGGCCAGCGACAGCCAGGTGAAGCTGGGCGTCGGCGTCGGCGTGGGCTACCAGATGAAGCAGTGGAACGCCCGCGTGAACCTGCACTCGCAGTCGGTGGGCAGCTTCGGCGACTCGATGATGGTGACCGCGGGCGTGGGTTACCAGTTCGCCGGGTTCTAGGAAGTCAGGCGCGATTCGGTTCGAGCGGGGGCGTGCCCTTCGGCGCGCCCCCGTTCTTTTTGTTCCGGACTCCGGCACCGGGCGGCGGAGGCGCTCGATGCCGCCGCGCACCGGACTACAGCATGATCGTCCGCCGTCCCTCGACCAGGATGCGCCGCTCGAGGTGCGCCCGCACCGCCCGGGCCAGCACCACCCGCTCGACGTCGCGGCCCACCCGCGCCAGCTCGTCGGGTCCCATCTCATGCGTCACCCGGGCGACGTCCTGCTCGATGATCGGGCCCTGATCGAGATCGGCGGTCACGTAGTGCGCGGTCGCCCCGATCATCTTGACGCCGCGCTGGTGCGCCTGGTGATAGGGGCGCGCGCCCTGGAATGCCGGCAGGAAGCCATGGTGGATGTTGATGGCGGGCGGCGCCTGCGCGAGGAACTCCGCGCTGAGGATCTGCATGTAGCGGGCGAGCACCACGAGATCGACGTGGTGCCTGCGCAGGAGCTCGAGGAGCTGTCCCTCCTGCTCGCGCTTCGTCTCCGGCGTCACCGGCAGGGCGAAGAAGGGAATCCGGAACCCTTCGGCCACGCTCTCCAGCGCCGGCCGGTTGCCGGCCACGAGCGCGATCTCGCAGGGCAGCTCGCCTTCGCGCTGGCGCAGGATCAGGTCGTAGAGGCAGGCGGCCTCCCGGGTGACGAGGATGGCCATGCGCTGGACCACGTCGGTGTAGCGGACCGACCACGTCGCCTGCAGCGCGTGGGCCAGCTCGCCGAACGACTCTTCGAGGACGCGGCGGGTGCAGGCGAGCTTCTCCAGATCGACGTCGAGCCGCATGAAGAAGCGCGGCGACCCGCTCTCGGCATGGAGATCGCTGTGGTTGCTCGCGTCGAGGATGTTGAGCCGGAGATCGTAGAAGAAGCCGGCCAGCCGTGCGACGAGCCCCGGCTGGTCGGGCGCGGCGACGAGGAAGATGGCGCGGGCGCCGTCCATGCCTCGCCGTCAGAGGTTCGGTTGCCCCGGCCGGGCCTGCTTGCGGATCTTCTTGATGAAGGTCTGCGTGCAGCGGCCGTGGGTGCTCTCGTGATTCATGATCTCGGCCAAGAGCCGCGCCTTCGCGTCCGCGCCGAGCACGGTGGACTCGTTCACTTCGCGGGCCAGTTGCGCGCCTTCGGCCGTCGCCGGGCCCTTCGGGCGGTTGGCCGTCTCCGCCGCGGAGGGCCGGAAGTGCGACGGCTTCGTCTTGGTGACGTCGTGGAATCCGGACGAGGTGTCGGCCCTGCGCCCCGAGCCATGGCAACTGGGACAGGTCGCGGTGCTGCGCCCGAGGGCGTTCCCGATCCGGCCGTCGCCGCCGCACAGGCGGCACACTTCAGTCTCCATGGTCAGCCACCTCCACAGGACAGGTCGGATACCTGTAGCACCGAACCAGAGGAACCGGCGCGGCCTCGATCCGGATGTAACGGAGCGAACGCCGCGCAAGCGGTCAAGCCGGCGGCGGAGTCCCCGCGGCTCCTCCGCGCTCGCCCTCGCCGGCCGGCAGCGTGAAGAAGAAGGTGCTGCCCGCGCCGGGCTCGCTCTCCACCCAGATCCTGCCTCCATGGGCCTTCACGATCCCCTCGGCGATGGCGAGACCGACCCCCGAGCCGGCGCGGGAGGTCCTGCTGGCCTGCCAGAAGCGGTCGAAGACGTGCGGGAGATCTTCGGCGCTGATTCCGCGCCCGCGATCGATCACCGCGAAGCGAACCTCGTCCCCCTCCAGCGAGGCCGTGACCGTGATCGAACCGCCCTCGGGCGAGAACTTGATCGCATTGCCGACCAGGTTGGAGAAGACCCGCAGGATCCGCTCGCGGTCGCAGGGCAGGACGAGGTCCTGGTCGGGGAACCGCACCTCGAGCGCGAGGTGCTGCTGGCGGGCCAGCGGCCGCATCAGATCCAGCACCTCCGCGAGCAGGTGACGGAGCGCGCAGCCCTTCTTCTCGACCGTGAAGTGACCGGCGTCGATCCTGGCGGCGTCGACCAGATCCTCGGTGAGGCGCTGCATCCACAGCGCGGACCGGCGAAGCCCCGCGATCAGCGAACGGCGCTCTTCGTCGGTGAGCCCGCTTCGGGAGAGAAGGTCGGCCGTCCCGATGATGGCGCCGAGCGGACTGCCGAGGTCGTGCGAGACCGCGGTGATCATCTCCTCCCGGGCCTGCGTGGCTCTCTGCGCCCGATGATAGAGGCGCGCATTGTCGATGGCGGCCGCGGCGCGTTCGCCGAGCGCCTGCACCAGGCGCAGATCGTGGTCGCCGAACGACGGCACTCCGCCGGTGGACATGAGCGTGAGCGCGCCGATGGTGAGCGAGCGCGCCCGGAGCGGGACGCTGAGAAAGGAGCGGACCCCGAGGGCGCGCGCCATCTCGAAGTGCTTCCAGTCGTGCGCGGCCGCGCGCAGCCATTCGTCGGTCAGCTCGAAGATGCAGCTCGGCTCGCCCGTCCGCAGAACGTAGTCGACGCCGCAGGAAGCGTCCTCGCGCACGCCGTGGCGGCGCACCTGCTCGAAGGCCGCGACGCGGGCCGGATCCCGGTGAGCGACCGCGACCCGGTTGACGCCGTCCGGTTCGAGGAGATCGACGGTGCAGACGTCGGCGAGCTTCGGCACCACGAGGTCAGTCAGGTGCTTCAGCGTTGTGCGCAGGTCGAGCGAGCTCGCGAGCACCCGTCCGGCGTCGGCGAGGATCTCGAGCGCCTGGCGCGCGCGTTCCTCGTCGGTAGCGTCGCGGAAGGTCAGGCTCGTCCAGGTCTGTGCCGTCCCGTTGGTGAAGACGATCGATGCCGCGTCCGCGAGGAAGGTGGAGCCGTCTTTCCGGCGCAGGGTGACGACGCCGCGCGCGCGTCCGGTCCGCCGCCGCTCCTCGATCAGCCGCGTCGCCGCCTCGTCCACGACGAGGACCCCGGCGCGGCCCGCTGCGCAGGTCTCCTCCTCGGTGCGCCCGAGCAGCGCGCAGGCGGCAGGATTCGCGGCGAGAATGCGGCCGTCGGTGGCGGTCAGCAGCATCCCGTCGGGCGCGTGCCGGGCCACCACCCGCCAGATCGCTTCCGATTCGCGCTCCGCTTCGCTGGACGCGGCGACGTCCGCCGGCTCGGAACGCACAGATTGGGGACGCACGGGAAGGAACCTCACCACCCCCTGTGCGGCGAAGAAACCTCCGAAGGGCCGGGGGACCTGATCGCTTATCAAGCGCGAGCGCCGGGTTGGCAAGCCGATCGCAACGCCGCGCTCGCCCGCAACCGTTGCGCATCCGCGCCAGATTTGCGCCTCGAGACGGGGCAGGGTCGACCGGCGTGGCGCGGCCCTGGCGCTCTTTTCCGGGAGGCCTGCGCAGGGCTCGCCGGTCACCGCCGGAGGCGCGAGATGGCCATCGAACCGTGCACCAGCCACTGCGACGAGCCGTCCGCGGACGGTGTGACGAGCCGGTCGGGGAAGAACGTCCACGCGTCGCCTGGCACCGGCCCCAGCTCGTCGAGATGCCTCGCGTACCGGATCCGGAGGTCCGGCCGCAACAACCCCGACGCCTGGTAGATCCCGTCGGCGGCGCCCTCGTAGTACGCGGTCACGTAATTGAGCGTGGCGCCCGGAGGCAGCTCCGCGTCGAGGCGATCGAGCGCCTCCTTCATGCGCACCTGCGCCGAGAGCCGCAGGTTGTCGAAGTAGCCCAGCTGGCCGCCGTTCAGCTTCTTCGGGGCGACGCGGGCGAAGAGGCGGTTCGCGGCCACGGAGTCGTAGGCGACGATGGTCGCCCCGTTGGTGACGGCAAAGACGACCAGGCTTGCTGCGACCAGCCGCCTCGCCGGCACGGCGCGAAGCGCGCGCACGACGAAGAGGGCGATCAGGGGAAAGACCGGTAGGTAGTACCGCATGTTGTAGCTGCTGCCGTGAAACACCATGAAGACGTGCACGTAGGCAGCCAGCATCAGGAGCAGCGGGGCGCTCTCCCTGTCGACCGAGAGGTACGGCGCCGCGACCAGGAGCAGGACGCCGAAGCAGATCGCGAGCAGGGCCACCAGGCCGCCCACGCTGGAGAGATAGGGGACCGGAACGTGGAACTCGCCCTTGTTGATGTTGACGAGCGGGTTGTGTCCGAGCTTGCCGAGCACGACCCAGACGGCGAGGACGGCGGCGCTCGCGACGAGGAGGCGGAAGCGCCCGGGCCGGCGTCCGGCGAGGGCGAAGACCTCCCGGCGATGACAGAAGACGTAGAGGGCCTGGAGCGGATAGAGGATGAGCCCGGCCGGCCTGACGAAGACGGCGAGCATCACCGACAGCGTGTAGGCGACGGCGGTCCAGCTTTCGTTCAGCTCGTCGTCCTTCAGCAGCCGGTCGAGCAGGACGAAGCTCACCAGGAAGAGCGCGGCGAAGGCAGGATCCGAGTGCGCCGACCAGAACTGCGTCATCATCAGCGGATTGAAGCAGGCGACGACGAGCTCGAGCGGGATGTCCTCTTCCCGCAGGCCGAAGGCGCCGTTGAACCGGCGGAAGAACGCGATCATCGCGGCGATCAGGAATGCCGTGGTCATCCAGGAGGCCAGCTTCAACCCGGCGTTCAGCCCCGCGAGGCGGGCAAAGGGGACGGCCAGGACGGAGAACCCGCACCCCTGCGCGTGCACCTGCACCGGATCCGAGCAGACCTGCCAGACCGCCAGGTGATGCAGCTCGAGGTTCTCCACGGCGCGCGCGTAGACCAGGCTGTTGCGCAGGATGGGCAGGTTCGCGTTCATCGCCGTGAACGCGCCGCCGAGCAGGACGATGCAGAGCGCGACGGCGAAGGTGCGGCGCTTCAAGGCCGTCTCCGACCGATGATTCATGCCCATCTCCGATGGGTGATCAGGGTCTCGGCTCGCGGCCCGGTACGTCATCAACCCGCAAGCTAGGGAGGCGGCCGGCGGAGCGGTAGGTGCGCGGAAGTGGGCCGCGACTGTCGTCTCACCAACTACCGGACACTCGGCGCAGCACGCGGACGAGCCCGCATCACCGCAGCGCCGCCTTCGCCTCGGCGGGGAGCCGATTTGCCTTGAGCAGCAGCAAGCTCACCTGCCAGAGCTGTTCGTCGGTCAGCGACTGCTCGAAACCGGGCATGCCCGTCAGTCGGATGCCGTTCTTCACCTTCCAGTACGTCTCGCCCACCGGGTCGTCGGTGACGCCCTTGTGCGGCGGCATGAGCTGCGGCGGCCGCGGGAACATGCCGCGCGCAATCGCTCCCGGCGCCTTTTCGTCCGGCTTGCCGTGGCACACTTCGCAGTGCGTCGCGTAGACCTTCGCACCGGCGGCGAGGTTCGCGCCGCTGGCCGGAAGCGGCGAAGGCTTGTCCGCGTCCTTCGCCATCGCGACGTGCAGCGCGCGGCTGGTGAGGAACTTCTCCAGCGGCAGCGGCCCTCCCCTGGTCGCCACCGGCATTCCGCCCTGCGTGAGGAACAGGTACTCCGCCCCGAGCACCAGGACGATTCCGATCAGGAAGCCGGCGATCAGTTTTCCCATGACCACGGTCCTACTCGACGGGTCGCCTTTCGCCAACTGACGGCTACAATGCCGTCGATGCCCGAGCCGCGCGTCGTCATCGTGGGCGGCGGGTTCGGCGGCCTCAGCGCCGTCAGGTCCCTGCGCGACGGTCCCGTCCAGGTGACCCTCGTCGATCGCCGCAACCACCACCTCTTCCAGCCGCTCCTCTACCAGGTGGCGACCGCGGCGCTGAACCCCAGCGACATCGCCGTCCCCATCCGCCGCATCCTCCGCCGCCAGGAGAACGTCGAGGTCGTGCTCGGCGAGGCCGGCGCGGTGGACGTGCCGGGAAGACGCGTGCTCCTGCGCGACGGAGCGGTCCGGTACGATTTCCTCGTCATCGCCACCGGCGCCACCCACGCGTACTTCGGCCACCCCGAGTGGGAGAAGGATGCGCCCGGCCTCAAGACGGTGGAGGATGCGCTCGACATCCGCCGCCGCGTCCTGCTCGCCTACGAGGCAGCCGAGCGCGAAGACGACCCTGCGCGCCGCGCGGAGTGGCTCACCTTCGTGGTGGTCGGCGGCGGACCCACCGGTGTCGAGGTGTCGGGCGCCCTCGCCGAGATCGCCCGCCACGTGCTCACCCGCGATTTCCGCCGCATCGATCCGCGGACCGCCCGCGTGGTGCTGGTCGAGGCCGGGCCGCGCATCCTGCCCGCCTATGCGCCCGAGCTGTCGGAGCGGGCCGCCGCGCGCCTGCGGCGGATGGGATGCGAGGTGCTGGTGGGCACCGCCGTCACCGCCGTCGACGCCGGCGGCGTCTCCGCGGGCGGGCAGCGGATCGGCTCGCGGTGCACCATCTGGGCTGCCGGCGTCGCGCCCTCCCCCATCGCCCGAACCCTGGGCGCACCGCTCGACCGCGTCGGCCGCGTCGAGGTCGCATCCGACCTCTCGCTGCCGGGCGCTCCGGAGGTGTTCGTGATTGGCGACCTCGCGGCGGTCAAGGACGGGCAGGGCCGTCTCATCCCGGGGCTCGCGCAGCCGGCCATCCAGGGCGGCCGCCACGCGGCGCGCCAGATCCTGCGCACCATCCGCGGAGAGCCGCGCGAGCCGTTCCACTACCGCGACAAGGGCTCCCTCGCGACCATCGGCCGCAACGCCGCCGTGGCGCAGATCGGCCGGTTGAAGACGGAGGGGTTCCTCGCCTGGGTGCTCTGGCTCCTGGTCCACATCGTCATGCTGATCGGCTTCCGCAACCGGGTGCTCGTGCTCGCCGAATGGGCCTGGACGTACCTGCGCTACGAGCGCGGCGCGCGGCTCATCACCGGCCCGGTCCCCGAGCTGCTCGCGTCCGGCGGGCGAGCAGGCCCGGGACCTCCGGATGCGGCGGACCGGCCCGGCTCGCGATGAGCCGCCGCCTGGCTTCGCCGGCGCCCATCGCCCTTCAGTTCACGTAGAAGGTGTCACCCGGCAGCGGCAGGTCTTCCGTCTGCAGCAGGTCATGCTCGGCGCCATCGTCGATGGTGACGGTCTGGAGCTGCGGCTGGAAGAAGAACGGATGCGCGCCGTTCACGTCGACCCGCAGGGCGAAGGCGCCCGCGAAGTCGCCCTGCAGCGTCACCGGCGTCGCGAGAGGGATGCTCACGATGGAGGTGGCGGGACCCGGCTTCCACTCCGAGCCGCTGGTGGAGCCCACCACGACTCCGGGGCTGGAGAGCCCGTCGGGGTAGTAGACGAGCTGGAAATTGGCGACCTCCCAGGTCCGCGCCGTACCCGTGACCATGAACGCCATCCGCGTCACCCGCGTCGAGCCCACGCCCGTCGCAGTCACGTTGAAGGGCATGGCGTCGAGTCCCCGCGCGGTGGGGGCGAGGTCGTAGCGCGTCACGGGCGACGTCTTCGCGAACGTCCAGGGCGCGGCGAGCGCTTCACCGGGCGAAACGGCGGCGGCGGAAATGACGACGGCAGCGGCAAGCGAGATCGGGGTCTTCATCGTGTCCCTCCCAAAAAGAAGAGTCTGGACGTGACGAGCACCCCACGTGGCTCGCGTTCCGATGCCTGTGACACCCGGGCGCGGCGGCGCGGAACAGATATTTCTCCTTCCCGAGGGAACACACGCTCCTCAGCGGCGCGAAGGAAGGCCTGCGGACTCCCGCAGCACCGCGGCCATGCCGCCCCAGTCCCACTTCTCGCGGCCCTTCGCCAGCGACTCGAGGAAATGATCGCGCAGGAGCGCGGCGAGCGGGAGGGGAACGCGCAGCTCCTCGCCGGCCTTGAGCGCGAGCGACACGTCCTTGAGGCCGAGCGGCATGGCGAACGCCGCCGGCTCGAACTGCGTGCCGGCGATCCGCTGCGCGTAGCCCGTGGGAATGGCCGCGCCGGCGAAGAGGATCCTGCCCAGCACCTCCGCGAGCTGCGCCGGATCGATGCCGCCCTTCTCTCCCAGGGACAGCGTCTCGCCGAACATCTCGATCAGCGAGGCGATGACGAAGTTGCCGCACAGCTTGAGGAGCGAGGCATGCTCCGCGCTCGCGCCCAGGGGAAAGACGCCCTGGCCCAGCGCCTCGAACAAGGGCTGGCAGCGCTCCACCGCGGAGGCGTCGCCCGCGGCGACGATCCAGAGCTTGCGGGCCTGCGCCGCCTCGGGCCTGCCGAACACCGGCGCCGCGACGTACCGCTGGTTGCGGCGGCGGTGCTCGTCCGCCAGCCTGCGCGAGAGCTGCACCGAGATGGTGCTCATCGAGCAGTGGATCCCGGTCTGGGGCAGCGCCTCCATGACCTCGCGCGAGACCGACTCGCAGGCAGAATCGTCGGCGAGCATGGTGACGACCACGTCGGCGCCCTGGGCGGCCTCCCGCGCGCTGCCGCACTCGCGCGCTCCCGCAGGCACCTTGCCGGCGGAGCGGTTCCACGCGCGGACCTCGTGGCCGGCAGCGACCAGGTTCGCGGCCATGGGCCGGCCCATGCGGCCGAGCCCGCAGAACCCCACCCGCATCAGTGCTTGCCGAAGAGCGCCCTGAGGCGGCCGCCCATTCCGCGCCCGAGCAGGGTGCGGTAGACGCGCAACCCGGTGCTCCAGGCCTTGCGCGAGTAGGGGTAGTACCAGAAGGCCGGGAAGTCCACGCGCTCCAGGTTCACGTGGCGGACCTCGCAGAAGTCGCGCAGGCCGTGCTTGCCGTGGACGCGGCCGAGGCCCGACGACTTCACCCCGCCCCAGGGCGTCTCCGGCGCGGCGTGCGTGTAGAGCGTGTCGTTGTGCATCACCGTCCCGGCGATGAGCTGGTTGGCGATGCGCTCCGCCTTCTTCCGGTTGCGCGTGAAGACGTAGGCGGAGAGGCCGTACGAGGAGTCGTTGGCGAGGCGCACCGCCTCCTCCTCGGTGCGGTAGGTCATGATCGGCAGCATGGGCCCGAAGGTCTCGTCGCGGATGATGGCCATGTCGGCCGTCGTGCCGGTGAGCACGGTAGGCTGCACGAACCTCGCCCCCTCGGCCGTGACCTTCACCTCGCCTCCGGCCAGCACCTTGGCGCCCCGGGCCCTGGCGTCGTCGAGGTGGCGGCGGACGATCTCCACCTGGGCCTGCGTGGTCATGGCGCCGACGTCGACCTCGTGCTGGTTGGGCTCGCCCTGCCGCAGCGACTGCGCCAGGTGCACCACCTTCTCGGTGAACGGCCCGGCCACGCTCTCGTGGACATAGACCCGCTCCACCGACGCGCAGGTCTGGCCGGAGTTGGCGAAGGCGCCCCAGGCGATCTTCTTCGCCGCGCCGTCGAGGTCGGCGTCGGGCAGCACGATGGCCGGGTCCTTGCCGCCCAGTTCCAGCACGCACGGGATCATCTGCTCCGCCGCGGCGATGTTCACCTTGCGCCCGGTGGCGGCGCTGCCGGTGAAGAGCACCATGTTGACGCCGGAGCGGATCAGCTCGGCGCCCACGTCGCCGCGGCCCTGCACCACGCCGAAGAGGCCGCGGGGCAGCCCCGCTTCCTCGAAGAGGAGCCGCGTCTTCTCCATGATGATGGGGGTGAACTCGCTCGGCTTCACCACCACGGCGTTGCCCGCCATCAGCGCGCCCACGGCGTCGCCGGCAGGAATGGAGAACGGATAGTTCCAGGGCGAGACGATGGCGACCACGCCGCGCGGGTAGAAGCGCAGGTACGACTTCTTGTGCGGGAACATGTGCAGCCGGATCTTCTCGTCCGCGAGCAGCTTGCGCGCGCGGTTGGCGTACCAGGTGGTGGCGTCGGCCACCGGCAGCACCTCCATGAAGAGCGACTCGTTGCGGGTCTTGCCGTTCTCGCGGGTGATGTGCTCGGAAAACTCCGAGGCGCGCGCGAGCAGCAGGTCCTTGAAGCGCAGCAGGACCTGGCGCCGCTGCGCGAAGGACTTGCGGGCCCACTCCGCCTGGGCGGTGCGAGCCTGGCGCACCACCTCGCGCACATCCTGCGCGGAGGCGACCCGCACCTCTCCCAGCAGCTTGCCGCTGCCGGGCTCGAAGACGGCGAGCGTCCCCTGCGCGCTCACCGTCCCCTGGACCCTGTCCCGGGCCGGGGGCGTACCTTGGGGCGGGGTAGGCGCCTGTGCGGCAACGGGCTGCGCGGACTTCTGGGCCAACGGGATTGCTTCGGACATTGGGGGCTCCCTTTCCTGATCGCGTACGCCGCCTGCCGCGCAGTGTCAATCGAGACTGGGGGCCGCCTGATTTCTCATTTGACTTACGGACCTTGGAACAGAGAAACTCACCGTTACCCCGATGCTCGGAATCGATGACATGTTGCGGCTGGGCAACCAGCCGCTCGACACTCCGGCCGAGCTCACTCCCGTCGAGAAGGACGCCGCGGCGCAACCGCCCACCGTGCTGGTGGTCGACGACGACCGCTCGGTGCGCGAGGTGCTGGCCGCGGTGCTCAAGGAAGAGGGCTACCCGGTGCGCCAGGCGCCCTCCGCCGACGCGGCCCTGCAGATGCTGCGCGGCGAGGACCTGCCGCTCGTGCTCTGCGACGTGAAGATGCCGGAGCGCGACGGCCTCTGGCTGCTCGACCAGGTGCTGCAGCGCCATCCCCACGCGGCGGTGGTGATGCTCACCGGCTACGGCGATACCGAGAGCGCGGTCGAGTGCCTCAAGCGCGGGGCCGCCGACTACCTGCTCAAGCCGCCCCGCGTCACCGAGCTGGTGCGCGCCATCGAGCGCGCCTGGAGCAGGAGCCGGCTCACCTCGACGCGCGCCCGCTACCACCAGGGGCTGGCGCGGCGGGTGCGCGAGCGCACCGCGGAGCTGACCGAGGCGCTCCAGGGCATCGCCCACGCCTATTCCAACACCCTGCACGCGCTGGTCCACGCGCTGGATGCGCGCGAGCACGAGACCAGCGATCACTCGCAAAGGGTCGTTCGCTACACTCTTGCCATCGCCCACAAGATGGGCATCCCCGACGGGCCGCTCGAGGACATCGGCCGCGGCGCGCTCCTCCACGACATCGGCAAGATCGGCGTGCCCGACAGCATCCTGCTCAAGCCCGGACCGCTCACGCCCGCGGAGTGGGTGGAGATGCGGCGGCACCCCGAGGTGGGGTTCCGCATCCTCGAGCGCATCGACTTCCTGCGCCCGGCGGCGGAGATCGTGCTCGCCCACCAGGAGCGCTACGACGGCGGCGGGTACCCGCGCAAGCTCAAGGGCGAGCAGATCCCGCTCGGCGCGCGGGTGTTCATGATCGCCGACACGCTGGACGCGATGACCAGCGACCGTCCCTATCGCAAGGCGGCCAGCTTCGCCGACGCGCGCGCGGAGATCGCGCGCTGTGCCAGGACCCAGTTCGACCCCTGCTGCGTCGACGCGTTCGCCTCCATCACCGACGACGAGCTGCAGGCCCTGCGAGCCAAGGGAAAGGGATAGCCGTGGACCTGACGCTCACGCCGAGGGCCGCCGCGGCGGTCCTCGCGCGCGCCACGGCCGCGGATCTGCTCGACTGGCTGCTGCGCGTCGCGGTGGTGGCGGGCGGCTGCAACGGGCTCACCTACGATCTCTACTTCGTCGACGCCGCGAGCCCCGAGGACACCGTGGTCCAGTCCGGCCCGGTGCGCATCGTCGTGGACCGCGCCAGCGTGCTGCTGCTCGACGGCACCGTCATCGACCTTCCTTCCGGCCCCTTCTTCCAGTTCAAGAACCCAAAGGCCCGCAAGACCTGTTCCTGCGGCGCCAGCTTCGAGACGTAGACCATGCCGAAGATCCTCCGCACGGGCGCGGCGCTCCTCACGCTCGCCGTGCTCACCTGCCTCGTGGGGTTCGTGCATGCGCGCGTCTCGGGCGGCCCGGCGGAGGCGGCGCGGCCCTGGATGTACGGCCTGCTCGCGTGCTTCGGCGTGATGGCGGCGGCGGCGGCCTACATGGCGCTGGTCGGGGCGTACCACACCGTGCTGGCGCTCTTCGGCTGGGACGGCGGCCCGGGAATCCTGCGCAAGAATCCGCACTACGTTCCAGGCAGCGACGAGCCCAGGCCCGACGGCGCCCCGCTCGACCGGCCGAACTGACCCGCGCCTCATTCGTCGCGCGAAAGCGCAGGCAGGAGCAGCTCGCGCCGCGCAGCGCAGAGGTGGGCGGCCACGCCGAGCAGCGCCGGATAGGCCAGCGCCATGGCCACGAGCTCGCCCGCATAGACGGCGTAGAGCTGGATTCCCGCCACCTTCGCGAGCGCCCATGGCGCCCAGGCGGCGCCGGCAAGTAGGGCCATCGCCACCAGGCGCGATCCGATGGGCCCGGCTCCGCGCACGCGCCTCAGCCTCGCCCCGCGCACCGGCACCGGGAAGAAGGCGCTGACCACGTTGCCGAAGGTGGCGAGCAGCGGGAAGGTGGCGGCGTGGGCGCAGAGTCCGACGGCGAACTGTCCGGGCAGCAGCCTGCCGCCGGACGCGGCCACCAGCGCGAGCAGAAGGAAGATGGCGAGCGAGAAGGCGTACGCCACCGCGTTCTTGGCAGCGAGCACCGCGCGCAGCGACACCGGCCAGAGGAACCATCCGCGCGCCGCGGAGGCGTCGCGGCCGAAGGCATTGGTGGCGATCTCCAGGACTCCCAGGTGCGCGTAGACGGCGGCGATGAGGAGCGGCTCCGGACCGGGGAGCACCGCCCGCACCAGGAGCAGGTAGGCGACCGGCACCACCACGAGCTGCAGCCACCCCACCCGAATCACCGTCTTGGCTTCCTTCTCCACCAGCGCGGAGAAGCGCGCGGAGAGGAGCGGCAGCCGCCAGGAGGCGCTCGCGACCCGCCGCGGGCCCTGTCCGTTCTCCTGGGGCCGGGACAGCTCGCGCTGCGAAAGCGCGTGCGCGCCGGCGCTGCAGGCAAGCCCGAGCAATCCGAGCAGCAGAGCGGGGCCGAGCGCCCGCAGCGGGTGCGATGCGGAGAGCCGCCCGGCGGTGAGCGCCATCCAGCCCGCGGGCGTCCAGGCGATCCGGTCCCAGTTCTGCCTCGAGAAGAGCGCCACGAGGCCGCGCTGGCCGGGCAGCGCCAGCGAGGCCTGGAAGGCGAGCACGCCGCCGAGCACGATGGCGATGGAGAACCCGCGGCGCAGCATCGGACGCGCATCGAAGAACGCCGCGACCGCCGAGCCGAGGTGGAGCGCTCCCACCGTGGCCCAGACCGCGAGCGCCTGCGCGACCAGCATGGCTGCAGCGCCGGGCGCGGAGGGGAGCCGCGCGAGGGCCACGGCGATGCACGCCAGCGGCGGGTAGATGACGAGCCAGACCGGATCGAAGAAGAGCGCGAGCACGTTGATGGCGCTGACCAGCCGGCCGCTGACGGGAAGGCTGCGCAGGCGGCGGGGGTCGAGGAAGCCCTGCGGCTGCGCCAGCGAGAGCACGCCGAACCAGAGCCGGCCCGCCAGCGCGAGCGAGGTCCAGGCCGCGAAGACGACCAGCGGCCCGCCGCTCTCGTCCAGGCGCTGCGGCGCGCGCCGGAGATCGTCGGCCGCCGCGAACACCAGGGCGCAGAGCGAGAGGCTGAAGAACGCGGCCATGCCCGCCGCGATCACCCCGATGCCGGCGCGCCCCCATTGCCGCTCCCGGACGAACCGCCGGAAAAAGAGCTTCGCGCGCAACCCGACCAGAGCGCGCGCCTGCTCCATCGGCGAGGCGGTCACGGCAGGAAGGAGAGCGCGCGCGTGGCCCCGCGGCCTTCGCCCACCAGCTTGACGAACGCGTCCGTGAGCGAGGCCGCCCCGGGAACGGCCTGCACCACGTCCGCGAGCGTCCCCTGCGCCACCAGCCGGCCGCGGTGGATGACGCCCACGTGGTCGCAGAGGCGCTCCACCACCTCGAGCACGTGCGAGGTGAGGAACACGGTCAGCCGCCCGCGCTTCACCAGGTCCGAGAGCAGCGCGGTGAGGGAAGCCTTGGCCACCGCGTCCACTCCCTCGAAGGGCTCGTCGAGGAAGAGCAGCTCCGGGCCGTGGATGAGGGCGGCGGCGAGCGCAAGCTTCTTGCGCATGCCGAAGGAGTAGTCAGCGACGAGCTTGCGGCCGTCGCCGGCCAGCTCCATGGCCGAGAGCAGCTCGTCCGCGCGCCGCCCGGACTCGGCGCGGCCGAGCCCGTAGATGCGGCCGATGAAGACCAGGTGCTCGCGGCCGGTGAGGCGGTCGAAGAGCAGGAGCCCGTCCGGGACCACGCCGATGCGCTGCTTCAGCGCCGCCGTGGAAGGAGCGGCCACGCCCAGCACCTGCATCCGCCCGCTGCTCGGGGCGAGCACGCCGGTGAGCATCGAGAGGGTGGTGCTCTTGCCGGCGCCGTTCTCGCCGAGAAAGCCGTAGAAGCTGCCTCGCGGCACGCGCAGGTCGATGCCGTCCACCGCCACCTGGGCAGAGAACCGCCGCGTCAGCGCGTCGGTCTCGATGGCATGGGCTTCCAATGCTCCGCCCTGCGGGCTCCGCCCGTCGCCGGCCAAGCCGGCTCCCGCCAATGCTCCGCCCTGCGGGCTCCGCCCGTCGCCGGCCAAGCCGGCTCCTCCCGTCACGCCGCGGCGGGCTTCTTGCTGCCTAGCGCCACCGGCTGCGGCTCTGCCACGCTGCCGGTGCGCGGCAGGGCCGTGTCGCGGGCGAAGGCGAGGGACTCGTCCACCAGATGCTGCGGGGCACGCTCCACCACCGCGGGGTGCGACTTCTCCTCCAGGTGGGTGTGCACCTTCATCGAGCAGAACTTCGGCCCGCACATGGCGCAGAACTCGGCCGACTTGAAGGCGTCGTGCGGCAGCGTCTCGTCGTGCTTGGCCTTGGCGGTGTCGGGGTCGAGCGAGAGGCGGAACTGCTCGTTCCAGTCGAAGGCGTAGCGGGCGCGGCTGAGCGCGTCGTCGCGGTCGCGCGCGCCGGGCCGCCTGCGGGCCACGTCGGCCGCGTGGGCGGCGATCTTGTAGGCGATGATGCCCTGCCGCACGTCGTCCGCGTTGGGCAGGCTCAGGTGCTCGGCCGGCGTCACGTAGCAGAGCATCGAGGCGCCGTGCCAGCCGGCCAGCGCCGCGCCGATGGCGGAGGTGATGTGGTCATAGCCGGGCGCCACGTCGGTGGTGAGCGGCCCGAGCACGTAGAAGGGCGCCTCCGCGCAGGCCTCCTGCTCCAGCTTCATGTTCATCTCGATCTGGTCCATGGGCACGTGGCCGGGACCCTCGATCATCACCTGGACGTCGTGCTCCCAGGCCTTGCGGGTCAGGTAGCCCAGCACGCGAAGCTCGGCGAACTGCGCCTGGTCGGAAGCGTCGGCGAGGCAGCCAGGGCGCAGCGAGTCGCCCAGCGAGAAGCTGACGTCGTACTTCCTGAAGATCTCGCAGAGCCGGTCGAAGTGCGTGAACCAGGGGTTCTCCCGGCCGGTGGCGAGCATCCACTGCGCCATCAGGGCCCCGCCGCGGCTGACGATGCCGGTGACCCGGTGCTGCGCCAGCGGCAGGAAGTCCCGGAGGATGCCCGCGTGGATGGTCATGTAGTCCACGCCCTGCTGCGCCTGCTCCTCGACGATGTCGAGCAGGTCCTGCGGCGTGAGGCTCTCCACCCGCTTCACCCGCTCCACCGCCTCGTAGATGGGCACCGTGCCGAGCGGCACCGTGCTCTTGCGGAGCAGCTCGTTGCGGATGTGCGGGATGTCGCCGCCGGTGGACAGGTCCATGACGGTGTCGGCGCCGTACTTGAGGCAGCCGCGCAGCTTGTCCAGCTCGGAGGAGGCGTCGCCGTCGATCTGGCTGTTGCCGATGTTCGCGTTGATCTTGCAGGTGGCCGCGATGCCGATGCACATCGGCTCCAGCTCGGGGTGGTTCACGTTGGCGGGGATGATCATCCGGCCCCGCGCCACCTCGCTGCGGATCAGGTCCGCCGGCAGGCCTTCGCGCCGGGCGACGTGCTGCATCTCGCCGGTGAGGATGCCCTGGCGGGCGAAGTGCATCTGCGAGACGTTGTTCAGCCCACGCCGCTCTTCAATCCAGGGTGCGCGCATGACGTCCTCCGGGAGGGATCGTCTCTATAGCGCATCTGGCGGCGTTCTGGTCGCCGACCGGGAACGGCAGCGGCGCGGGGCGCCCGTGCGCCCCGGCCGCAGGTGCCTGCAGGGTGAACGGCTATTTTGCGCCTGCTCCCGCGGCGTTGGCGCCGGGAGTGCCCTTGAGCTCGGAGACGATGCGCCCGGCGCCGTAGATGTGGTCGAGCGCCTCGATCAGCGCCGCGCTGTGCACCGCCACGGTGCGGTTCACGGTCTCGTCGAAGCCGTAGTCGCCGCCCAGCGATTGGATGTTGCCGTCGAAGACCAGGCCGACGATCTGCCGGTCCTTGTCGAACACCGGCGAGCCGGAGTTGCCGCCGATGATGTCGTTGGTCGAGCAGAAGTCGAAGGGCGTCTTCAGATCCACCTGGTGGTTCCCGTTGGCCCTGAGCCAGCTCTCGGGCAGCTTGAACGGATCGCGGCCGGTGGCGCGGTCGTAACCTCCGGCGAAGGTGGTGATCGGGTCCACGTGGTGCCCGTTCTCGTCGTAGCCCTTGACCGTGCCGTAGCTGAGCCGGAGCGTGAAGGTGGCGTCGGGATAGTTGCTCTTGCCCTCGAGGTCGAACCTGGCGGCGGCGATCTTCTCCTCCGCCGCGCGCTGCAAGGGATCGATCTCCTCGTCGTGCCACTTGCGCAGCGCGCGCGCGTCCGGATCGACCATCCGGACGAACTGGATCATCGGGTCGGTGGAGGCGGCCACCGCGTCGCGCCCGCCCTGCCAGAGCTGCTCGCGCAGCTTGACGTCGGCGAGCTTCGACTTGACCAGCTCCTGCGCCACTTCCTGGGGCGATCTCTTGCCCAGCACCTTCTTGACAAAGGGATGATCGGCGCCCAGCACCTCGCGCAGCTTGGTCAAACCAAAAGTAAGCTTGAACATCTCCAGGTCCTCGTAGATGGGGGCCTTGGAGAAGAGCTGCTGCTTGAGCTGCGGCAGCCTGCCGTCGGTGTACTCGCGCAGGCGCTGCTCGTTGGGCTTCTGCAGCTCCTCGGTGCCGCGCACCAGCGCGCGGGCGATGCGGAAGAGGCGCGAGTTGAACCCCGCGCCGAGCTCCTCGTACTGGTACTCCTTGTGCCGCGGCTGGAAGGTGTCGATGGCCCGCGCCACTTCGTCCCACGAGGAGGCGTACTTCCTGCGCAGCGAGGGGCGCGCGTCGACCTTGCCGCGCAGCGCCTTCTCCCGCCCGGCCAGCTTGTTCCACAGGGTCGGCGTGGTCAGCGCCTCGAAGCGGCCCTTGAGCGCCTTGAAGCTGTTCTCCACGAAGAACAGGTCGGCCTCGCCGATGCGCGCGTGCTCGGGCGAGGACTGGGTGAACATGGTCAGCGCGCCGCGGTACTGGGCGAGATCGAAGAGCCGCTCGGGGAGCGCGATGTCGCGCTGGTACTGCAGCTCACGGACCGTCAGCTCGCGATCGGTGCCGCCGGGATGGCCGGAGACGAAGGTCAGCTCGCCCTCCTTCGCGCCGTTGGGCGACCACTTGAAATAGTGATCGGTCTTCGCCGGCTTGCCGTCCTCCCAGGCGCGGATGAAGGAGACGTCCAGGTCGTAGCGGGG